>CAZYJG010000001.1:0-44817 GCA_964647745.1 uncultured Piscirickettsiaceae bacterium
AAGCGGACATTACAACTTTGCAGAAACCGGACATTACTACTTTGCGCTTACAAGTGCGCCTCCGGCATTGATTCTCCTGCTGTCTGCCACTATAATTCGCGCTCCGAATCGTCTGGAGTAGATTTTTCGACGGTTCCTCCTTGCCTGCAGGTGGTCAGAAAAGATCCATCTCAGACTATTTATCCATAAGGGGACAAAATGAAACATTATGAAATCGTATTTATGGTCCATCCGGATCAGAGTGACCAGGTTGAGACGATGGTGGAACGCTATCGCTCTGTCATTGAAGGTGATGGTGGCAAGATTCACCGTCTTGAGGATTGGGGGCGCCGTCAGTTGGCCTACTCCATCAACAAGATTCACAAGGCACACTATGTTCTGATGAACGTTGAGTGTTCGGTTGATGCGCTGAATGAACTATCCGGTCTGTTCAAGTTTAATGATGCTGTGATCCGTAACCAGATTCTCTCCATGAAGGGAGCTCCTGAGGGTCAATCTGCAATGATGACTGCGACAGAGAAGGAGTCTAGCCGCAAGGATCGGGATGATTCACGCAGAGAGCGTCGTGACGATCGTCCGGCAGCAGCTGCCGATGCTGCATCTGCAGAAGCCCCTGCAGCTGATGCCCCAAAGACAGAGACTGAAGCCACTGAGGCTTAATGTTTCTGGTTAACTATTAAATACTGATAAGCGAGATTAATAATGGCACGCTATTTTCGTAGAAGAAAGTTTTGTCGATTCAGCATGAAAGATGCGCCAGCAATCGACTACAAGGATGTTGATCTTCTGAAGGAGTTTATCTCCGAGACCGGAGCAATCATCCCATCAAGAATTACTGGAACCAAATCCCGTTACCAGCGTCAATTGGCCACAGAGATCAAACGCGCCCGTTTTCTGGCGCTGTTGCCATACTCTGACGCTCACGACCGATAACTGAACAGGGTCCTCACTGCATGGCCCTGTAACAATATCCGCGGGGGGCAGGAAGAATCCTGTTCTCTGCCCGGTTACAGGATTATCGGGTGATGGACCATAGTCAGGCTCTATCCGTGCGAGCGCTTGCCGAGTTTGTGATGCGTAGCCGTCTCCATGCAATGGGGACGACAGCGGTGCTGGCATTCGTAACCCTGTTGTTGCCTCCATTCGGCTACCTGACCGGTGCAGTAGTTGGCCTGGCGACACTTCGTCACGGACCACTGGAGGGGATTCTGACACTGGTTGGTGGACTGGTGCTGGTGACTGCACTGAACCGCCTGACGGGTGGAACAGAGGCGATGGTTGGGGTATTGGCCCTCTTCTGGTTTCCAGTCTGGGTTGTGGCACTGCTGTTGCGGTCATCCCACTCCCTGAAGGTTGCCTTTCAGGTCTCTGCGCTGTTTGGGGTTGCGGCACTGTTTCTCTTCTACCTGGTTGCGGATGGCAATCCATCCCTCTGGTGGCAGAATGCGCTTCAAACGCTTCTCACCTCTGGTGGGGAGGGGGCAGGGGGGACAGAGATGGTGCTGGACCCCCGTATTGCTGATGTATTGACCGGTGTCCTGGCGGCAGGTTTCTTCCTCGGGCTGGTGACAATGGTGTTGATTGCCCGTGGCTGGCAGGCGATGCTCTACAATCCGGGGGGGTTGAAGCAGGAGTTTCTGACGCTGCAGCTGGGGAAGAATTCGGTGTTTCTCGGGCTGGCCGTCATGCTGCCCGGGATGTTGATGGGAGAGGAGGTCCCTACCATGGTGCCGGATCTGATACAGATCTGGATGACACTGTTCATGCTCCAGGGGCTTGCTGTGGCACACGCACTGCTCGATATGAGAAAGGTGCAGAAGGGGTGGGTTGTTGGGCTCTATCTGGTAACCCTCCTTACCCCGCTTGGGTTTATTGTGACCATGGTTGGAGTAACGGATGGCTGGGTCAATTTCCGCAAGCAGTTTGCGGTCTGACCAGGTTGAATTAAATGGCTCTGCTCTCTGCCATTTTCAAAGAGAGACTGTTGATAAAGAGGAAAGTAAAATGGATGTGATCCTGCTTGAAAAAGTGGCTAACCTGGGTGATCTCGGGGACAAGGTCTCAGTCAAACCAGGCTATGCACGCAACTACCTGATCCCACAGGAGAAGGCAAAGGCTGCAACGCCAGAGAATCTGAAAGAGTTTGAGGCGCGTCGTGCCGAGCTGGAGCGCGTTGCTGCAGAGGCACTTGCGGCTGCCCAGGCCCGTGCCGAACAGCTTGCGACCATTAAGCTCGAGATTGCCCACCAGGCTGGTGAGGAAGGAAAGCTCTTCGGTTCCGTAACCGGTGCAGAGATTGCAGCTGCAATCGCTGAGGCAGGTGTTGAGGTTTCCAAGAGTGAGATTCGCCTGCCCAATGGGCCACTGCGCGAACTGGGTGAGCATGAGGTTACTGTTCAGCTGCATAGCGACGTCAGTACAGATGTGGGCGTCTCTATTGTTGCCGAGGAGTAGAGTCGCGAAGGCGATTGCACCACTCAACTGCAACAACAGGCCTCTCCCCGCAAGGGAGAGGCTTTTTTGTCTCTCTGAGAGTCGAATTGTTTCCGATTCTGGATTATCCTTGTCTGCTCCCTTCAACTACAGTGAACCACAATCAATAACAGGGTGTGATGTCTGAATCCTCTTCAATAACGGTCCCTCCACAGAATATCGAGGCAGAACAGTCTGTGCTGGGTGGCCTGATGCTGGACAACAGCAGCTGGGATGTGGTCTCAGACCGGATCTTTGAGGAGGATTTCTATAGAAAGGATCACCGTCTGATCTTTCGCTCCATTGCCAGCCTTGCTGAAGAGAACAAGCCCTTCGATGTCATCACCCTGACCGAGTGGCTGGAGAGCCGAAACGAGTCAGAGAATGCCGGGGGGCTCGCCTATCTGGGCACACTGGCAAAAAATACCCCGAGTGCAGCCAATATCCGCCACTATGCCGATATTGTCAGAGAGCGCTCCATACTGCGCAGTCTGGTTACCGCCTCCAACGAGATCAGCGATGCTGCATTCAATACTGAGGGGCGCAGGGTATCGGAGATACTCGACCATGCGGAACAGCTGGTTTTCCAGATTGCCGAACAGGGGAGCCGGAATCAGAAGGGGTTTGAGGATATGAAGACCCTGCTCTCTCGTGCAGTTGATCGTATCGATGAACTCTACAACTCCAAGGGGGGTGAGGTAACCGGCATCTCAACCGGTTTTGTTGACTTTGATCGCATCACCACCGGACTGCAGAAGTCGGATCTCATTATCGTGGCAGGGCGCCCTGCAATGGGCAAGACCTCCTTTGCAATGAATATCGCTGAGCATGCCGCGGTCAAGGGTGGGGCATCGGTGGCTGTCTTCAGCATGGAGATGTCCGGTGAGCAACTGGCAACCCGACTGATCTCATCGCTGGGGAGAATCAATTCCAACAAGGTGCGTACAGGTCAGCTGGAGGAGGATGACTGGCAGTACCTGATCAAGGCGGTGGACCAGCTCAAGGACAGCAAGATCTTTATTGATGATACGCCAGCACTGACGCCAATGGAGCTTCGCTCCAGGGTGCGACGAATTGCAAGAACCCATGGACTGGATATGGTGGTAATTGACTATCTCCAGTTGATGCAGGGGTCCGGCAAGGCGGCCTCCGAGAATCGTGCCACCGAGATTGCCGAGATCTCCCGCTCCCTCAAGGCGATGGCCAAGGAGATGGATGTTCCGGTTGTCGCGTTGTCACAGCTCAACCGATCCCTGGAGTCCAGGCCCAACCGCAGACCGGTGATGTCGGATCTTCGTGAGTCAGGATCGATCGAGCAGGATGCAGACATCATCGTCTTTATCTATCGGGATGAGGTCTACAATGAGGAGAGCCCGGATCGTGGGGTTGCCGAGATTATTCTGGGCAAGCAGCGTCATGGTGCAATTGGAACCGTCAAGGTTGCCTTCCATGGGGAGTACACCCGCTTTGACAACCTTGCCCCCACCTATATGACCAACCATCCCGGCTCAGGCCAATGAGCCGACTGGCGACCGCCACCATCCATCTGGAGGCGCTTCGCAATAATCTGCAGCGGGCCAGAGCGCTCTGCTCCAATGCCTCCCAGATCGTTGCTGTCATCAAGGCAGATGGATATGGCCACGGCCTGCTGACAGTTGCCCATGCACTCCACGAGGCAGAGATGTTTGCTGTGGGATGCCTTGATGAGGCTGCGGCACTGCGGGGTGCGGGTGTTCACAAGCCAATCCTGCTACTGGAGGGGTTTGAGGGGGAAGAGGAGCTGCAGGCAATTTCACAGCTTGGGCTGCAGACGGTGATCCACTCACAACAGCAGTGGTCGCTGCTGCGCTCTGTTGAGCTGAAGCGGCCGCTTGCCGTCTGGCTCAAGATCGATACCGGGATGCACCGGCTCGGTCTGGACCCCGAGGAGGCAGAGTCCATGCTGCAGGCGCTGCAGCACCATCCCTCGGTGGATGAGGTGGTTCTGCTCTCCCACTTTGCCAATGCAGATGGTACCGATCATGAGATGAACCACCACCAGCAGCAGCTTTTCGAATGCTGTGCCACCGGTTCCGGCCTGAGGCGCAGCATGGCGAATTCCGCTGCACTGCTATCCCACAGCTCCAGCCACTACCAGTTTGTCCGACCGGGAATCATGCTCTATGGGGGCTCTCCCTTCCCGCAGCGGAGTGCAGAGTCACTGGGGCTTGCCCCGGCGATGACGCTGCAGGCCCCGCTGATTGCAATCAAGAGCCTGCAGAGAGGTGACAAGGTGGGTTATGGGTCACTCTGGAGCGCACCGGAGGAGATGAGGATTGGGGTGGTCGCCATCGGCTATGGCCACGGCTACCCGCGCCAACTGCCATCAGGGACCCCGATCCTGATCCGTGGGAAACGTGTCCCGCTGATTGGCAGGGTCTCAATGGATATGGTGACGGTCGATCTGAGAGGGCTGCCGGAGGCGGCGGTGGGTGACTCTGCAACCCTCTGGGGAGAGGGGCTGCCGGCAGATGAGATTGCGGTCCTTGCCAACACCATCTCCTATGAACTTTTTTGCCAGCTGACCTCTCGGGTGAGACGGGTGGAGGGGTAGCCATTGGCAAAGCGAAAGGTTGAGTTTGTCTGTAGCGAGTGTGGTGATCTCGCCCCCAAATGGTCTGGCCAGTGCGCCGCCTGTGGAGGGTGGAACTGTCTGACCGAGGTTGTGGTTGCCCCTGCAGCAGGGGGTGGCGGCCGTTTTGCCGGATATGCGGGCGAACGCGCCCAGGTTGTGGCGCTGAGCGATGTGGAACCGGCTGTGGAGACACAGCGCTCCACAGGGATCGGCGAGATGGACCGGGTTCTCGGTGGGGGGTTGGTTCAGGGATCCGTGGTGCTGATTGGTGGTGATCCTGGAATCGGAAAATCGACCCTGTTGCTGCAGGTGACCTCCAGGCTGGCGACAGAGATGCCGGTACTCTACGTGACTGGAGAGGAGTCACTGCGACAGATTTCACTGCGTGCCAGCAGGCTTGGCGTTGATCCATCCAAATTGAACCTGCTGACTGAAACCCAGGCAGAGCAGATTATCGCCACCTCGCAGAGCCTCTCTCCCAGGGTGCTGGTTATCGACTCTATCCAGACGATCCACAGCGGGGATCTGCAATCAGCACCGGGATCCGTTGCCCAGGTCAGGGAGAGTACGGCAAGACTGGTGCGCTATGCCAAGCAGACTGGAACCTCGATCTTTCTGGTGGGCCATGTGACCAAGGAGGGGAGTCTTGCAGGTCCCAGGGTTCTTGAGCATATGGTCGATACGGTGCTCTACTTTGAGGGAGAGGGGGGGAGCCGTTATCGTGTGATTCGGGCGATCAAGAACCGTTTTGGTGCGGTGAATGAGCTGGGTGTCTTTGCAATGACCGAGGAGGGGCTGAAAGAGGTCGCCAACCCGTCGGCCATCTTCCTCTCCCGTCATGACTCACCAGTCCCTGGATCCGTAACGCTGGTTACCCGCGAGGGGACGCGCCCGCTACTGGTTGAGCTGCAGGCCCTGGTGGATGAGAGTCACCTCTCCAATCCGCGACGGGTCGCAATTGGGCTGGAGCAGAATCGTCTCTCCATGTTGTTGGCTGTTCTCCACCGGCATGGGAGCATCGTGACCCATGATCAGGATGTTTTTGTCAACGTGGTGGGGGGGGTTCGTGTATCGGAACCTGCGGCCGATCTGGCGGTGATCCTCTCCATCATCTCCAGCCTGCGCAATCGACCCTTTCCAGAGGGGTTGATTGTCTTTGGCGAGGTGGGGCTGGTGGGTGAGGTTCGCCCAGTCCCCGGAGGGGAGGAGCGGCTACAGGAGGCGGCAAAGCACGGGTTTCACCGTGCAATCATTCCCAAGGCCAACCATCCAAGAGGGAGAATCGAGGGGATGGAGGTGGTGGCCGTCTCCAGGTTGTCGGAGGCGCTTCATAACCTGTAGTGGGTCCTTGTGTGTTCCCTGGTAACTGCTTGCCCCACCTGGCGGGGTGAGTAGTTACGTTCCCTGCTTGCGTAGCAGAGGGAAGATTCTTGCCGTACGGACAATATTCTCGGAGGCGTAGACAACCTCGATCGGGTAGCCGTTGATCATCATGCTGGTCCCCTTTTCAGGGATATCCTCCAGATGCTCGATAATCAGACCATTCAGGGTCTTGGGGCCGACCTGGGGCAGATCCCACCCCATATTCTTCTCCAGCTCTCTCAGGTTGGCACTGCCGTCCACCAGAAAGGAGCCATCCTTCTGCGGCTGAACCTCCGGGATGGTGTCGGATATGTCGGTTGTGAACTCGCCCACAATCTCCTCCAGCAGATCCTCCAGGGTCACCAGCCCCTGAATATCTCCATACTCGTCGACCACCAGCCCCATCCGTCTCTTCAGTCGCTGGAACTCCAGCAGTTGGTTGTTGAGTGTGGTTCTCTCCGGAATAAAGAGAGGTGGACGAAGAACGCTGATCAGTTCGCTCTTCTCCTCGGTTTGTCCCACTCCGGCTGTTTCTGGGGGGGTGGATTTCGAGGTGTGCAGATGGAGTGCATCACGCATGTGAAGGATGCCAAGCAGGTGTTCGGTACTGTTGCGGAACACGGGAAGGCGCGTATGCTGGGTGATCGAGAGTTGCGTCAGTATCTCGCTCCACTCATCCTCGATGTCAATGCTGATGATCTCATTGCGGGGTACCATGATGTCCTCGACCGTGACCTCCTCCAGATCGAGGATACTGGCCAGCATCGCCTGATGTTTTTTTGGGATCAGTCCCCCAGCCTCCTTGACCACCGTACGAAGCTCCTCTCGTGAGAGGTGATCGTCCTGGGATGGGTCGATCCTGACTCCGGCAATACGCAGAACCAGACTGGTCAGCCAGTTGATGAGCCGAACCAGCGGATAGAGTAGGCGCAGCAGTGGGCCGAGGACAAATGAGGCGGGATAGGCGAAGCGTTCAGGAGAGAGGGCAGCAATTGTCTTCGGTGTGACCTCGGCAAAGATCAGGATAACGAATGTCAGTACCCCCGTTGCCACGGCAATGCCTGCATTTCCGAAGAGGCGCAGACCAATCACGGTTGCAATTGCGGAGGCGAGAATGTTGACAAAGTTGTTGCCCAGCAGGATCAGTCCGATCAGCCGTTCCGGGTGCTCCAGCAGGCGGGAGGCAAGACGGGCACCGCGATGACCTATGCGCGACATATGGCGCAGACGATAGCGGTTGATTGCCATCATGCTGGTCTCCGAGCCAGAGAAGAATGCAGAGATCAGAATCAGCAGAAAGAGGAGTGCCGCAAGAATCTCTGTTGGAATCTCACTCAACCGTCTGTACCTTTAGGGGTTCCTTTATGGAGCTAACCTGTTGGCAGTCCAATCAGGATCTCCACCACAAAGCGGCTGCCGAAGTAGGCCAGGAACAGTACCCCGAAACCGATCAGTGTCCAGCGCACTGCAACCCTTCCACGCCAGCCGTGTCGGTGTCTTCCCCAGAGCAGTGCGGCGAAGACAAGCCAGGAGATGATGGAGAGAACGGCGGTATGGGCACGCTGCTGCTCAACCATATCCTCAACCAGTGGGATAGCGCTGAATAGTGCCAGGGTAAGCAGAAGCAGTCCGGCGCGAATCAGCTGGAACATCAGATGCTCCACCTCAACCATCGGTGGCAGGGCCCGGATGAAACCGCCAGGCTGCTTGTTGCGCAGATGGCGCTCCTGGATGGCCAGCAGAATGGCCTGCAGTGCAGCGACACCAAGCAGGCTGTAGGAGACCATGGAGAGGAGTATATGGGTATCAAGTGCTATGGATGCCGTATGCTGAACAGCCTCCGGGTTCATGAGCTGCAACGCGACCATTGCAGCAGCGACCGGGAAGATGATGACTCCCAGATTTCCTGCAGGACGGAACAGCCAGGTGATCTCCAGCATCAGTACCAGCAGCCAGCTGGTGATGGAGAGGGCATGAAAGAATCCGAGATTGACCCACTGCTCAACAACCAGCAGAAACAGAACATGGGTGTGAAACAGAAAGCCCAGTCCACCCAGCAGCTTCAGCCCATTTCTTGGGTGATCATGACAGGAGATCCCCTGTGTCAGCAGGCGCCCAAGGCCTGTGGCAGCGACCAGATAGAGCAGGATGGCAACCGTTCCCGTGATGGTAAAGCTCATATAGACTCCTTGATACTTTTTTTGATGATGATGTCATACCAACAGCGATTCGTCAGCAGAATTGGATATAATTTATTGCAACTGAATATAGTGGTTGTTGAAGAAGAGAGCAGAAGGAAGCCATGTTTGAGAATCTAACCGATCGACTGAATCGAACCCTAAAGACACTGAAGGGGCAGGGGCGCCTGACCGAGGAGAATATCAGTCAGGCCCTGCGTGATGTACGGATGGCCCTGCTTGAGGCAGATGTTGCGCTGCCTGTTGTGAAGTCATTTGTTGACCGTGTCCGTGAGCGTGCGGTTGGTCAGGAGGTCGCTACCAGTCTGACACCAGGTCAGGCGCTGATCAAGATTGTTCAGGCGGAACTGGTGACCCTGATGGGGGAGGCCAGTGAGACGCTGGATCTTCGTGCCCAGCCGCCTGCGGTAATCCTGATGGCGGGGTTGCAGGGTGCAGGAAAAACCACCAGTGTGGCCAAGCTGTCACGCTTCCTTCAGCAGCGCGAATCAAAGAAAGTGATGGTGGCCAGTGTGGATGTCTACCGCCCGGCTGCAATTGAACAGCTGAGGATTCTGGCCGAAGAGGTGGGTGCCATCTTCTTCCCAAGTGATGCAGCACAGCAGCCAAGGCAGATTGCAGAGGCGGCACTCGATCAGGCCCGCAGACAGTTTGTCGATGTATTGATTCTTGATACTGCCGGTCGCCTCCATGTGGATGAGGGGATGATGGGGGAGATCAAGGCACTCCATGCTGCAACCAATCCGGTAGAGACACTCTTTGTTGTCGACAGCATGACTGGTCAGGATGCCGCCAATACAGCCAAGGCCTTTGGTGATGCGCTGCCATTGACTGGTGTCATATTGACCAAGGCGGATGGTGATGCACGCGGGGGTGCTGCGCTCTCCGTACGCCAGATCACCGGCAAGCCAATCAAGTTCCTCGGTATCGGTGAGAAGGTGGATGCACTGGAGCCCTTCCATCCTGACCGTATCGCCTCAAGAATTCTCGGTATGGGAGATGTCCTCACCCTGATCGAGGATGTGGAGCGCAAGGTCGACAAAAAGAAGGCGGACAAACTGGCCAAGAAGGTTCGCAAGGGGAAGGGGTTTGATCTGGAGGACTTTCGTGACCAGCTGCAGCAGATGCAGGGGATGGGCGGTATCGCCTCCATGATGGAGAAGCTGCCGGGCATGAGCAATGTCCCGGACAAGGTCAAGAGCCAGGTGAATGACCGAGACTTCATCCGCATGGAGGCAATGATCAACTCGATGACCCCAAAGGAGCGGCGTCGTCCGGATCTGATCAAGGGTTCGCGGAAGAGGAGAATCACCCAGGGGTCTGGAACCACAGTTCAGGATCTCAACCGTCTGCTGAAGCAGTTCAAGCAGATGCAGAAGATGATGAAGAAGATGAAGGGTGGAAAGATGGCCAGGATGATGCAGGGGATGCGTGGCATGCCTGGTGGCGGGATGCCGGGGCCGGGTGGCAAGATGCCGTTTTAGGGGGGAGCACCGTCAGATTTCGGGGGTGATGAAACAGTTGTGTAAAATCTTCACTTAAGGGTGCCCATGCAGTATAATGCGCAGCCAGTAGAGCCGGCTCACATATGTTGATTGGGGTCGGTTTTTTTCATCCGTTTATTTTTGAGAATTGGAAGTAGAAAATGGTAGTCATTCGTCTTGCACGTGGTGGTGCAAAAAAGCGTCCCTTTTACCGTATTGTTGCAACAGACAAGAGAAACAGCCGTGATGGCCGTTTTCTTGAGAAGCTGGGTTACTTCAACCCTGTGGCATCAGGCAATGAGAAGCGTCTGGAGATGGACACAGAGCGCCTGGAGCACTGGGTCTCCAAGGGTGCGCAGCTCTCTGACCGTGTTGCCAGCCTGGTGAAAGAGAACAGCAAGGCTGCTGCCTGATTGACTCTTCGCTTTGCTCATCCCGAGTGAAGCGAACCGCCCTTCATCCAGATGAAGAAGTCCACTGATTCCCCTGTAGTACTGGGAAGGGTCAGTGGGCTTTTTGGCGTTCGTGGGTGGGTGAAAATCCACTCCTACACCAGCCCGCGAGAGAATATTCTCCGTTACAGGCGGTGGCAGCTCTCGTTGAGTGGCCATGATCGCTCCGTGTCACTCAGGCAGGGGCAGCGTCAGGGCAAGGGGGTCATTGCACAGCTGGAGGGATTTGATGATCGCACAGCGGCTGAGGTGCTGGTTGGTGCGGAGATTCGGGTTGACCGTAGTGAGTTGAGTCCACTAACAGCAAGCGAGTACTACTGGATGGACCTGATTGGATGTCAGGTTCTCAATCTTGGGAATGAGCCACTTGGTGAGGTTGTTGATCTGATGGAGACGGGGGCCAATGATGTTCTGGTTGTGAAGGAGGGGAGGAGTGAACGGCTGATCCCCTTTGTCGATCCCTGGGTGATCTCGGTGGATCTTGAGGGTGAACAGATTCGCGTTGATTGGGACGCTGATTTCTAGTTCTGCTGATGCGTATTGACCTGATCACCATTTTTCCGGATATCCTCCAGGCAGTGACTGGATACGGCGTGACCAGTCGCGCGGTTGAGCGTGGGCTGGTGGAGATCCAGCGCTGGAACCCCAGGGACTTTACCGAGGATCGTCACCGTACAGTTGATGATCGCCCCTATGGCGGTGGTCCCGGGATGGTGATGCTCTATGAGCCACTGAAGCGTGCGGTTCAGGAGGCGCGCAGAAGCCAGGCAGCACAGGGAATCAGCCCCCACCTGATCTACCTATCGCCGCAAGGGGCGCCGCTCACCCAGGAAAGGGTGGAGGAGCTCAGTCGAATGGATGGGCTTATGCTGCTTGCTGGGCGATATGAGGGGATCGATGAGCGTCTGGTCGAGTCTGAGGTCGATGAGGAGATCTCGATCGGTGACTACATTGTCAGTGGTGGTGAGCTGCCGGCAATGGTCCTGATGGATGCGGTTATTCGTCTCCTCCCCGGTGCACTGGGCCATGCAGACTCGGCATCGGAGGACTCATTCTCAAATGGGGTGCTGGATTGCCCTCACTACAGCCGCCCGGAGGAGATTGATGGTATGGTTGTACCCGGGGTTCTGTTGAGTGGAGACCATCAGGCAATTGCCGAGTGGAGAAGAGCGCAGGGGGTGCTGCGTACCAGGGCGCGCAGGCCCGACTTGATGCCGAACCGGGATGAAAAATAATCTTGGTGAAACCCCAAATTTTGGGTGAAAAATTTAGAAAAAACAGTATAATTCCCCGCTTCAAAAGCCATGTGGTTGGTTGATCAGAGAGATTTAGTGATGAGCAATATTATTCAAGAATTGGAAGCGGAGCAGATGGGCCGCGAGGTACCTGAGTTTAGCCCTGGTGATACTGTGGTTGTTCAGGTGAAGGTAAAAGAGGGTAACCGTGAGCGTCTGCAGGCCTTTGAGGGGCTCTGCATTGCGAAGAAGAATCGTGGGTTGAACTCCTCGTTTACAGTTCGCAAGATGTCCTATGGTGAGGGTGTGGAGCGTGTTTTCCAGACCTACAGCCCCCTGGTTGACAGCATTAATGTCAAGCGTCGCGGTGTGGTCAGACAGGCCAAGCTCTACTACATGCGTGAGCGCACAGGCAAGGCGGCACGTATCAGAGAGAAGATCTGAACACTCTAACTCTAGTGCTGAGAACAGAGTTGCAAACAGGGCGGGTCACTTTGTGATCCGCTTTTTTTGTGGGCGAAATGGCTGAAGAGGGTGTAGAGATCGAGCGTTTCCTGGATGCGCTCTGGATGGAGAGAGGGCTGAGCGAGAATACGCTGGCCGCCTACCGCAGTGACCTCAGCCACTATGCAGCGTGGCTGCGTCAGCAGTCGGGGAAGCGGATCACTGCTGCCGACCGGGGGGCGCTGCTCCACTACCTCTCCCACCTGACTACCGAGGGGCGTCACCCACGGACTGTCGCCAGGGTCTTGAGTTCGCTGCGCAGTTTCTATCACCATCTGTTAAGTGAGGGGGTGCGCAGTGATGATCCCACTGCCCGGGTCGACTCCCCCAGGGTGGGAAGGGCGCTTCCGGAAACCCTTACGGAGGATGAGGTTGAGCGACTGCTTGACTCTCCTGAGGTTATCTCTCACATCGGCTTGAGGGATCGTGCCATGATAGAGATGATGTATGGGGGCGGTTTTCGGGTCTCTGAACTGGTCAAGCTGCGCATTGATGCGCTCAATCTGCGTCAGGGGGTTGTCAGGGTGGTTGGGAAGGGGAGAAAGGAGCGTCTGGTCCCGCTGGGAGGTGAGGCGCTGCACTGGGTTGATCGTTACCTGGGGGAGGGGCGCCCGGAGCTGATGCAGGGGCGGAGCTCAGATGCCCTCTTTGTTACCGCACGTGGGACCGGAATGACGCGTCAGGCCTTCTGGTTCCGGCTCAAGAAGTATGGGCAGGCGTCAGGGATTGTTACCCCTTTCTCTCCCCATACCCTGCGCCACGCCTTTGCGACACATCTTCTGAACCATGGCGCCGATCTGCGCTCCGTGCAGATGCTGCTGGGGCACAGTGATCTCTCAACCACCCAGATCTACACCCATGTGGCGCGCGAAAGATTAAAGAATATACATCAGAAACATCACCCAAGAGGCTAATAACAATGAAACTATCATATTCTATTCTGATCAATGCCATGCTCTTTGTGCTCTCCGCCTTGAGCCCGAATCTCCTCCATGCAGAGGGTGGAATACCGGAGGCCGTTACAGCCCGCCTGCACACCATGGTTCCTGGCACCCTGCCGGATGAGGTAGCTGCAACCCCGGTTCCAGGGCTCTACGAGGCCCGTTTCGGAACCACCATTCTCTATCTCTCTGCCGATGGCCGCTATCTGATCGATGGTGAGGTGCTTGATCTGAAAAGCAGGAAAAATCTGACCGATGGTCGTATTGCAATCGCACGGGTGGAGATTCTGGAGCGCCTGGATGAGTCGGAGATGGTGGTCTATACACCGCAGCAGACCAGGCGAACATTAACCATCTTTACCGATATCGACTGTCCCTACTGTGTTCGCCTCCATGAGGAGCGTGAGGCACTGCTGGATGCCGGCATCAAGCTACGCTATCTGCTCTATCCACGTGCCGGCTTCAACTCCCCCTCCTACCACAAGGCGGTGACTGTCTGGTGCTCCGAGGATCGTGCAGAGGCGATGACCCTGGCCAAGGCTGGCGTGGAGCTGGAGCAGCAGCGTTGCGAGAACCCCGTGCTGGAGCAGATTCGGCTCGCCTCCTCATTTGGCCTCAAGGGGACGCCCCATATTGTGGTGGATAGTGGTGAGGTGATCAGTGGCTATATGCCCGCTGCCAACCTGATCCGCAAGCTGGGGATTGAGTAGTTATAACGCACTGCATAAGCAGTGGCAGTCCTGAACTACAATCGTCTGCGGCCTTTCATGGCCGCAGTCGTGCGATACCATCCTACAAAGCTCCGCTTTGTGGTGGTCCAGAGACATGATCTGCCCGAGTGTGCTGTAGCCAGGAGCTGCCATTACCTATGCAACTATTGATGCCTTAGTTCTTCCTTCAGGCGGTAGAGTGCATCCAGTGCCTCGCGCGGGGTCATCTGGTCCAGATTCATCCCGCTGAGCTGCTCCTCAACTGCAGAGTGGTTGAAGAGTGGCATCTGCGGCTCCATCTCAGTTCGATGTGATGATGTGGACTCTCCGGTCTGCTCCTGCTCCAGCTCAACCAGTTTTCTGCGTGCCTCACCAATAACCGCTTTTGGAATCCCGGCAAGGGCAGCCACCTGCAGTCCGTAACTCTGGTTGGCCGGCCCCGAACGGACGGCATGGAGGAAGACGATTCCATCGCCATGCTCTGCTGCATCAAGATGGACATTGGCCGCCTCCGGTATCCTCTCCGGTAGCGCAGTCAACTCAAAGTAGTGGGTGGCAAACAGGGTCAGTGCCCCCTGTTTGCGGATCAGCTGTTCGGCGCAGGCCCCTGCCAGCGAGAGTCCATCATAGGTGCTGGTTCCACGACCAATCTCATCCATCAATACCAGGCTGCGATAGGTTGCATTGTGGAGAATGTTTGCAGTCTCTGTCATCTCCACCATAAAGGTGGATCGTCCTCCGGCCAGATCATCAGAGGCGCCGATGCGGGTGAAGATTCGGTCCACCATGCCAACCGTTGCGGTACTGGCAGGGACAAAACTGCCAATGTGGGCAAGCAGGACAATCAGTGCATTCTGCCGCATGAAGGTGCTCTTTCCACCCATGTTTGGCCCTGTGATAATCCACATCCTGGTGGATTCGTCGAGGTTCAGATCATTGGCCACAAAAGGGGTATCGGAGACCCGCTCCACAACGGGGTGTCGTCCCCCGGTTACCGATAGAATGCTCTCCTCAACCAGCTGAGGGCGCACCCAGTCCAGTCTCTCCGCCCGCTCTGCGAGGTTGGCGATGACATCAAGCTCGGCAATTGCAGCACTGCTCTGCATCAGCGGGGATAACTCCTCAAGCAGCTGCTGGATCAGCTCATCATAGAGTGCCTTCTCACGGCTCAGTGCGCGCTCATTGGCGGAGAGTACCCTGTCCTCAAACTCCTTCAGTTCCGGGGTGATAAAGCGCTCTGCCGCCTTCAGGGTCTGGCGGCGCACATACTCAACGGGAATCTCCCCACTCTGTGCCTTGCCGATCTCGATGTAGTAGCCATGTACCCGGTTGTATCCCACCTTGAGGGTGGCGATGCCGGTACGCTCCCGCTCGCGCTGTTCCAGCTGCTGCAGCAGTTCACCCGCGTTTTTACGGATTGATCGCAGCTCATCCAGCTCATCATCATATCCCTCGGCAATGACACCCCCATCACGTATCACCATGGGCGGGTTCTCAATGATGGCCTGTTGCAGCAGCTGCTCTGTTTCCGGAAAGGTGGAGATGGTCCCGGCCAGATGCTCCAGTGTCCTGCTCTGCTCCACTGCAAGCGCCCGCTGCAGTTCTGGAAGCACGGCGAGTGAATCTCTCAGGCGGGCCAGATCCCGGGGGCGGGCGCTCTGCAGTGCAATGCGGGAGAGGATGCGCTCCACATCCCCAATGGCACGCAGCAGTGGACGTATGGAGTCATGAAGTCGTTGCTGCAGGATGGATTCGATGGAGAGCAGGCGCTGCTCCAGGGTTGTTCGACGTTGAATCGGGTTTCCCAGCCAGCGGCGCAACATTCGCCCCCCCATCGCGGTACAGGTGTGGTCCACCACCTCTGCCAATGTATTGCTATCACCTCCACCAAGATTGGTGAGAATCTCCAGGTTTCTTCGGCTTGCTGCATCGATGGTTACACTCTCCTCCTGTCGCAGGACCTGGAGTCCATCGATATGGGGGAGGGCGGAGCGCTGGGTATGCTGAACATACTGGAGCAGTGCCCCGGCAGCCTCTACCCCCAGGGTGAGCCCATCACAGCCAAACCCGGAGAGATCCCGTGTCCCAAACTGGCGCGCCAGTTCACGCTGTGCCGTATCCAGATCAAAATTCCACTCCGGCTGAGGGCGCAGACCGCGCTGTCCATCGAGTTGGGTATCCAGGGAGGAGGCCTCCCGGAAGAGAATCTCCGATGGTTGAATCCGTTCGATCTCCCCCAGCAGGAGTGTGATCCCCTCAATCTCCATGATCTGAAAACGGCCCGAGGCCAGTGACAGCAGGGCGATCCCGTACTGTTCTCCACGCTCCTGAATGGAGACCAGCAGGCTCTCTCTGTGATCATCGATCAGTGCCTCATCGGTCAGCGTCCCGGGAGTGATGATGCGCACCACCTGACGCTCTACCGGACCCTTGCTGGTTGCGGGGTCACCGGTCTGCTCGCAGATGGCGACCGATTCACCCAGCCGGACCAGACGAGCCAGATACTGGTCTGCAGCATGGTAGGGGATTCCCGCCATCGGTATCGGCTCCCCGGCAGACTTGCCGCGTGCGGTCAGGGTGATGTCAAGCAGTTCGGCAGCCTTCCTGGCATCTTCGTAAAAGAGTTCATAGAAATCCCCCATACGGTAGAAGAGCAGGGTGTCTGGATGCTCCGCCTTGATGCGGAGATATTGCTGCATGACTGGGGTATGATTGGGGATGCTCATAAGAGCTGGTTAGTGTACCGGGATTGGGAGTGGTTTTGAATAACAGCAACAACAGAGCTGAGATCGAAGAGACGATTCTGGAATTGTCAGAACAACTTCGGAGTAGGGGCTGGCGCGTGGCGACAGCAGAGTCCTGTACCGGGGGAGGGATTGCCAAGGTATTGACCGATCTCCCTGGCAGTACGGCCTGGTTTGAGCGTGGCTTTGTCACCTACTCGAATGAGTCCAAGATGGAGATGCTGGGGGTGTCGAAAGTGACCCTGCAAAAGCACGGTGCGGTCAGTGAGGCGACGGTTCGAGAGATGGTGGAAGGTGCCCTGGAGAGAAGCCGTGCAGAGGTTGCTGTTGCAGTCAGTGGCATTGCCGGTCCCGATGGTGGGAGCAGTGAGAAGCCGGTTGGTCTGGTCTGGTTTGGCTGGCAGGGGGGCGATGGCCCTCCCATCTGTGAGAAACGGCTCTTCTCCGGTGACCGCAGGGCGGTGCGGAAGCAGGCCGTTCTGGCTGCACTGGAGGGGTTGATCAGGGTTGTGACAGAGCCGGATGCAGCAGGATAGCGACGCCAGCCACAGACTCTTCTTTGCGCTGGAGCCGCCCGATCCCGTTCGCAACAGGATCAATGCGATTGCAGAGGCGTGTGCCGAACTCAACAGGGGAAGAGGGGTTCCTACCTCCAATCTTCACCTGACCCTGCGCTTTCTTGGTGCACAGCCACTCTCCCTGATTGAACAGATAAAGCAGGCAGTCACTGCACTGCAGGCGGAACCATTCACGCTCACCCTGGACACCTTTGGACACTGGAGCAGGCCCCGTGCCCTCTGGATCGGCCCCCAGATCACCCCGGTCCCCCTGCTTGCGCTGCATGCAGGGCTGGAGACGGTGCTGGAGAGGGGGTGCGGGATTGGCAGGAATCCCGTTGCATACCGTCCACATGTGACACTGATGCGCAAGGTGAGGGAGGTGGAGGATCTGCCCGGGATCTCCCTGCTCGAGTGGCATGTCGACTCATTCTCGCTGATGGAGTCGCTCTCAACCCCGGAAGGTGTTCGCTATCAAACTGTTTCAAGGTGGAAATTAGCCACCAAAACGGTTGGGTGAGCTTTCCCTTTTATGGGATAATTTCAAGCTGTTACACAGCTAAATAGACACCATTGAGATGAGTGATAACCGACAGAGAGCACTGCAGGCAGCCCTGAGCCAGATTGAGCGTCAGTTTGGCAAGGGCTCCGTGATGCGCATGGGGGATGACAACGCCCAGCGCGACATTGATGCCGTCTCAACCGGCTCCCTCGGGCTCGATATCGCCCTCGGTATTGGTGGCCTCCCACGTGGCCGTGTGGTTGAGATCTACGGCCCTGAATCCTCAGGCAAGACCACACTCACCCTCCATGCGGTGGCCGAGATGCAGAAGCTGGGTGGAACCGCCGCCTTTATCGATGCCGAGCATGCACTCGACCCCATCTATGCAGAGAAGGTGGGGGTCAATATCGATAACCTGCTGGTCTCCCAGCCCGATACCGGAGAGCAGGCGCTGGAGATTGCCGACATGCTGGTCCGCTCCAGTGCGGTCGATATCATCGTCATCGACTCGGTAGCCGCCCTCACCCCAAAGGCAGAGCTGGAGGGGGACATGGGAGACAGCCACGTGGGGCTGCAGGCGCGACTGATGTCCCAGGCCCTGAGAAAACTGACAGCCAACATCAAGCGCTCCAACACCCTGGTGATCTTCATCAACCAGATCCGGATGAAGATCGGTGTCATGTTTGGCAGCCCCGAGACCACCACCGGTGGCAACGCCCTGAAATTCTACTCCTCGGTCCGTCTCGATATCCGCCGTATTGGTGCAATCAAGAAGGGGGACGAGATCCTCGGCAACGACACCCGTGTCAAGGTGGTGAAGAACAAGGTGGCCCCGCCATTCAAGCAGGTCACCTTTGACATCCTCTATGGAGAGGGGATCTCCCGTGAGGGGGAGATCATCGACCTTGGGGTACAGGAGGGGATCGTACAGAAGTCGGGGGCCTGGTACAGCTACGGCAGTGAGCGTATTGGTCAGGGCAAGGACAATGTGCGCCAGTTCCTGAAGGAGAACCCGGAGATGGCGAGAGAGATTGAGCAGCAGATCCGGGAGCGACTGCTGCCAAACCGCTCTTCCGAGCGGCATGCAACGAATGACGGCAGAGGGTAGCCGTGAGCTCTGGAACCAGGCACTGCGTCTGTTGGCGCGTCGTGAACACTCCATCCTGGAGTTGAGACAGAAGTTGCAGAAAAAGGGATTTGATCGGGAGCTGATCGACCCACTGCTGAAGCGTCTCGTTGAGGAGGATTGGCTCAATGAGCGTCGCTTCTCCGAGAGCTTTACACGCTCCCGGGTAGAGAGGGGGCTGGGGCCGTACCGCATTCGCAGGGAGCTGCAGGAGCGGGGGGTTGCAGTGCATGAGATTGAGCAGGCGATGGCACCGTTTGAGGGTGGCTGGGTTGAGCGCGCCATTGCAGTAAGAGAGAAAAAATTTGGTATGGAGCCGGTTGAGGATTTTCGTGAGCAAGCAAGACAGCAGCGCTTTCTTCAATATCGTGGGTTTACCCATGAGCAGGTTCGAACCGCTGTGGAAACGATTTTGAGTTAATACGATACAACCATGAAAAGTAGTGAGATCAGAAAGGCATTCCTGGGGTTCTTTGAACAGCATGGACATGAGGTGGTTGAGAGCAGCCCGTTGGTTCCGGCCAACGATCCAACGCTCCTCTTTACCAATGCGGGCATGGTGCAGTTCAAGGATGTTTTTCTCGGACAAGAGAGGCGCAATTACAGTCGTGCGACCACGGTACAGCGCTGTCTGCGTGCCGGTGGAAAGCACAATGACCTGGAGAATGTCGGTTATACGGCACGTCACCACACCTTTTTCGAGATGCTCGGCAACTTCAGCTTTGGAGACTACTTCAAGCGTGAGGCGATCCAGTATGCATGGGACTTTCTGACCAACACCCTGGGGCTGCCGGAGGAGAGGCTCTGGGTCACCGTCTATGAGGAGGACCCGGAGGCGGAGGGGATCTGGCTCAAGGAGATGGGGGTCTCTGCTGAGCGTTTCTCACGCTGCGGTGCCAAGGACAATTTCTGGTCGATGGGGGATACCGGCCCCTGTGGCCCCTGTTCCGAGATCTTCTACGATCATGGAGAGGAGATTCCAGGCGGTCCGCCCGGCTCACCGGATGAGGATGGGGACCGCTATATCGAGATCTGGAACCTGGTCTTCATGCAGTATGACCGTGATGCCGAGGGCAACCTCAACCCACTGCCACACCCCTCCGTGGATACCGGCATGGGGCTGGAGCGGTTGGCTGCAATCCTGCAGGGAGGCCACAGCAACTATGATATCGACCTGTTTCAGAACCTGATGCGGGCCGTTGCCACGGCAACAAACAGTGGTGACCACAACCACACATCGGTAAAGGTGATTGCTGACCATATCCGCTCCTGTGCCTTTCTTGCAGTGGATGGGGTGGTCCCCTCCAACGAGGGGCGTGGCTATGTGATGCGCAGGATCATCCGTCGCGCCATCCGTCATGGATACAAGCTGGGACAGAGCCAACCCTTCTTCCACAAGCTGGTAGCACCACTGGTTGCCGAGATGGGGGAGGCCTATCCGGAGCTGCCAGCTGCAGGGCAGCAGGTAGAGCGGGTACTGCTGAAAGAGGAGGAGCGCTTTGCCGAGACCCTGGAGCAGGGAATGCGCATTCTTGAGGAGAGCATCGCCGGGCTTGAGGGGGGTGAGATTCCCGGAGAGACCATCTTCAAGCTCTATGACACCTACGGCTTCCCGGTCGACCTGACAGGTGACATTGCGCGTGAGCGTGATCTGACACTCGATCTGGAAGGCTATGAGGAGGCGATGGCGCAACAGCGTGACCGTGCCCGCTCCGCCAGCAGTTTCAAGAGTGTGCAGGCAGAGGGGGTGGAGGTTGAGGGAGAGACCGAGTTCACTGGATATGAACAGCTGGAGGACCGCTCCAGTGTGGTTGCATTATTCAGCAATGGGGAGCCTGTAGAGAGTCTGGAGGAGGGGGATGAGGGGATGGTTGTACTGGAACGCACCCCCTTCTATGCGGAGTCTGGTGGACAGGCGGGAGACCTAGGTATTCTGCAGGGGGAGGGGCTCGCCTACTTTGAGGTGGAGGATACCCAGAAGCAGCCCTCCGGGGCCATTCTCCATATCGGCCATGTTGGTGTTGGATCCATTGTAGTGGGCGACTCGATTGAGCCCAGGGTGGATTCTCATGAACGCAAGGCCACAGCGCGCAACCACTCTGCAACCCATCTGGCGCATGCTGCTCTGAGGAGGGTGCTGGGTGACCATGTGCGGCAGAAGGGTTCACTGGTGAACGGTTCGCGGCTGCGCTTTGACTTTGCCCACTTTGAACCGATGAGTGAGTCAGAGATTCGTGAAGTGGAGCGGCTGGTCAATGAGCAGATTCTTGCAAGCTATCCGGTTGAGAGTCGGGTCATGACCCTTGATGATGCACGTGCATCCGGCGCCATGGCGCTGTTTGGTGAGAAGTATGGGGATGAGGTGCGTGTGGTGGGGATGGATACCTTCTCCACGGAGCTCTGTGGGGGCACCCATATCACCTCAACCGGAGAGATCGGACTCTTCCGTATCACCTCCGAGAGCGGGATTGCGGCTGGGGTCCGGAGAATCGAGGGGCTTACCGGAGAGGGTGCACTGGAGTATCTGGAGTCCGGTGAGAAGACACTGCAGCAGCTCTCTTCCCTGGTCAAGGGGAGTCGGGAGAGTGTTGCAGAGAAGGTTCAGGCGCTGGTGGAGCTAAACCGAAAGCTGGAGAAGGAGCTGGAGCGGATGAAGTCGAAGCTCGCCAACGCCTCATCATCCGATATGGTCTCGGCAGCGCTGGAGGTTGACGGGGTGAAGATCCTGACCGCCCATCTTGAGGGCGCCGATGTGAAGACCCTGCGCTCCACCATGGACCAGCTCAAGGACAAGCTGGGGACTGCAGCAATCC
This sequence comes from uncultured Piscirickettsiaceae bacterium, assembly GCA_964647745.1. Classification (GTDB taxonomy): domain Bacteria; phylum Pseudomonadota; class Gammaproteobacteria; genus Thiopontia. The sequence goes on from CAZYJG010000001.1 coordinate 21,715, forward strand.
TGCTGGCAACGGCCAGTGAGGGGAAGGTGGTTCTGGTGGCCGGTGTCACAAAGGACGCAACAGACCGCATCAAGGCGGGGGAGATGATTCGTCATGCTGCCCCACTGGTGGGTGGAAAGGGTGGAGGACGTCCCGACATGGCCCAGGGGGGAGGCAGCAACCCGGATGGAATTCCACAGGCGATAGAGTCGGCACGTGAGTGGGCACAACAGACTCTGCAACAGTAAACAGAAACAGCAGTAATAGAGAATGGCACTGATTGTACAAAAATATGGCGGCACCTCTGTCGGTACGGTAGAGCGAATCGAGGCGGTAGCCGACAAGGTGAAGGAGTGGCGTGACCGTGGCAACCAGATGGTGGTTGTGGTCTCGGCCATGAGTGGTGAGACCAACCGAATTGTTGGTCTTGCAAAGGAGATTGATCCCAACCCAACACCGCGTGAGCTCGATGTGGCGATGGCAACCGGAGAGCAGGTGACCATTGCGCTGTTGACCATCGCACTGGAGAAGCGTGGTGTTCCGGCGCGCTCCTATACCGGCCCCCAGGTGCAGATTTTGACCGACAGTGCCCACAACAAGGCACGTATCCTCGATATTGATGCACAGCGGGTTCAGGATGATCTGGAGGCGGGGCGGGTCATTGTTGTGGCCGGTTTTCAGGGAACCGATGAGCAGGGAAACATCACCACCCTTGGGCGAGGGGGATCGGATACCTCTGCTGTTGCGATCGCCGCCGCTGTACAGGCGGATGAGTGCCAGATCTACACCGATGTGGATGGTGTCTACACTACCGATCCCAGGGTGGTGCCCAATGCGCGGCGCATGGAGCGCATCACCTTTGAGGAGATGCTGGAGATGGCCAGCCTCGGATCCAAGGTATTGCAGATCCGTGCAGTGGAGTTTGCAGGAAAATACAACGTCCCGCTTCGGGTACTCTCCAGTTTTGAGGAGGGGCCGGGGACACTGATTACTTTTGAGGAAGAAGGAATGGAACAGCCCGTTATCTCAGGAATTGCCTTTCAGCGTGATGAAGCAAAGTTGACCGTACGTGGCGTGCCCGACAAGCCGGGTGTTGCCTGCAAGATCCTGGTTGCCGTTGCCGACAGGAATATCGAGGTCGACATGATTGTCCAGAATATCTCCAAGGATGGCACCACGGACTTCACCTTTACCGTCCACCGAAACGACTATCAACAGGCCCTGGAGGCCCTTGAGGAGATTGGAGACGAGCTGGGGGCACGTGAGATTGAGGGGGATCAGAATATCGTCAAGGTCTCCCTGGTGGGTGTGGGGATGCGCTCCCATGCCGGAATTGCGAGCCAGATGTTCGAGTCACTGGCGAAAGAGGGGGTCAATATCCAGATGATCTCCACCTCCGAGATCAAGATCTCGGTCATCATCGATGAGAAGTATCTGGAGCTGGCGGTCCGTGCACTCCATGACTCCTTTGATCTCGATGCCGAGCCTGAGAAGAGTTGAGAGCCTTGCAGAGAGGATTTGAATTTTACCGCAGAGTGAAATTCTAATGTTCTAGCAATTATTTGATTGACCGGTATACTCGACCCTGTCAACGGCAAGAAGCCGTTGAAGAGATAATAATAAATGGAGAGAGGGATGCTGATACTGACAAGGCGAGTCGGAGAGACGGTTAGGATCGGGGATGATGTATCCATAACCGTGCTGGGGGTAAAGGGCAATCAGGTGCGTATCGGTATTGATGCGCCACGAGAGATTGCAGTCCATCGCGAGGAGATCTACCAGAGGATCATCAGCGAGGAGAGTGAGGAAAGCGAAGAGTACATCTCCTGAAACCCGATAAAAAACTGCTCCGTTACCTTTACCTGATGCCTGCGTAAAGGTATCCTTTGCGCCGTTCTTGAGGCGTGGGTTATTCCGTTTCCCAACATTCGAGAAATTCACAATTTTTCTACTGGAGAAGTGGCCGAGAGGCTGAAGGCGCTCCCCTGCTAAGGGAGTATGGGGTTAATAGCTCCATCGAGGGTTCGAATCCCTCCTTCTCCGCCATATTTTCCCTTTAAAATCGACGACATAGCAAGACCTGCTGTCTAAGGATAAGGCTGAATTAGGCCTGGTTTTGGCTCAGTTAGACAACATTTAGACGGCGTCGGTCGTCGAATTTTTCGACTGCTTTCATGCCTGCGTCCGGGGAGTCGGCCGGGATGAAACGCGCATAAGCGCCCACCACTTTGTTAGATGGTTGTTATCGATTCAACATCCATACAGAGAACTTTCGTCCCTTTATCTTTCCTCTTTTGAGTTGAGCGCAGGCCTTCTCAGCCATGTTGTGACTAATGGCAACGTAGCTCTGGCGGTCATGGATATCAATTTTTCCGACCTCTTTTCCTGCAATTCCAGCATCTCCAGTAAGTGCGCCCAGGATGTCACCAGGCCGCACCTTGTCTCTCTTTCCACCCTCAATTACCAGTGTGAGATTTTTTGGTGTCAGGGCGGAGAGGTCATTGCTGGTTAACGTATTGCCGTTTTCAAACAGCCGGATATTGTTGTTGTAGGCGTCAGCTTTTACCGCCTCGGCATGCGTAAAGAGTGTAGCGGCCACTCCCTCTTTGCCGGCACGACCGGTTCGCCCAATACGGTGGGTGTAGGTCTCTTCATCATGGGGTATATCGTAGTTCACCACCATCCCAAGCTCCTTGATATCCAGTCCTCTTGCAGCCACATCGGTTGCGACAAGAATGGGGCAGCTGTGGTTTGAAAACTGCACCAGTACGTCACTGCGTTGATACTGCTCCAGGTCTCCATGCAGTGCCAGTGCATTTGCCCCTCTCTTCTGTAGCTCTCGGGCAATAGTTCGAGCCTCTGCTTTTGTGTTGCTGAAGATAATGACATTCTCAGGCTTATGGTGGGCCAGTAGTTTGATCAGGGTGGAGAGCTTGTCATTTGGGGAGACTTCGTAGAAATATTCCGTGATCTTATTGCTGCTCTCGCTGGAGATGGTCTCGATGTGGAGTGGGTCTTTCTGTATAGAGCTGCTTAGCTCCAGAATTTCCTCAGGATAGGTTGCCGAGAAGAGCAGGGTTTGACGTTTATTGGGGGTGAGGGAGATGATCTTGCTGATCTCCTCGATAAAGCCCATATCCAGCATGCGGTCCGCCTCATCCAGGACCAGTGACTCCAGAGCGTCCAGTGAGAGGGAGTGTTTCTCAAGGTGTTTGACTGTTCGTCCCGGTGTTCCGACAACAATATGGGCACCGTGACGCAGGGATCCCAGTTGCGGTCCAAATGGCACTCCACCAGAAAGTGTCAATATCTTGATGTTATCGGTGAGTCGGGCCAGACGGCGCAACTCCTTTGCTACCTGGTCTGCCAGTTCCCGTGTTGGGCAGAGAATAAGGGATTGCACCCTGAACTTTTTCTTATTCAATCTATTCAGCAGGCCGATGCCAAATGCTGCGGTCTTTCCACTCCCCGTTTTTGCCTGCACGATGAGGTCATGACCCTTCAGTATCTGTGGAAGGCTCTGGGCCTGTACAGGGGTCATCTCTCTCAATCCGAGCTCATTTAGGTTGTGCAACATCGCTTCGGGGAGGGGGAGTGTAGAGAAATTGGTTTTGTTCATGGTGTAGACTTGCGGTATGAAGATATGGGTAGATGCGGATGCGTGTCCTGTGGTGATCAAGGATATCCTGTTTCGGGCGGCAGAGCGCACAAAACTGGAGCTGACACTGGTGGCGAATCAGCCTATACGGATACCACGCTCACCACAGATCAGTTTTCTCCATGTCTCTTCCGGTTTTGACGTTGCAGACAATGAGATTGTCAGGAGGATGAATGCAGGCGATCTGGTAATTACCGGCGACATTCCACTGGCTGCGGATGCGATCGAGAAGGGAGGGCAGGCACTCAGTCCACGCGGTGAACTCTATACCACCAGCAACATCAAGGCTCGACTTGGGATGCGGGACTTTATGGATACCTTGCGCGCAAGCGGGGTTGATACAGGTGGGCCGTCATCACTTAACCATAATGACCGCCAGGCTTTTGCCAATCAGTTGGATAAGATACTTACCAGATCACTGCGGCAGCGCAAGCAGTAACCATCAGGCTATTGGTTATTCACCATCTAGGCGATGGAATGTGGTTTCTTTGCAATCTGTACAGATAGTCCTTTGAGTTGATCCTCGATCAGGGGTCCTCCATATGCTGTTTTGACTGTAGAATAGCCTGCATGCAGCAAACGACCCTGTCTCGCCACTTGTCACTCTCTCTGTTGCTGATTCTCCTGAGCGGATCAGTGGCAGCGGACGAGATCCGTGTTGCCGTAGCCAGCAACTTCAGTGATGCCATCAAGGTGCTCTCGAACCGTTTCGAGGAGAAGACGGGCCACAGGGTGAAACTGATTACTGGCTCTACCGGAAAGCATTATGCGCAGATCATCAATGGTGCCCCCTTTGATCTCTTCTTCGCTGCCGATAGCGATAGGCCAAAACGGCTGGAGGAGGAGGGGGTTGCCCGTCCGGGGAGCCGGTTCACCTATGCTGTCGGGAGGGTGGTGCTCTGGAGCCCCAGGGCCGGTTATGTTGACCCTGATGGAGAGATCCTCAAGGCTGGTGATTTTCGTTACCTGGCCATTGCCAACCCTAAGCTGGCCCCCTATGGCGTGGCGGCGAGGCAGGTGTTGGAGAGACAGGGGAGATGGGGCGCTCTGAGGGGGAGAATGGTGCGTGGTGAAAACATCGGACAGACCTTTCAGTTTGTGAGGAGTGGCAATGCGGCGCTTGGGTTTGTGGCACTCTCCCAGATCAGTAACCCAGAGCGCCCACTGGGGGGGTCACTCTGGGTGGTGCCACACGCTCTCTACTCCCCGATTGAGCAGCAGGCGGTACAACTGAGTCAGAGCAGTGTGGCCGGGGAGTTCCTCTCTTTTATCAAGAGTGGAGAGTCTCTGGAGATTATCCGCAGGTTTGGATATGGTAGCCCGTGATGTTGAATGAATCCGACCTTGCTGCACTGGCTGTCACCCTGAAACTTGCAGGCGTGAGTACCCTGATCCTGCTCCTGCTGGGCACCCCGCTGGCCTGGTGGATGGCGCGTACCCGCTGGCGCTTCAAGGTTTTGCTGGAGGCAGTGGTTGCGCTGCCGCTGGTCTTGCCACCCACGGTACTTGGTTTCTATCTCCTGGTTGCACTGGGGCCGCATGGCCCGGTGGGCGGAGTGATGGAGTGGCTCGGTGGACAGCCGCTGGCCTTCACCTTTGCAGGGTTGGTGATTGGCTCGGTAATCTACTCGATGCCGTTTGTGGTACAGCCACTGCAGAATGCCTTTGTTGCCATTGGTGAACGCCCACTGGAGGTGGCGGCAACGCTGAGGGCCTCACCACTGGACCGCTTCTTCACCGTGGTGGTGCCACTGGCCCGTTCCGGATTTCTGACCGCAATCGTGTTGGGGTTTGCCCATACGGTGGGGGAGTTTGGGGTGGTGCTTATGATTGGCGGTAATATTCCCGGTGAGACCCAGGTCCTCTCCATCGCCATCTATGATCATGTGGAGGTGCTGGAGTATGGCCATGCCCACTGGCTCTCGGGTGGATTGTTGCTGCTCTCCTTCCTGATGCTGGTTGCAGTCTACACCTTCAATCGTCGCTTCTCGGTTGTCCAGCCATGACCATTGAGGCCCGTTTCAGGATCAGCAGGCAGGAGTTTGTCCTGGATGTCGATCTGAATCTGCCTGCTCGTGGCGTAACTGCACTCTTCGGCTGTTCTGGCTGTGGCAAGACCACACTGTTGCGGGCCATTGCCGGACTGGAGCAGGATGCCAATGGCTATCTGCGTGTGGGTGAACAGGTGTGGCAGGATGGAGATCAATCTGTTCCAACGCACAAGCGCCCATTGGGCTACGTGTTTCAGGAGGCGAGCCTCTTCGCCCACCTCAATGTGCGGCAGAATCTCGAGTATGGCACTAAACGGGTTCCAGAGACCGAGCGCAGGGTCTCGATGGAGCGGGCCATTGATCTGCTGGGAATTGCGCCTCTTCTGTCGCGCAGAACCGATCAGCTCTCCGGTGGAGAGCGGCAGCGGGTGGCGATAGCCCGTGCACTGGCGATCAGTCCACGAATCCTGCTGATGGATGAGCCGCTGTCAGGGCTGGACCACAACAGAAAACGGGAGATTATGCCCTATCTGGAGTCGCTCCATGATGAGCTCGATATCCCGGTGATCTATGTCAGCCACTCCCCTGATGAGGTGGCGCGTCTTGCTGACCAGCTGGTACTGCTGGAGCAGGGGCAGGTGGCGGGTGTCGGACCCATCGGTGAGATGCTGACACGCACCGATCTGCCTCTTGCACATGGTGATGATGCAGCGGCACTGATTCAGGCCAGGGTGGCTGGACATGACGACAGGTTTGATCTGACCTATATCGATTTCCCGGGCGGAAAGTTTACCGTTGCCCACAGGGCGTTGCCTCTGGGCAATCCGGTACGACTCAGGGTTGCAGCCCGCGATGTTAGCCTGACGCAAGAACACCAGAGTGGAACCAGTATTCTCAATATCTTCCCTGCGGTGGTTGATGAGATCACCCTGGAGGGGAGTGCACAGGTGATGGTACGGTTGCTGGCCAACGAGGTACCGCTGCTCTCGCGGATCACCAGAAAATCGGCAGAGCTGCTCGCCCTTGAGCCCGGAAAGCAGCTGTTTGCCCAGGTCAAGAGTGTGGCGCTGCTCTCATGATTGTGATTTGATCATGCAGACAGCCGCAGATCAGAGCTACCAACACATTTGGAACAGTTAATAGATGGAACATAGAGAGAAAATTTCGGTCCTTTTTGTCTGCATGGGCAATATCTGTCGCTCTCCCACGGCGCATGGTGTGTTCCGCCAGATGGTTGAGGATGAGGGGCTGAGTGAGCAGATTGAGATCGATTCGGCAGGGACCCACTCCTACCATGTCGGCAGCCCACCTGACGAGCGGGCACAGCAGACTGCGCTGCGAAGGGGGCTCGATATGGCTGATCTGCGTGCCCGCAAGGCGAAGGCGCGTGATTTTGAACGCTTTGATCTTGTCCTGGCGATGGATCGTGACAACTATGCCATTCTGGAATCCTATACCACACCGGAGACCGGTGAGAAGCTGCGCCTCTTTATGGAGTTTGCCCCGGATCACTGGCGTACCAGTGAGGTTCCGGACCCCTATTACGGAGGTCCCAACGGGTTTGAACAGGTTTTCGATATGGTTGAGGATGCCTCGCGTGGGCTGATTGAGTTCCTGCGTAAACAGTATGGCGTGAGCTAGCCATTCTGGCGAGGTGAAAGAACCAAAAAAATGGGCTCATTAATGAGCCCATTTTTTGTCTCTGGGGGCAGCGTCACTTGCCCTGTTGGAGGATCACTCCGCTGACGTGGATTTTGTCGATGCTGATTCAGCGGCAGGTTTGGGCGGTGCAGACTGTTTGCTCTCAGCCTTTGCCGGCTCCCTTGGTGTGCTCTCCTTTTTGGTTTGCTGCCTGCGTGGTTTGTCCGCTCTCTGAGTACCCTTTGTGGCTGGCTTCTCTGTTGGCTTTTCTGCAGCAGCTGCAGGAGCAGTTGACTGCTTCTGTTTTGCGGCTGGCTTTTCCGCTACCGGCTTGCTGCTGCCTGTATCATTTGCTGGTACAGCCTTCTGCTTCTCGGCATCTTTTCTGGGTGCAGCTTTTGTATCCTGCTTTGCACCCTGAGGTGATGGCTCAGATGGCTGGCGAGGTTTTCTCTGCTCCGGTTGTCTCTTGCCTGCCTCCTTGGCCTTTGGGGTAGAGCCCTTGTTCTCGGAACTCCTCTTTTCATCCTGTTTTGGTTGCTGGGAGGGTTGTTGTTGCTGTCCCTGGCCCTGGCCCTCTCTCTTCTGGGACTGCTGCTGGCCACGGTTTCCGCCTGAGCGGGAACGTCTTCTCTGTCCCTGACCCTGTTTGCCCTGCCTCTGACCCTGTTTGCCTTGTCCCTGCTGTTTCTGCCCCTCTCTGCGCTTCTGCTGTTTTCCATCACCGTCCTGATCCTGAGCAGGACGTCTGCGCCCACGGTTTCCCTGCCCACGACGGGATGGATGACGGCCTCCACTGCTGCGGTTTCCACTCTGGCGATTTCTGTTTCGTCCGCGGCCCTGACCCTGGCGACTGGTTGACTCCTTTTTCTTCTCCTCTTCCTGTTTTTTCACCTCCTTGGATCCGCCAAAAAGGGTGGTGAAGAGTTTCTTGATAAAGGAGGGGGACTCCTCAACCGGCTCCTGCTTCTTGCTGGTCGTGGCCGGTTTGGGCTCTCTCTTCTCTACCTGGGGAACCGGGGCATTGGGCATGATCTCGCGCACTGCCGGCTTGTCACGCTCTACGGCGGAGGTCTCCTGAATAATCTCCTCCGGAGTCTGCTCCTGCTTCTCTACACGCTGGTAGCTGGGGCGCTGATCCTGTTCCTGTGCCTTGGGATTCTCGCGTGAGCGCTCAATGCTGTAGTGTGGGGTTTCCAGTGAGTGGTTGGGTATCAGGACAACCGATACCTTGCAGCGTGTCTCAATCTCGGAGATTGCGCCACGCTTCTCATTCAGCAGATAGGTGGCAACAGAGATTGGGAGCTGTGCAGTGACCTGTCCGGTCCCCTCCTTGAGTGCCTCCTCCTGGATCAGTCTCAGTACAGAGAGGGCGATGGACTGTGTGCCACGAATGGTTCCCTGTCCGCTGCAGCGCGGGCAGACATTGTGTGCCGATTCACCGAGAGAGGGGCGCAGTCGCTGGCGAGACATCTCCAGCAGCCCAAAGCGGGAGATTTTCCCCACCTGAACGCGGGCACGATCATATCGTAGTGCATCCCTGAGACGATTCTCGACTGCACGCTGGTTCTTGCTGGCCTGCATGTCGATAAAGTCGATCACGACCAGTCCACCACTGTCACGCAGACGCAGCTGACGGGCAACCTCATCTGCTGCCTCCAGATTGGCATTGAGGGCAGTCTCCTCGATATTGCTCCCCTTGGTTGCACGTGCCGAGTTGATGTCAATGGAGATCAGTGCCTCGGTATGATCAATCACAATTGATCCACCGGATGGAAGCCGCACCTCCCTCTGGAATGCAGACTCCAGCTGACTCTCAATCTGGAAACGGGTAAAGATTGGGGACCCATCCTGATATCGCTTCAGCTTCTTCAGGTTGTGAGGCATCACTCGTGACATGAATTCATGTGCGGTGTAGTAGGTGTCCTCATCATCAATCAGGATCTCACCGATATCCTCACGCAGATAGTCGCGGATTGCACGAATGACGATGTCACTCTCGCGGTAGATCAGGAACGGGGCAGGCTTTTCAGCCGCCTTTTCGATACTGCTCCAGATCTGGTGCTGGTAGTCGAGATCCCACTGCAGCTCCTCTGTGGACTTTCCGACCCCTGCAGTACGGACGATCGCACCGGACCCCTTGGGGATGTTCATGTCCCGCATTGCGGTTCGGAGCTCCTGCCGATCCTTGCCCTCGATTCTGCGAGAGATGCCACCCGCACGTGGATTGTTGGGCATATAGACCAGATAGCGTCCGGCCATGCTGACGAAAGTGGTCAGTGCGGCCCCCTTGTTGCCGCGCTCCTCCTTCTCGATCTGTACGATAACCTCCTGCCCCTCACTGACTGCTGCAGCGATGGTGGGGCGCCCACCCCCCTCGAAGGCACCTTCCTTGAAATAGTTTCTGGAGATCTCCTTGAAGGGGAGAAAGCCATGGCGTTCGCAACCGTAGTTGACAAAAGCGGCCTCAAGGCTGGGCTCAACGCGGGTGATCTTTCCCTTGTAGATGTTGCCCTTTTTCTTTTCGTAGGCGGCGCTCTCGATATCGAGGTCGTAGAGGTGCTGGCCATCAACCAGTGCGACACGCAACTCCTCTTGCTGGGTTGCGTTCATCAAAATTCTTTTCATTACAGTGTTCCCGGTTTTCTGTGCCGGAAGAGGACGTGCAGTGAGGCAGGCAGGAGCTGTCTGCTGAATTCGAGAGATTCAGGAAGGAAAATCGATCAGGCAGGGGAGCAGGCAGTTGAGTACAGGTGTCTCAACACAGGGTAAACAGTGTGTTTTTGCTATTAAAAAACATTCAGTTACTGTCTTGTATGCCATTTTGTGAACAGCGCTCTGTTCACGATTCCAGGATGGCCTTCTGCCATGCTGGCAATCTCTTTCCACTGCTGAAGATGACTCTCAAAACCTCCGGTTCTGGTCTCTCTTCACAACAACGTATTCTTCCGGGCTCTCTTTGTTCTATTTTCAATAGACCCTGTCAGATGACAGCGTCTGCCCATAAATTCTTTTCAAAAGTTACACTGCTCTAAGAGTATGGGCGTGAAATAACGTCTCCATCTCTCTGGTTTTCCAATCACATTCTGGATACAACCCAAGAGCAATGATTTGCAAACTATACCAGTGAATGCCTTCTTTCGCAATTGCTTACCCCCCCCGACAGCAGGGGACTGCGATAGCGAGGCAGGTTACAATAGTCACCATGCAAGCAGAGAGAGCGCATCATCAGGTCACCCATGTCGAGATCGATTCCGAGCACCAGGGGCAGAGGGTTGATAACTTCCTGATTACTCGTCTCAAAGGGGTTCCAAAGAGCCGAATCTATCGGATCCTCCGCAAGGGGGAGGTACGGATCAACAAGAAGCGGGTCAAGCCGACCTATCGTCTTCAACAGGGAGATCTGGTAAGGATCCCTCCAGTGCGTCACTCGGAACAGGCGGCAACTCCCGATCGCAGCTCAACCGGGTGGATTGAGAAGACGATCCTCTATGAGGATGCCCAGATATTGCTTCTCAACAAACCCTCCGGCATTGCTGTCCATGGCGGCAGCGGGATTCGATACGGGGTGATTGAGACGCTGCGTGGCTGGCGCAGTGAGGCTACCGATTATGAGTTGGTCCATCGCCTCGATCGGGCAACCTCAGGAGTTCTGCTGATTGCAAAAAAGAGGCAGGCCCTCCGTTTTCTCCATGAGGTGATCCGTGAGCATGGAATGGAGAAGCGCTATCTGGCCCTGGTCTCTGGAAAGATGCGCAAGAGCAAGGTGGTCACTGCACCCCTGCGCAAGAATGTGCTGCGTTCGGGGGAGCGGATGGTGCGTGTGGATCCGCAGGGGAAGAGTGCGGAGAGCCGTTTCTCACCCAAGCTCTCCTGTGACTCCTCCACCCTGGTTGAGGTGGAGATTGTGACCGGCAGAACCCATCAGATCCGGGTCCATGGGGCCCATATGGGCCATCCACTTGCCGGGGACGATCGCTATGGTCTGCAGGAGTATAACCAGAAGATGGGGGAGCTGGGGCTGGGTCGTCTCTTTCTCCATGCCCACCAACTGACCTTCCCCCACCCACTGGATGGAACCACCATTCGGATTGAGGCACCACTCCCTCAGCAGCTTTCGGAGGTTGTAGAGAAAATCAGGCAGCAGGAATCGTGTCGAACCTTCTGAGACAACCGGTTGAGCTGGTCATCTTTGACTGGGATGGGACCCTGATGGACTCAGAGGAGGTGATTGTTCGCTGCATGGAGGGTGCGATTCTGGACCTGGGTCTGGAGCCGCGCACCCACAGTGAGATCAGCAATATCATCGGGCTGGGGCTCAATGAGGCGGTGACAACACTCTACCCGGGAACCAATGAGGCCTTTGCACAGCAGGTGGCAGACGGCTACCGGATCCACTTCTTCGGTGTCTCTCAGGGGCGGGAGGATCTGTTTCCCGGTGTGGAGTCACTGCTGGAGGATCTGGTTGGTGATGGGGTCATGGTTGCGATTGCCACGGGAAAGAGCCGTCGTGGCCTGGACCTGGTGCTGGAAGAGACGGGGTTAAGCGGCCTCTTTCATGCCACACGCTGTGCAGATGAGACCTGCTCCAAACCCCATCCCCAGATGCTCCATGAGCTGCTCGACGAGCTGCAGATTGCACCCGAATCTGCGGTGATGGTGGGGGATACGGAGTACGATCTGGTGATGGCGCAGCGTGCCGGCATCTCCTCGGTCGGCGTCTGTTACGGGGTCCACTCCGCAGAGCGGCTGCAACAGCATCAGCCCATTGCCTGTGTGGAGTCGATCGGGAGGATCAGGGAAATACTGCCCCTTCCTTCTCGAGCATCCGCACCAGACGGATAAGTGGCAGTCCCATCAAGGCGCTGGGATCTGTCCCCTCAAGGCTCTCAAACAGGGTAATCCCAAGCCCCTCCGACTTGAAGCTTCCCGCACAGTTATAGGGCTCCTCGGCACGCAGGTAGCGCTCGATCCTGTCGTTGTCGAGCTCGCGGAAATGGACCTGAAAGGGGACCACCTCGCTCTGGCTTGCCCCGCTCTCCGAGTTCAGAAGCGTGAGTCCGGTAAGAAACTGGACGCTCTTCCCGGATGCGGCGCTGAGTTGCCTGCAGGCAGCGTCGAAAGAGCCCGGCTTGCCCAGAACCTCATCGCCATTAACGGCCACCTGGTCGGAGCCGATGATCAGGTGGTGAGGATACTCCCTTGCAACCTCGGCGGCCTTCTCCCGGGAGAGGCGCGCCACCAGCTCTTCCGGGCTCTCGCCCTCCAGAGGGGTCTCATCAATATCCGGTGAGGCGGTCTCAAAGGGGAGTTGCAGACGGGAGAGGAGCTCCTTTCTGAAGGGGGAGCTGGAGCCGAGAATAAGGGGCAGGGGGAGAACCATTTTCTGATTAATGTTTTGACTTGTGAAGTGTGAAATCATAACATTTTTCGGGTTATGTCAGATCGCCTTGCAGAAACAGTCGACCCGTTTGCCCTGGCTGCCTCGAGCAGCTCGCAGCAACACACCTTTCCTGTCAGCAGCTTTGAGCGTGCAACAGAGCTGCTGTCGGGTGAGCAGGGTGAGGCAGAGGTCCGGACCACATTTGGTATCGACTCCTCAGGGATATCCTACCTCTCTGGAACCCTCTCGGCAGAGGTTGAGCTCACCTGTCAACGCTGTTTTGAATCGATGATGGTCTCCGTGGAGTCGGATTTCGAGATGGGTCTGATTCGCAATGAGGAGGAGTCCGAGGGGCTGCCGGAGAACTATGAGCCGCTTCTGGTGGAGGGAGGGGCGCTCTCACTGCTCCGGTTTATTGAGGATGAGCTGATTCTGGCCATCCCTGTGGTCTCAACACATGACCCCGATGAGTGTGAGGCCTCCCGCTACCTGAAGGATAAGACGGTGGTTGAGGATGAGGGGAAGAGAGAGAATCCGTTCCAGGTACTGGAGCAGCTAAAGCGGTGAAAAAACCGGGCAATACGGTCCGAATTCAATTATAATCTGCGCCAAGATTTTGTGGCTGCTCTCTGAGTTGCTGCTTTTTTTATTTTTGCATCCAAATTTGTTGGGAGAGATCCAATGGCTGTACAGCAAAACAAGAAGACCCGTTCAAAGCGTGGTATGCGTCGTTCTCACGATGCACTGACCAGTCCGTCACTCTCTGTTGATTCAGAGACTGGTGAGACCCATCTGCGTCACCATGTGACCCCGGACGGCTACTATCGTGGTCGCAAGGTTGTTCAGAGCAGTAGCGAAGATTAATTCACTGTCCAACATACAGTGGTAGAAGATCTGTCACCCATCCTCTCTGTGATTCAGTCTGAGACCGGATCTGAGACCGGAGAAGGGTAGTGACAACATCCATTGCCATTGATGCCATGGGGGGCGATACCGGGCTGGATGTCACCATTCCAGCCGCTCTCCAGGCACTTCAAGCGCACCGAGCTCTAAATCTGATTCTGGTCGGAGACCAGGATCAGATCTCTGCACGTCTGCAGCAGGAGAAATCCTCCCTGAGGGACAGGATCCGTATTCAGCACGCCTCCGAGAAGGTGGAGATGGATGAGTCTCCATCCAGTGCGCTGCGCAAGAAGAAGGACTCCTCAATGCGTGTTGCACTCAACCTGGTCAAGGCGGGTGATGCCGGCGCCTGTGTAAGTGCAGGGAATACCGGCGCGTTGATGGCGACCTCGCGTTTTGTGCTCAAGATGCTGCCCGGGATTGACCGTCCCGCAATCTGTGCTGCACTTCCCACGGTTCGGGGTACCAGTTATATGCTCGACCTTGGTGCCAATATCGATGCCACCCCAGAGAGCCTCTTCCAGTTTGCCGTTATGGGTGCGGAGCTGGTAACTGCGATCACAGAGAAGGAGTCACCCACGATCGGACTGCTCAATATTGGCGAGGAGGAGATCAAGGGCAACGAGATGGTCAAGCAGGCAGCGGAGCTGATGGTCCAGAGTGATCTCAACTACCACGGCTTTGTTGAGGGAGATGATATCTACAAGGGGACCGTGGATGTGGTGGTCTGTGATGGTTTTGTCGGCAATATCGCACTCAAGGCGAGTGAGGGTCTGGCCCATATGGTGAGCCACTTCATCCGCTCCGGTTTTGGCCGCAATCTCCTGACCAAAATCTCCGGACTGGTTGCGCTCCCTGTGCTCAGGGCCTTCCGTAGCCGCATTGAGCCTCGCAACTACAATGGAGCAAGCCTGCTGGGACTGCGTGGCATTGTGGTCAAGAGCCACGGCGGCACTGATATCATGGGGTTCAGCAATGCAATCCGCGTCGCTGTTGCTGAGGTGGAGCATGCGGTTCCCGAGAAGATTGATGCACATCTGCATCGCACACTGGTTGAGGGAAGAGAGTGACCTATTCACGTATTGTGGGTACAGGTGGATATCTGCCTGAGGCGGTTCGCACCAATGCGGATCTGGAACAGATGATGGATACCTCCGATGAGTGGATTGTCGCCCGAACCGGTATCCGTACCCGGCATGTGGCTGCCGAGAACGAAACCACCTGTGATCTGGCAGAGCAGGCCTCGCGCCAGGCGATTGAGGCGGCCGGAGTTGATCCAAGCGAGATCGACCTGATTATTGTTGCAACCACCACCCCGGACAAGATTTTTCCCAGTACCGCCTGCCTGTTGCAGCAGCGGCTTGATATTCACGGCTGCCCTGCATTTGATGTACAGGCGGTCTGTACCGGATTTGTCTATGCACTCTCGGTTGCGGACAACTTTATCCGTGCCGGTTCGGCAAGGTGTGCGCTGGTTGTGGGTGCCGAAACCCTCTCCAGAATCGTTGACTGGAGCGATCGTGGAACAGCCATCCTCTTTGGCGATGGCTCAGGGGCCGTGGTGCTCAAGGCCTCGGAAGAGCCCGGCATCCTCTCCACCCATATCCATGCCGATGGTCAGTTTGAGGAGCTGCTCCATGTTCCGGGTGGAATCTCTTCCGGGTACGATGGTGAACCCTATATTGAGATGAAGGGGAATGAGGTATTCAAGATGGCGGTCAATACGCTGGGCCGCATCGTGGATGAGACCCTGGAACACAACCAGATGGAGAAGAGCGAGATTGACTGGCTGGTCCCTCACCAGGCCAACGTTCGAATCATTGCGGCAACGGCAAAAAAGCTGAAGATGTCGATGGAGCATGTCATTCTTACGGTTCAGGACCACGGCAACACCTCTGCCGCCTCGGTTCCGTTGGCACTCAATGAGGGGGTGCGCAGTGGAAGAGTTCAGCAGGGGCAGACGGTACTGATGGAGGCCTTCGGTGGCGGCTTTACCTGGGGCTCCGTCCTTGCCCGGATGTAGTTGTTATATCACCAAGGCTTGTTAAACGATTAATGTAGAGAAATAGATAGCGATCATGACACTAGCATTTGTATTTCCCGGACAGGGGTCACAGTCGGTCGGCATGCTGGCCGATCTTGCTGAAAATCACCCTGTCGTAACCGAGACCTTTAGTGAGGCATCCGACGTATTGGGGTTTGACCTCTGGAATCTGGTGCAGCAGGGACCGAAGGAGGCATTGAATCAGACCACCAATACCCAGCCGGCGATGTTGACTGCCGGAGTGGCCACTTGGCACGTCTGGAATCAGATGGGTGGTGCCAAACCATCGGTAATGGCCGGCCATAGTCTGGGTGAGTATACGGCGCTGGTCTGCGCAGGTGCGCTCAACTTTGGAGATGCGGTAAGGCTGGTCGCCGAGCGTGGACGCCTGATGCAGGAGGCGGTCCCGGAGGGAGAGGGGGCGATGGCAGCGATCCTGGGGCTGGAGGATGACCAGGTGCGTTCCATCTGCAGTGAGGCCACACAGGCCCCATCGGTTGTTGAGGCGGTCAACTTCAACTCCCCGGGCCAGGTGGTGATTGCCGGCAGTGCAGATGCCGTGGGGCGTGCGATTGAACTGGCCAAGGGGGCTGGTGCCAAGCGGGCACTTCCGCTTCCTGTGAGTGTCCCTTCCCACTCCTCACTGATGCGTGAGGCGGCAGACCGTTTTGCCGCAGTGATGGCGCCGATCGTGATCAATTCGCCTGAGATCACGGTGATCAATAATGTGGATGTGAAAGCCGAGCAGGATCCGGATGCCATTCGCGGAGCATTGGCTCGGCAGCTCTACAATCCGGTTCGCTGGGTGGAGACGGTGGGTGAGATGAGTCGCAAGGGGGTGGACAGAGTGGTTGAGTGCGGGCCGGGCAAGGTGCTGGCGGGGCTCAACAAGCGAATCGACCGCGGCATGCAGGCGATGGCTCTGTTTGATGCCAAGAGCATGGAGTCTGCCCTCGAAACAATCAATGGAGAAGAGTCATGAGCAGTGCAAATCTTGATGGCCAGGTCGCCCTTGTAACCGGGGCCAGTCGTGGGATCGGCCAGGCGATAGCCCTCAAGCTGGGGGCGATGGGTGCCTATGTTGTGGGTACCGCCACCTCCGATGCAGGTGCAGAGAAAATCACTGCCTATATGGGTGAGGCGGGGATTCAGGGAGAGGGGATGAACCTCAATGTCACCGATGGCGCAGCTGTTGGTGCATTGATCAAGAGGATTGCTGACGAGCAGGGTACCGTGACCATTCTGGTCAACAATGCGGGGATCACCCGTGATAACCTGTTGATGCGAATGAAAGAGGAGGAGTGGGAGGCAATCATGGATACCAACCTCACCTCTATCTATCGGGTCTCCAAGGCCTGCCTGCGTGGCATGATGAAGGCGCGTACAGGTCGGATCATCAGCATCACCTCGGTTGTGGGTGCAATGGGGAATCCGGGGCAGTCCAACTATGCGGCTGCAAAGGCTGGGGTCATGGGGTTCAGCAAGGCGCTGGCCCGTGAGGTGGCCTCCCGGGGCATTACTGTCAATACGGTTGCACCCGGTTTCATCGATACCGACATGACCCAGGCACTGCCAGAGGAGCAGAAGGATGCACTGAAGACCCAGATTCCGCTCGGTACACTGGGGCAGCCCGGTGATATTGCCAGTGCGGTTGGATTCCTTGCTTCAGAAGAGGCAGCTTATATTACAGGGCAGACACTGCATGTTAATGGTGGGATGTACATGTAGCAAATACTATTTTGCAAAGGGGAAGATGGTGGTAAAATTGCACGCAGTTTTTCAACCATCGTTGTAAAATTACCGAGACATAAACAACAAATCGTAGAGGATTCAAATGAGCGATATTCAAGAACAGGTTACCAAGATTGTTGCAGAGCAGTTGGGTGTTGATGAGGGGGAGATCACGACAGAGTCATCTTTTGTAGATGATCTGGGTGCGGACTCACTGGACACCGTTGAACTGGTCATGGCTCTTGAGGAGGAGTTTGGTTGTGAGATTCCTGATGATGAGGCCGAGAAGATCACCACGGTTCAGCAGGCGATTGACTACGTCAATAAGGCAAACGGCTAACCATCATACTGATATCGTTTTCATGGCGATGCTGTAAAGGCTGTCAAGGGCCGCACTTCAGATGGAAGTGCGGCTCTTTTTAATTGACAAGGAAACAAGATGAAAGGTGACAGACGCATTGTTGTAACAGGGCTGGGTATGGTCTCTCCTGTTGGAAATACCGTAGAGGAGAGCTGGAAGAATATTCTCGATGGTGTCAGTGGTGCCGGACCGGTGCCTCACTTTGATGCCACTGAATTTCCAGTCACCTTCTCCTGTTCGGTCAAGGATACATTTGATCCGCTGGAGTACCTCAGCAAGAAGGATCTGCGCAAGATGGATACCTTCATCCACTATGGAATGGCAGCAGGTATCCAGGCATATCGTGACTCCGGGCTGGAGATTGCCGAAGAGAATGCTGCACGGATCGGTGTCTCTATCGGCTCCGGGATCGGTGGATTGCCCGGTATTGAGAAGGGGCGGGATTCTCTGGTCAATGGTGGTCCCAGAAAGGTCTCTCCATTCTTTGTCCCCTCCAATATCATCAATATGGTCTCCGGAAACCTCTCAATTCTACTGGGTGCCAAGGGGCCGAATACCGCCATCGTAACCGCCTGCAGCTCTGCAACACACAGTATTGGTGATGCGGCACGGATGATCGCCTATGGTGATGCCGATGTGATGATCACCGGCGGTGCAGAAAATGCCACCTGTCCGGTCGGACTGAGCGGGTTTGCCCAGGCCAAGGCCCTCTCTACCCGCAACGATGACCCGCAGACAGCAAGCCGCCCCTGGGATCTGGAGCGTGACGGTTTCGTACTGGGGGATGGTGCCGGTGTCGTTGTTCTGGAGGAGTATGAACATGCCAGGGCACGTGGTGCCAACATCTATGCGGAGGTGACCGGTTTTGGGATGAGTGGGGATGCCTACCACATGACCTCTCCGTCACCAGGCGGTGAGGGTGCATCACGCTGCATGGATAGTGCACTGGCCGATGCAGGGCTCAATCCGGACGAGGTGGATTACGTGAATGCACACGGTACCTCAACACCGGCTGGTGATATCGCCGAGACCTCTGCGGTCAAGATGACCTTTGGGGATCACGCCTACAGGCTGGCCGTCAACTCCACCAAGTCGATGACCGGGCATCTGTTGGGTGCGGCTGGCGGAATCGAGGCGATCTTTGCCATTCTGGCCATCCGGGATCAGGTCTCCCCACCAACCATCAATATCTTTAACCAGGATCCGGAGTGTGATCTGGACTATGTGGCCAATACAGCACGGGATATGAAGATCGATATAGCGATCTCCAACTCGTTTGGCTTTGGTGGCACCAATGGAACCGTTGTCCTGAAGAAGATGTGACCGACTCACAACCGCGTGCCTCGGTTGAGAGGATCAGGAGTGATGTGGACCTGCTGGCGCTCCATGCCGCAAGCCCGGAGCGTTACCCCTACCTGCTGGAGAGCGCTGCTTCCAGCAGTGGCGCACAGTGGGATATCCTTTTTGCCTTCCCGCAACAGACGATCCGTGCAGGGGAGGGCGACTTTCTTGCTCTGCTCGACCGTGACTGGTCGCAGGGTGGGGCATCTCAGGGGGTAGATGAATCACTCCCCTTTCGCGGAGGGTGGTTTCTCTTTATCGATTATGAACTGGTCCATCAGATCGAGCCGATACTCTCTCGTGGCAAGGAGAATCCTCCGGTCTCCCACGCCTATGCCACCCGTATTCCTGCAGCGATTCTCAGGGATCATGTCACCAATACGCTCCACCTGATTGGGGAGGGGGAGAGCGAATTTGTTGAGCTGATGCGTGCGGATCTGGAGAGTCTCCATCCGCTTCCTGCCACAGACGGAGAGATTCACTTTGAGAGAATCGATGAGGAGCCACCGCAACAGTTTCTCTCCGGGGTGGAGCGCATCAAGCACTACATTGTTGAGGGGGATGTCTTTCAGGTCAACCTCTCGCGCCGCTGGAGCGGAAAACTCTCCACACCGACACCACCTCACCAGATCTATCGGCGCCTGCGGGAGGCCAACCCCGCCCCCTTCTCCGGCCTTGCACTGCAGGATGGAGAGGCAGTCATCAGCTCCTCACCGGAGCGACTGATCGAGGTGAAGGCTGGGGTGGCCGAGACGCGCCCCATTGCCGGAACCCACCCCCGCGGAGAGAGCGCCCTGGAGGATGAGCAGCTCTCTGCCCGACTCCTCGCTCACCCCAAGGAGCAGGCGGAACACATCATGCTGATCGATCTGGAGCGCAACGACCTGGGACGGGTCTGCCGACCCGGGTCGATTGAGGTCAATGAGCTGATGGTGCTGGAGAGCTATGCCCATGTACACCATATTGTATCCAACGTGCGCGGAGAGCTGCGGGAGGGGGTTACCCCTGGAGCGGTGATCCAAGCCCTCTTTCCTGGTGGTACCATTACGGGATGTCCAAAGGTGCGCTGCATGGAGATCATTGATGAGCTGGAGTCGGAGCCCCGTGGCGCCTATACAGGGAGCTTTGGCTACCTCAACCACAACGGGGATATGGATCTCAATATCCTGATACGAACCATCACCCAGCGTGGAGAGAGGGTCTCGCTGCGTGCCGGTGCCGGCATTGTCCATGACTCCATTCCAGAGCGTGAGCTGGAGGAGACCCGGGCCAAGGCCAAGGGGATGTTGGTGGCGCTGGGGATGCAGTCGTGATCCTGGTCAATGGGGTTGAAACGGGGCAGATCGATGTCATGGACCGTGGGCTGCAGTATGGGGATGGTCTGTTTGAAACCATGGCCGTAATCAATGGACAAACCGAGTTTTGGCAGCCACACATGGAGCGCCTGCAGCTAGGCTGCCGCCGTCTGTCCATACCGGTCCCGGACGAGAGTATGCTGCGGGGGGAGGCGCAGCAGCTGATCGCTGCACACCCAATGGATCGTCAGGTGCTGAAGGTGACCATAACCCGTGGATCGGGAGGGCGCGGCTATCGCCCCCCAGAGAATCCGCAGCCAACACGCATCCTTTCACTCTCCCCGTGGCCAGACTACCCAGCCGAATATTATACGGGTGGTGTCAGGGCGTATCTCTGCAGGACCCGGCTGGGCGCCAACCCGGCACTGGCGGGAGTGAAGCATCTCAACCGCCTGGAGCAGGTAGTGGCCCGCAGTGAGTGGAGTGATCCAGGGATAGCGGAGGGGGTGATGATGGATGGCGAGGATCACCTGGTTGAGGGGACCATGAGTAACCTCTTCTTTGTCATGAATGGCGAGATCCATACCCCGGATCTCTCACAGTGTGGTGTTTCCGGTGTGGTGCGACAGATTCTGATTGAGTGCCTGCAACAGGAGGGGATACCTGTCCATATTCGTCCAATCGCTCTTGGCGAGCTCGAAACAATGGAGGAGGCCTTCTGCAGCAACAGCTTGATTGAGATCTGGCCGATACGGAAGATCGGGGAGAGTGCATTTCCTGCCCCAGGAGCGATGACCACACATTGTATTCAGCTGCTGAACAGGCCATCATAGCGCCCCATGTTGAGAGGAAAATTCATTACGGTTGAGGGCTCCGAGGGGGTGGGCAAGAGCACCAATATCAACCATGTTCGAGCCCGTCTGGAGGGGTACGGGATCGATCTGGTAGAGACCCGGGAACCCGGTGGAACCCCGCTGGGAGAGGAGATACGGGAGCTGCTGCTCGACCACCGCCACACCGGCATGTCCCAGGATGCAGAGTTGATGCTGATGTTTGCAGCGCGTGCGGAGCATCTGTCGCGGGTGATCCTCCCTGCACTGGAGGCAGGCAAGTGGGTGCTCTGTGACCGCTTTACCGATGCCAGCCATGCCTACCAGGGGGGCGGCAGGGGGATTCCAGCAGAGCGGATTGGGCAGCTGGAGCAGTGGGTACAGCAGGGTCTGCAGCCCGACCTTACCCTGCTGCTCGATATTGATCCGGAGATCGGGCTGGAGCGTGCCGTCAAGAGAGGGGCGTTGGACCGTTTCGAGAAGGAGGAGATCGCCTTCTTCCACCGGGTGCGGGAAACCTATCTTGAGCGGGCAGAGGCATTCCCGGAACGCTTTCGTATAGTTGATACATCGTCCCCACTGGAGCAGGTACAGGCACGAATTGATAAGGAGTTAATCCCCTTTATTGAGCGGGCACTGGAAGAGGGGCAGCGCTGATGGAGGGAGTACTGCCCTGGCAGCAACCGATCTGGAGCGGGTTTCAGCAGAGGATTCGCCAGGGGAGGGTCCCCCATGCGCTTCTGCTGCATGGGCCGGAAGGTACCGGGAAAACCCGTTTTGCAACGGCACTGGCAAAGAGCCTGCTCTGTGAACAACCGCTCGACTCTGGGGAGGGGTGTGGCAGCTGCCCATCCTGTGGGCTGTTTGAGGCCAAGACCCATCCCGATCTTCACCTATTGAGGCCAGAGGAGGGGAAGCAGGTGCTTGCTGTGGATCAGGTACGGGGCGTGGTGGAGGAGTTCTCCTACACCCCCCAGATTGCCAGCCGCAAGGTGGTGCTCCTTGCGCCGGCAGAGGCGATGAATCGCAACGCAGCCAACAGCCTGCTGAAGACCCTGGAGGAGCCCTCCGGTGAGGCGGTGATGATACTCATCTCCCACGCACCCGCGTCACTGCTTCCCACCATCCGCAGCCGTTGCCAGCAGGTGGCCTTCCCGGCACCCTCCAGAGAGGCCGCGCTGCAGTGGCTGCAACAGCAGCTTCCAGACCAGACCAGCGCCGGTGAGGTACTCCAGCTTGCAGAGGGGGCGCCACTGAAGGCGCTGCTGCTCTCAGAGTCGGATCAGCTGGACCACTTTCATGCCATGGGAGGGGAGCTGATTGCCCTGCTTCAGGGGCATGCCAACCCAATCCAGGTGGCCTACCGCTGGAGCAACAAGAAGCTCGACCCCACAATCACACTGCGCTGGCTGCAGCAGTGGGTGGTTGCAATCATCAAGAGAGAGTCCGGTGGGGATCTCCCTGAAACCATCGCCTCACTGCACCACTTGCTCAATAGTGTTGAGCAGAAAAAACTCTTCCTCTTCTATGACAAGGTGAACCATGCAATCACCCTCTCCGCCACGCCGGTCAACAAGGAGCTGCTGTTTGAGGATCTACTGTTGAGCTGGAGCAGCTTTCGGTGATCGACTCCCACTGCCATCTCGACCGACTCAAGATTCCCGAGGGGGAGAGCCTCGGAGATGCACTTGATCGTGCAGTAGAGGCGGGGGTTGATGGTTTTCTCAATGTCTGTATCGATCTTGAGAACTTTGATGAGGTTCTGCGCATTGCCAATTCAGATGAGAGGATTGTTGCATCGGTTGGTGTCCATCCCAACGAGATGGAGATGACAGAACCGACCCTGGAGGATCTGCTGCAGCGTGCAGAGAACGAGAAGGTTGTCGCGATCGGCGAGACCGGGCTCGACTACCACTATGTGACCGATCCGGAGAAGCTGGAGCAGC
>CAZYJG010000002.1:0-43108 GCA_964647745.1 uncultured Piscirickettsiaceae bacterium
ATAATGTATATTATGTTAAATCGTGTATGTAGAGCCAGTAACTGAATAGATTAGTGGTACCCGTCTGTTCAGGTAGATTTGCCGCCCTACTGTCTTTTAGCTTGAGGTGCCAAACCAGAAGTCATCCCCTTTCTGGAGGAACATCTCTGCCGGCATCAGATGGGTGCCATCACAGGAGAAGATCACCTCAACCATGCCACTGATGACGTTGATGATTCCGGTACGCAGATAGATGGTGTCATCACCAGTACGTAATTTCTGGAAACGGTTGAGAATCGGACGCACCATATCGGTCATGATTTTCGCACTCTCTGGATAGGGACGTCGTGGATAGGCAAGACAGATAGAGGGATCCAGAATCTCATCCAGAACATGTGTATGTTCGTCGTAGGGGTCCTCCAGAACCCACAGGGTTGCCCTTGAACTGGGAAAACGGATTGCAACCCTGAAGACGCCCCGCTCTACCAGCAGTTCATCCATGATATTGAGTACCTCATCCATATGCTCATCCATCGCCCCGGGAACAAAGGTCTGCTTGAAGAGCTGTTTGCGTATTGCCGGATCCCCTTTCAGCTGCTTCCAACTGCACTCAGGCAGGTACGCACGCTCCTCCTGAGGGAGCTTTCTGAGATCAAAGTCACCAATCAGATAGCCAAGGAGCTCCTTGCCATTTGTTACTGGCTGGATTGCAGTGATGCAGGATCGATGGAGTGTGGAGCTGATATAGACCTCGGTCAGCATCATCTGGTCAGACTCCTCCCCCTTGAGGTAAGGCATCAGCAGTTCATAGCGGATAGCCTGATTCTCTGCCATCAGCTCATTGACCATCACATCACTATGGGATTTTCCTGTTGCATGGATTGTGTAGAGACGGGTACAGAAAGAGAGATCAGCCCAGGGCTGGATCTGTTTGCCAAGAAGCCTGCTTATCTTGTTGTGGTCACTCCAGAGTCGGGCAGACTGATCTGCCACCCTCTTCATGACAGGCGAGAGAAATTCGACAAGACGCTCACGACGACCTGAAATGGTCTTTGCCAGAAAAGATTTCATGTTTTCTGATAGATTAAGCGCATGACAAAGATTCTGTCAGTACAGCTCAAGCACTCCCCCCATGTAGTTACCTCCTATGACTGTAGCAGCGAAGAGAGTTTGCTTCAAGCGGGACTTCGTGCCGGTATCCCCCTGCGTTACAAGTGCACCAATGGCAGTTGTGGTGAGTGCAGGTCTCGACTGATCCGTGGCGAGATCCGTGCAATACGTGGTCAGGACTATCCACTGGCCTATCGTGAGAAGTCGGGAGGGTGGTTTCTCTCCTGTACCCATGCCCCTGTCACCTCTGTAGAGATGGAGGCACCACTCTTCTCCAGTGTGGTTGAGCTCCCCCACCAGACTATCCAGGCACGAGTCAAATCCGTGGAGTTTCTTCAACAGGATCTTGCGATTCTGACCCTGCGTACCCCCCGCTCCAACACCTTCCAGTTTCTTGCAGGACAGGATGCACTGCTCTCCTCCCCCCAGGCAGCGCAGCGCTACCCTGTTGCCAGCTGTCCCTGCAGTGGCCTGGAGCTGGAGTTTCATGTCCGGAAAAGCGAGAGTGACCCCTTCTCTCAGCTGCTCTTCTCCTCATTCAAGCGTGGAGATGCGGTTACAGTTGATGGGCCGCGTGGTACCTTTCTGCTGAATGAGGCCTCCAGTCGCCCCATTATCTTCATTGCATGGGACACTGGCTTTGGATCCATTCAGAGTCTGATGGAGCATCTGATCTCACTGGAGATCTCCAACCCGGTCTCTCTCTACTGGGTCTCGCCAACAAGGCCCTACCGGGAGAACCGTGCCCTCTCCTGGAACAGTGTAATTGACACTTATCGCTACCAGTGGATTCACTCTGATCCAGCGGAGTGTGCGGATCCTGTAGAGCAGTTGCTGGAGCAGCTGCAGCAGGATGGGACAGTACCTGAGGCCGACCTCTATGTTACGGCACCGGCCGATATCCTGATCCCACTGGGTGAACGCCTGCTGGAACTGGGGCTGCCTGAAGAGCAGCTCCGTGCATCACCGCTCTAGGAATCTACTGAACAATCTCGAAACAGGGGGTGTAGGTGGTGGTCGGGAGACGCATGCGGTGCTGCTCCACAAAGTTGTGCAGGACGATCTCCAGTGGCTCAATGATCTCGGGGTCACCACGTAACTGGTAGGGCCCCCTCTCCTCTACTGCACGAATCCCCTCCTCACGCACATTACCGGCAACGATACCGGAGAAGGCACGGCGCAGATTTGCAGCCAGATGGTGGGCACCCTGATCCCTGTGGAGGTTGAGGGCGGCCATCGATTCATGGGTGGGGTGAAATGGTTGCTGGAACATCAACTCGATATGGAGCTGCCAGTTGAAGAAGAGCGCATCTCCACTCCCCTTGCGATACTGAATCACCCTCTCGGTCGCACGGTTGATCTCCTGTGCAACGGCAACCGGATCATTGAGGATAATCTTGTAACGCTGCTGGGCCTCGTAACCGAGACTCTTGCCAATGAAGTCATTCAGCTCAACGAAGTATTGATGGCTGGAGTCAGGCCCCGTCAGGATCAGTGGAAAGGGGATGTGGCTGTTCTCCGGATGGAGCAGGATTCCGAGAAGATAGAGCAGCTCCTCGGCTGAGCCAGGGCCGCCGGGAAAGAGGACGAAGGCGTGGCCGGTACGGACAAAGGCCTCAAGACGTTTCTCGATGTCGGGGAGCACAACCAGGTTGCTGACAATCGGGTTGGGTGGTTCCGCAACAATGATCTCCGGCTCGGTCAGCCCAATATAGCGACCCGAGTGAATTCTCTGTTTGGAGTGGCCAAAGGTGGCCCCCTTCATCGGCCCCTTCATGGCGCCGGGGCCACAGCCGGTGCAGATATCCAGGCAGCGCAGCCCCATCTGGTAACCGACCTCCTTGGTATAGGCATACTCCTCCTCATTGATGGAGTGGCCACCCCAGCAGACAGCAAGGCCAGTATGGTCACCACGGTCAAAGATTCCTGCCCGACGGAGGATGTGAAAAACGGTATTGGTGGCCACTGAACCCTCATCGCCCTCCCCCTGTTCCGTGAGTACACTCTCATGGATCTTATGGGCATAGAGGAGATCACGAATTGCCGAGAACATGTGCTCCCGAATTCCGCTGATCAGCTTGCCATCGACAAAGGCATCAGCTGGGGCATTGATCAGCTCAAACTGAATCCCCCAGTCCTGTTGGCGGGGGATGATATTAAAGTCGTGATAGTGTTCCAGCACCTGTTTGGAGTCGTCAATATCGGTGCCTGTATTGAGAACAGCCAGGGCACTGCGGCGGAACAGCTCGTGAAACTCTCCCTTCTTGTCTGTGGTTCCAAGAATCTTCTGAACCTCCTGCTGGGAGAGGATTCCAAGCGCCTCATCCGGGGAGATGGTGGCGTTGATGCGGTTTCCACTGAATGCTGTCATCTATGATTTCCCCCTGCTGTCTGGATCACCACTCCAGGATCACCTTGCCCGACTCCCCGGAACGCATCACATCAAACCCCTGCTGAAACTCTTCGATCGGGAAACGGTGGGTGATGATTGGTTCCACATTGAGTCCGCTCTCCAGCATTGCGGTCATCTGGTACCAGGTATCGAAGATCTCGCGCCCATAGATCCCCTTGATGGTGATCATCTTGAAGATCACCCGGTTCCAGTCAATGCAGGTATTGGAGGGTGGAATCCCAAGCAGCGCCATCTTCCCCCCATGGGCCAGGGTCTCCAGCATCGAGGAGAAGGCGTTGGGGCTTCCTGACATCTCCAGCCCGACACCAAAACCATCCTGGATCTGTAGCTCCTCCATCACCTGCTCAATCGCCCCCTCATTGATGTTGAGGGTGCGGATTGCAGGGTCCACCTGGTGGGCCAGGCCAAGTCGATACTCATTGATATCGGTCACTACCACATTGCGTGCCCCAGCGTGACGACAGATGGCGGCTCCCATGATGCCGATAGGTCCGGCACCAGTCACCAGTACATCCTCCCCCACTACCGGGAACGAGAGTGCGGTGTGGACCGCATTGCCCAGGGGATCGAGAATGGAGGCGATCTCATCGGAGATTGCATCAGAGAGCGGAAAGAGGTTTTCTGCCGGTATCGCTAGCAGTTCGGCAAAGGCCCCCTCACGATTCACCCCGATCCCCATGGTATTGGGGCAGAGGTGGCGTTTTCCTGTCAGGCACTGGCGACATTTTCCGCAGGTAATATGGCCCTCTCCGGAGACACGATCCCCTGGCTTGAAGCCCCTCACCTCACCGCCAACTCTCTCAATGACACCGGCAAACTCATGCCCGATGACCATCGGAACCGGTATGGTCTTCTCAGCCCACTCATCCCAGTTGTAGATATGGATATCGGTTCCGCAGATGGCGCTTTTGCGGATGCGCACCAGAACATCGTTGGGGCCAATCTCTGGTACGGGCACCTCACCCATCCAGATCCCCTCCTCTGCCCTGCTCTTGATCAGTGCTCTCATCTGGCTCATGATTGCTCGATTACCCCCAGTTCACGCCCAACCCGGGTAAATGCCGCAATGGCCCGGTCCAGCTGTTCCATGGTGTGGGCAGCGGTCATCTGGGTGCGGATCCGCGCCTGCCCATGGGGAACCACAGGGAAGGAGAATCCAACCACGTAGACCCCCTCCTCCAGCAGCCGCTCTGCCATCTCACTGGCCAGCTTTGCATCCCCGATCATCACCGGGATGATTGGATGCTCTCCCGGGACCAGGGTAAACCCTGCAGCCTCCATCCCGGTGCGGAAGTGGCTGCTGTTTGCATGAAGCTGCTTGCGCAGGTCAGCGCTGCCCTCCAGCAGATCGAGCACCCGGAGTGAGGTTGCGGCAATCACTGGTGCCAGCGTGTTGGAGAATAGATAGGGGCGGGAGCGCTGTCGCAGCCACTCGATGATCTCGCGGCGCCCGGAGGTATAGCCACCGGAGGCCCCGCCCATTGCCTTGCCCAGGGTACCGGTGATGATATCGACCCGCCCCATCACACCACACAGCTCCGGGGTCCCCTTCCCCTGTTCACCGACAAAGCCAACGGCATGGGAGTCATCCACCATCACCAGTGCATCATAGCGCTCCGCAAGGTCACAGATCTCCTGCAGTTTTGCGATTGATCCATCCATGGAGAAGACTCCGTCGGTTGCGATCAATCTGTAGCGGGAGGATTGTGCCTGCTTCAGCTTCTCCTCAAGATCCGCCATGTCGCTGTTGCCATAGCGATAGCGGGTCGCCTTGCAGAGGCGGATCCCGTCAATGATGCTGGCATGGTTGAGCTGGTCACTGATTACCGCATCCTCATCGCTGAGAATGGTCTCAAATAGGCCTGTATTGGCATCAAAGCAGGAGGAGTAGAGGATGGTATCCTCAGTCTCCAGGAACTCACTGATGCGCTGTTCCAGCTCTTTGTGGACCTGCTGGGTGCCGACGATAAAGCGCACCGAGGCCATTCCATACCCCTGCTGCTCCAGCGCCTCCCTGGCCGCCTCAATCAGCTGCGGATGGTTGGCGAGCCCCAGATAGTTGTTGGCGCAGAGATTGGTGACCTCTCTGCCACCCTCAATCGTGATGGTCGCCTGCTGTGGTGAGGTAACAGTGCGTTCTCCCTTGTAGAGCCCGTTTTCCCGCAGTTCCTGCGTCTGTTCGGCCAGATGGTTGAGCAGAGATTGAGCCATGGGAGTCCTCTTGTAGTTCTTGTTCTGTAAGGGTTTGGTGTACTGGTTAAGTTACTAGAGTATCCCTACCCGAGATGAATCACAAGCCTGCGCCGATGGCTCGACTGGCGGTGTTCCCAGAGGAAAATCCCCTGCCAGCTGCCCAGCACCAGATCACCATCCATGAGCGGTATTCCAAGGGAGGTCTGGGTCAACATCGACTTGATGTGGGCGGGCATATCATCCTCCCCCTCATTGACATGGGTGTAGAGTGCATCCCCCCTGGGCACCAGCCGGTTGAGCCACTGCTCCAGGTCGCGTTGGCAGGCAGGGTCGGCGTTCTCCTGAATGGTGATGCTGGCGGAGGTGTGTTTGATAAAGAGGGTACAGAGCCCCTCCTCTACCCCACTCTCCCTGACAACCTCGCGAACCTGGCGGGTGATCTCATGTAGCCCTGCATGGTTGACCGACAACTCCATTTCTCTGACCATAACTGCTTCCTCACTGAATTCAATGGCCGTATCATAACGCGATGACCACCCCGACAGACAAACTTCTGCAATTTGATCGGGACCACCTCTGGCACCCCTACAGCTCAATGAGCGATCCACTGGAGGTCTATCCTGTGCAGTCGGCCAGAGGGGCACGCCTCACCCTGGAGAATGGGCGCCAACTGATTGACGGGATGTCCTCCTGGTGGTCTGCGATCCATGGCTACAACGTTGAGGAGATCAACACCGCCCTGCAGCAACAGATGGGGGAGGTCTCCCATGTGATGTTTGGTGGTCTGACACATCAGCCTGCTGTTGAGCTGGGACGGCGCCTGATCGACCTCACCCCGGAGCCACTGCAGAAGCTCTTTCTGGCAGACTCCGGCTCCATCGCTGTTGAGGTGGCGCTGAAGATGGCGATCCAGTACTGGATCTCACAAGAGCGGCCCAACAAGCGGGGCATTTCCGCCCTGCGCGGTGGCTATCATGGCGATACCTTTGCAACCATGGCGCTGGCGGATCCGGACAACGGGATGCATACCCTGTTTCAGGATCTCCTCTCGGAGACCCACTTTGTACCGAGACCCGACTGCAGATATGGTGAGGTGTGGGATCCTGAGGCAGCCGCACCACTGCAGCAACTTCTTGAGCAGGAGCATGAATCTATTGCAGCACTGATTCTGGAGCCGGTGGTACAGGGTGCGGGGGGGATGTGGTTCTACCATCCGCAGTTCCTGAAGGAGGCGCGAGCACTGTGTGACCGTTATGAGGTGCTATTGATCGCCGATGAGATTGCCACCGGGTTCGGGAGGACGGGTGAGCTGTTCGGCTGTGACCATGCCGGGATTGTTCCGGATATTCTCTCTCTCGGAAAGGCGTTGACAGGCGGCACCATGACACTGGCCGCAACCATCACCACTTCTCACATTGCCGACTCCATCTCCTCTTATGGGGAGGGGACGCTGATGCATGGCCCCACCTTTATGGCCAACCCCCTCGCCTGCCGTGCCGCCAATGCAAGCATCGACCTGCTACGCTCCTCCCCCTGGAGAGAGCGTGTCCAATCTATTGAGAGCAGGCTGATCGATGGGTTGGCATCCTGCAGGGGAGCGCCTGGGGTAAGGGATGTTCGGGCAGTGGGGGCCATCGGGGTAGTCGAGATGGAACAGCCAGTTGATATGAAAAGGGTACAACCACAGTTTGTGGAGCTGGGTGTATGGGTGCGCCCCTTCGGCCCACTGATCTATCTGATGCCCCCCTACATCATCACCCCGGAAGAGCTGGAACAACTGACTGCTGCGGTGGTCAGGGTTGTTGAGACGATCGGGCAAGACGCTGCTGCATCGACTGCAGAACAGTGACAGCAGGTGGAAGTGGCTCCCCCTCGGTATGGATGGAAACAGGACTGCGGTAGCGCAACAGTCGATTGGCAGATTGCCGCCACTCCCCGTTGATATAGAACGCCCTCTCTGCAGCCCTTACGATCTCTTCTGCGGTCAGCAGGAGCTCCCTGTTTTCGGTTTCACTGCCCCACGCATGGAGCCCCTCTGCAACATAGGCGTAGTCCTCCAGTGCTGCCGGGGCTGCACTCCCCTGTTGGAGCAGACGCAACAGTTCTCCTCCCTTCCATTGTCTGGAGAGCAGTGACTGCGCCAGCTGGTTGCCAATGCGGCGGTGCTCCCCCCTGTGGCCAGTGGAGAGTGCCTCTGCCAGCGCGCTCAACACCAGTCCGTTCCATCCGGAGAGAACCTTGGTGTCGCGTGGCAACCTGTGTAGAGTGCGCAGCTGCCGGAGTTTTTCCCTGATGCTGAGGATCAGCCCCCGATGCTTTCCGGTTGCACTGTTGAGATCAGGGAGAAAGAGGTGGATCCTCCCCTCCAGTTCCGTGCGGTTGGGGTACCATAACCGCTGGAATAGCCCCCACTCCTCATCACTCAGTGCCCTTCTGATCTCATCCGGATCGAGGAGATAGTACCCCCCCTCAATACCTGCATCGTCAACGGCAGAGAGGCTGGCGATAAACATTCCATCGCCATCGCTCATCCTCTCCACCATGAAACCGAGCGTCTCATAACCGACCCCGAGATAATCCTCTCGCTGAAACAGCCTGCCGGCACGCAGATAGAGCAGCGCGAGCTGTGCATTGTCATAGAGCATCTTCTCGAAATGGGGGGTGGACCAGTCCGGATCGATGGTGTAGCGGAAGAACCCACCATCAATCGGGTCGTGCAGCCCTCGGGTTGCCATGCTGTCGAGCGTTGTGATCAGGAAGTCATACAACTCATCGTGAGGCTCACCCTCCCTGCTCTGTTGCTGCAGAAGCGTCATCCCGGTCAGAAGATGCGGAACCCCGGGAAACTTGCTCTGGGCACCAAATCCGCCTGAGAGAAGGTCGGCACCGGTGAGGAATGCCTCAATGGTTGGTTCTCCACTCTCCCCCATCACTTCCCGGCTACCCTGCTGCAGTTGCTGGACAACATCATGGGCCAGCTTCATCATGGCTGCAGGGTCGTCTCTCCACCGTCTCTCCAGCTGCAGCAGGAGTGTCTTCAGCTCATCCGGAGGCAGATAGACAAAACCAAGAAGTGGTGTTCCATCAGGTGTGAGGATGACCTGCAGGGGCCAGCCAGCACGCCCGGCGGTTCTCTGTGTGAAATCGATCAGATCCCGATCCAGCGTTGGGTTGAGCTCCCGATCCACCTTGACCGGGATAAAGGCGCGGTTGATGATTGCAGCAATTTTCCGGTTCCGGAAACTCTCCTGCTGCATCACATGACACCAGTGGCAGGCAAAGTAGCCACTGGAGAGCAGGATCAGCCTCTTCTTCTCCTCAGCCTGATGGAGCGCCTCCCTCCCCCACAGCTGCCACTCTGTGGGGTCATCGGCATGCTGCTGCAGATAGGGTGAGGGGGAGTCTGCCAGTGGTGAGGCAATAGCAGTGCACTGGTTGCTCACGATCAGGAGCAGCAGTGCAGTCAGATGAGTCTGGATCAGACGAGTTGCAATCCGAGGACTCCCTCCATCTTTTCGGCAGTCTCCGATTTTCCGGTTCGGCTGTCACCCACCAGGGCAACTGTAATGCTCACCTCATCCGGGCTGCTATCGGAACGGTCCCGTTTCTCAACTGCGAGATCCTTGATCAGGTCAATCAGATCCTCAGCGAGGCGGGTAGGAGCCAGCTGCTCCACCTCGTCACGATCATGGTAGCCGCAGCGGGTCAGATCCTCATCACTGTTATCCTTGTAGACCCCTGCCATCAGCTGACTGAAGGCGACACCGAGGCGAAGCTCCTTGTGCTCAACCAGCTCCTTTGCGGCCGTGATGAACTGCGCCTCATTAAGCAGGTACTGCTCATAGAGATCGGGGTGGAGAGGCACCCCATCGGCATCACGCAGCGTTGGGAACGGGTTGGCCCAGTAGCTGCTCTCCTTCGATCCACGATGGGTATGGGTACTGCCGGCAGCAACACGCTCACCCAGACGGAACTGTTCAATCGCCGTATCCACGCTCATATCGGCATCGATCGTGTAGGCGCCCTGCTCAACCAGTTCGAAGTTGTTCATGTAGAGCAGTACATCCAGGGGATCCCCATTCATCACCTCAATATCCTCGGTAACGGGGACAATCTGCCGCGCATTGGAGCCGGTATCCTTGTTGTAGCCGACCTCGCGCCCCACCATCAGGAGTTTGGCCTGCTCGCTGAAGCCATCCAGACAGGCAAAGGCACCCGTCTCGGTACCATAGAATATCGGCCTGACCTGGTCATCACTCCCCTTCTGCAGAACAACGCGTCCCATATCATCCGCCTTGATCAGCATCTCGGCAATATAGGGGCTCTTCTCCTCGTCAAAACGGACGATGTAGCGGGTACATCCACAGTGCAGCGGCAGCTCCCCCTTGCGGATTGCCAGTACATTGTGGAGGGTCAGAATCGGTTTCTTGCAGTAGCCGAAATATTTCAGCTCGTCACGGTCAGGCACCAGCCCAACCAGCAGCTGGTTCTCCTTGTCCCAGAAGTAGCCGATATCCTTCGGATCGGCCTCAGGGTCACCAAAGATAAAGACACCATCGGGGCGACGATTCTCCTGGATGTCGGTCACACTGGCGAAGGGGAAGAGGTTGAGCAGTCCAGGCTCCATCTCTACACTGCCTCTGGACTTGTGCAGATAGGCCACAATCAGCCAGGCACCAACCTGCAACGGGACCGAGACCCAGTTCTCCGGATCAAAGGTATCGAGGTTCAGCGGGTTATGGTCCAGTTCAAAGAAGGGTTCCACACGCTTGTTGGCGGGTGTCGAGTAGTCCACACCGGTACGGATATCAGCGGCAACGGTCAGTGGCACATGAGAGAGCGGAACATAGTCAACCGGAAGATTGAAGTAGTGGCCGGAGATCTCGCCGGCTGTTACGTTGGGAGAGGCATCCAGTCCATGGGTTCTGCGTACCCCCTTCTCCATATCCACCTTGCGCAGCAGTCTTCTCCGGGTCTGGAGAATCAGCTCCGAGAGTGATGTCGCCTTCTCGGTCACCTTGTCCTTTACGGAATCGGGTGTCTCCAGTCCGGTGGCAACCACGTCATTCTGCAGGCGTACCAGCCGGGAGTAACTCTTGGAGCGAAAGTGGTGAAAGGCACCATCGACAAATCGGACCAGATTGCGCGTATGCTCCATCTCCTCTGCCGGGATCTCCTCCTGATCGAGAATATTGAGGATGTCGCGTGCGCAGACCCCCTTGATGAAGTCTACCTTGTGAATCGCCTCATTCTGGCGACGTTCATCGCGTTGATCCAGGTCCTGGATAAACTCGTTTTTGTAAATCTTCAGGTAACGAGAGAAAGGCAGGCTTTTGATCAGCTGCTCGGGGGTGTTGCATCCTTCACGAATTTCTAGAATCTGCTCCATTTGATCCATCCACTGCTAAAAAAGGAGCTGAATTCTACCATAGATAAGCATGGAAGATGGGGGTTGAGAGACTGGAGGAACAGTGGTCAAGCTCCTTCCAAATGTCTTGGCTCTCCTGTCTGCGACACGTTCAAGCACTTCCCTGTATCACTCGGCTGTGGGCCTCCCTGCTCACAGACAGCCGCAGATCAGGAGAGCCAGGACATTTGGAGACCATTGATGACTCACTGTCTCATTAGCCTCGACCACGGACCGACTCATGCAGCGAAAGCAGTGTCGGGACGAAGAGCAGGACCAGAAAGGTGGAGACGGCAAGCCCAAAGGAGATCGAGATCGCCATTGGAATCAGATATTGTGCCTGCAGGGAGCGCTCAAACAGCAGTGGAAGCAACCCGGCGATTGTGGTCAGTGAGGTAAGGAGTACCGCCCTGAGACGCTGCCCAGCAGCCTCTACGATCGCCTCACGGGTCTCCATCCCCTGGTCACGCAGCTTCTGGAAAAATGTGACCAGGATAATGGAGTCATTGACCACGATTCCGGCAAGGGCAAAGAGCCCAAATAGCGACAGCAGGGTGATATCCACCCCCATCACCCAGTGGCCAAGAAAGGCACCGATCACCCCAAAGGGTATGGTTGCCATCACCACCAGTGGCCAGCCGTAGGAGGAGAAGACCCAGGCAAGGACAATGTAGATCAGCATCAGCGCCAGGAGTCCGCCCTGCCTCATGTCGCTCATGGTCTCACGCTCATCGGCATTTTTTCCCTCAAAACTGTATTGAACCGGATATTTGCGGGTAATTTTCGGCAGCACCCTCTCCTCCAGTTGTGCCAGCAGATTGGCAACGTTGAGACGTTCCGTATCCACATCGGCCATGATATTGACCGCCAGCTCACCATCACTGTGGCGCACAACCTCGAATCCACGCTGTGGCTGAAACTCTACCAGATTGACCAGGGGGATGGGCTCGCCCGAGCTGGAGATAAACATGAAGTGGTGCAGGGATGACATCTTCTTGCGCTCGCCATCGGGCAGCAGAATCCTCACCTCAAGCTCCTCGTCCCCCTCGTTGTAGATCTGAATCCTGTTGCCATCAAAGGCCGCATGCAGCTGGGTACCGATCTCCTGCAGGGAGAGGCCACGCTGATGTCCCTCGGCACTGAGGGAGAAGATGATCTGCTCCTTTCCGTAGGGCATGTCATCCTCTACCGCAACCACGCCATCCATTGAGCGCAGTGCATCCATAATCTCGTTGGAGGCGGACTTGATCTCACCCATCTGCTCCCCGGCACCGGTGAGTCGAATCTCGATATCCTTTCCCGATGGCCCATGCTTGCGCTTCTCGATGGAGAGTGTCTCCAGCCCGGGAGCATGTGGGGTGATTCGCTTCCAGCTGGTGATGAAATCCTGAACCCTCAGGGTACGATTCTCGGCCGGAATCAGCTCAATGATCATCGACCCAAACTGCTCTCCCGATCTTCGGGTACCGGCACCACGTGATCCGGAGATCCCCCGACGTGACTCAACGGCGGCCAGCAGCCCACCCCCCAGCTCTTGCTCGGTCTGGTAGAGGCTCTGCTCCAGCTGTTTCATGTAGCGGTCCACCTCATCTCCCGGGGTGCCGGATACAAAGTCGACATTGGCATAGAAGATATTGCCCTCCGGTGCCGGAAAGAAGCTGAATGAGAGTCGACCGCCAACCACAAGCCCTATGGTCAGGATCAGCAGACCAACCGTTGTACTGATCACAATCCCGCGGTGGTAGAGTGCCCAGCGCACCAGGGGCTGAAAAAGGTGCGCTCTGAAGTGGTTGAAGCGGCTGTCCAGCGCACTTCGCATCCTGCCTGCGGATCGGTGCTGTGCGGTTGGCAACAATGCAGAGGCGCGACTGAAGGTGTGTTGCAGATGACCCGGAAGCACAAGGAAACACTCAATCAGCGAGGCGATCAGAACGCAGATAATAATGATTGGGATGTCGATCAGGATCTTGCCCATCTGTCCACCGATCAGCATCAGAGGGAGAAAGGCGGCAATGGTGGTCAGTGAGGAGGAGAGTACCGGATAGAACATCCTCCTGGCCCCACCTACTGCAGCATTGAGTGCCCCCTCCCCCCCCTGATAGTGGGTCAATGCATCCTCCCCGACCACGATCGCATCATCGACAATAATGCCGAGCGCCATGATCAGGGCAAAGAGGCTGACCATGTTGACGGAGCCCCCAATGGCATAGAGGATTGCCAGTGTGGCCAGGAAGGAGGTCGGGATCCCGACAGCCACCCAGAATGCAACGCGCCCATTGAGAAAGAGAAAGAGGATACCAACAACCAGCAGCAGACCCCCCGCACCGTTGTGAATCAGCAGGGTCAGTCGCTCCCTGATCAGCGACCAGCTCTCATCAAAACGGTGGATCTCAACCCCCGGCGGCAGGGTCTCCCTGGTGACCTCATCCATCCACTCAATCATGATCTCTGCCGACTTCAGTGAGTCTGCCTGCTCGGCGCGCATCAGCCGCATCTCGACTGCCGGAACACCGTGAAAGTAGAGGTGCGATTCCCCCTTCTGTTCACGACGCTCAATCACGGCAATCGAGCCCAGGGGGATGGACTCCCTCCCCTCCCGTCCCTGAAAGGTGAGTGCCGAGAACTGCTGCTCTCCACGGAGTTGTCCCGGCGATCGAAGCTGACGGCTGTTGTCCGCCTCACCAACCAGGCCGGCAGGATCATTGCGGCTCATCTTCTGGATCTGGCTGCCAATCTGTTCATGGGAGAGCCCCAGATCTACCACAGCCTCCATCGGGACCTGGATTGCAATTTCGGTATCGGGCAGCCCATTGATATAGATCTTTGCGATCCCGCGCCGCAACAACTCTCGCTGATAGCCATGGATCAGGGATCGAATCTCCTCGATGCCGTTCTGCGAGGAGACCACAACCCGGGCGATGGGGTCATGGCGAACGGATCTGGAGATCTTTGGGGGCTCGGAATCTGCCGGCAGGGATCGGACGCTGCCCACCTGCTCCTTGACCCGTTCGGTAGCCCACTGCATATCGCTGGCATCATCAAACTCCAGAGAGATGGAGGCGATCCCCTCAGCGCTGGTAGAGGTCATCAGATCAACCCCATCAACCTGTCGGAGCTCCTGCTCCAGTGGTACGGTAATTGAGGCGGACACATCCTCTGCCGAGGCTCCGGGCCACTCGACGCGAACCGTAACCATCTCCACAGAAAATGTTGGGAAGAACTGGCGGTTCATATGGGAGACGCCCCAGATACCGGCCAGGATCATGATCAGCATCAGCAGATTTGCCGCAACCCCGTGTCGGGCAAAACGGCTGATCAGATCACTGCTCATACTCTACCTTGAGCCCCTTCATTGCATCAGGTAGATGGGTGGTTACAATCCTCTCTCCGGCAGTCAGCAGGGGGCTCTGGACAACAACCAGTGATTGATCGCCATCACCACCCCCCCACCCCAACATGGAGACTGTAAGTGGGTCGAGTCTCCCGTTGCTGTCAATACGGTAGATTCTGTTGTTTTCATAAAGTGCCTCGTAAGGCAGCACCACACTCCCTGCAACACCAGGCATGGTGACGGAAAACTGCAGTGCCCTGCCTGGGGGAAGGGGGGAAGAGGCCTCGGTAACAACAAAGATCCCGTCAATCCCGCCCACCTCGTCGACACGCCCGGAGAGCAGACGCTCCAGCCTTGCCTGGAGTGGCACGCCATCCACGGCCCCCCTCATGAGAATATCCTCTCCACGGCTGAGGCCACTGCGGATCAACTGTATGGATGTTCTTGGGAGTTGTGCCCGAATCTCGATTGAGTCCGGATCATAGAGTGAGGCCACAATATCTCCTGCACGCACCCGTTCACCCGGGGCAACAGGAATTTGCTGAACAACCGCTCGGTAAGGTGCATGAAGGTTCGCCTTCTGGAGATCCAGCCTGGTCTGGGCAAGCAGTGTTCGGGTCTGTTCCCGTTGTGCCTCAAGGCGACGTTTCTGTGGCAGAAAGGCATCAATCTGCTGTTGTCGCTCGGTGACCCGAATCAGCTGCTCCTCAACCTTTTGCAGTGCCTGATCAGCAGCAGACTCTGAAACCATGCTCCCTCTCTTGAGGCGGCGGATGCGTTCCAGCTCCCCCTTCCTCAACTGAAGAAGCTGCTGCTCCCCGAGCAGTGCCTGCTGGTTGGAGCGATATTTAATCTCCTCCAGCTCAATCTGGGCGTTGATCTCATCAATCTCGGCCTGACGCTGTTGCACCAGAAGCAGGCTCTCCCTTGGGTCCAGTTCAACAAGCAGGGTCCCCTCGTCAACCAGCTCCCCTTCATGAACCGGGACAGTCGTAACCTCGGCGGTCAGTGTCGATCTGATCTCGCTGAATGTTGCGGCCTCGGTAACGCCATAGAGTGTCAGTTGAGGTCGATTGAGATCCGGAGTGGCAATAATGGAGCCCACACGCCAGACAACCTCATCGGACTGGATAAGAGGCGGACTCTCTCGGGACATTTTCAGCGCAATAAACCCCGATATAGAGAGCGCCAATATCAACAGAGGTGCAAGAAAGCGGAGAATCTTTTTCATATCCCTGGTTTGCTGGTTAATTCACAGGTTACTTTACCACCAAATGGAACACCCACAAAAAAGGCCTGTTGATATAACAGGCCTTTTTCGGATGATGGTGAACCAGTTACTGGTTCGTTACTGGTTCTCAATTCTCAGCTTGTCGCGTCCACCATGCTTCTTCTCTGCTGCCACTACCCATTTTGGTGAACGGCCACGACCGGTCCAGGTCTCCTTGGGATTATCCGGGTTACAGTACACAGGCTTGACCTTGGCACGCTTGGTTGCCGGTCTTCCTCGCCCTTTCCCCTTTGTGGATGCGGCAAGTTTCTTGACGGTTGCTGCCCCATACTTCTTGGCAAGTGCCGCCAGTTCTTTCTCAACCTTGGCCTCTGCACTGTTCTCTTGCTTTCTGCGATCAGACTCTGCAGTGAGCTTTTTCAGCTCAGCGGTTGTCTTCTTGATGGCTGTTGCAAGTCTGGCATCAGTCATTTTCTTCAGGTTCATATATTGCTCTCTTGTTCTCTAATCAATGAATATTATCTTTGCTGTTCCAACATTATCTCTCTTCTATCGCCATTGATAATCCTGAAATCGGTACTTAATATAATACGGCAATCAGAAAAAAACAAATTTTTTTTATTTTCTTACAGCAGATATAATATTCTTCATCCTGAGCAGTTGATCCAGTATTTTTCCAATATTGAACGCTCTATTCAGTTCAACCTTCAGATCAATAAGTGCAATATGGATTTCCCGGTCGGTTGAGGTGTTTATGGAGTCAATATTGGCAGACTCATTCCGGAACAGTGTTGTAATATCACTCAAGAGGCCGGGACGATCATAGGCCCTGATTGAGATATTATATTGATCTTTTTCATCCTCAACTGCCCCCCAGGAGACCTCAATAACCCGATCCGACTCAGTCTCAATCAGATGTAGCGCATTGGGGCACGCCTCATTGTGGATCGTCACCCCCCGCCCCCGGGTAATAAACCCAATGATCGGTTCCGGATATTGAGGGTGACAGCAGTTTGCAATGGTGGTCAGCAGCTTTCCAACGCCACGAATCGATATCTCCCTGTGTTCAGTGTCGCTTTCAACAGCTGCCCTGGGGGTACCCTTTTTTCTTTTGACCGGTGATGTGGTCAGTGATGAAATCGCACCGGCAATCTGCCCCGAGGTGATATCCCCCTGACCGATTGCGGCATAAAGTGCCTCACTCCCCTTCTGCTCATAGCGCTGCACCAGCTTTTCCAGTGGAAGATCGGGCGAGCCTGCCCGCATCATCTCACGCTCAAGAATGGCCCTTCCGGCAACCACATTCTCCTCAAAATCCTGCTTTCTGAACCACTGTCGAACCCGGTAGCGGGCACGCGAGGTGTGTAGATAGCCAAGATTGGGGTTCATCCAGTCTCTGGTGGGAGCCCCCTCCTTGACCGTCAGAATCTCAATGCGTTGCCCCGACTGCAGGGGTTGATTCAGCGGGGCAATCTTCCCATCCACCTTGGCCCCCCTTGTTCTGTGGCCCAGTCCACTGTGGATGGCATAGGCAAAATCGAGTGCAGTACTCCCCTCTGGCAGCTCGACCACCTCCCCCTCAGGTGTCAGCACATAGATATGCTCCTCCACCATCTCGTCCCTGAACTGCCGAGCCATCTCCTCCTGTTCAGTAAGTTCATCCTTCCATTCAAGAAGCTGACGCAACCAATTGATCTTCCTTTCAAATCCTGGGTCATAACGAGTCCCCTCCTTATACCTCCAGTGGGCCGCAATGCCCAGCTCGGCAGCATCATGCATCTCATGGGTGCGGATCTGTATCTCCAGCACACGCCCCTCCGGCCCATGAACAGCGGTATGAATTGAGCGATAGTTGTTTCCCTTGGGGCTGGCAATGTAATCATCGAACTCTCTGGGTATATGTGACCAGAGGCCATGTACGACCCCGAGGGCTGCATAACAGTCCGAGACAGAATCTACCAGGATACGTACAGCATGCAGATCATAGAGCGAACCAACCGCAACCTGTTTCCGCTGCATCTTCTTCCAGATGCTATAGAGGTGCTTGGTGCGACCGCTCACCTCACCATTGATTGAGGCCTTCTGCAGCGCCTCCTCGATGGCCCCTATCGAGTATTGAATATAGGCATCCCGCTCTGCACGCTTCTGGTCAATCTGGCTGGAGAGCCGCTTGTAGGCATCGGGCTCCAGCGCACGAAAGGCGAGATCCTCCAGCTGCCATTTCAGTGCCCCCATCCCGAGACGGTTGGCAAGTGGTGCAAGAATATTTCGGGTAAGTAGTGCACTTTCTCTCTGCTGCACCTCACCAATCCCCCCCGGGTGGCGCATCAGATAGAGGTGGTCGGCCAACTTGATCACAACCACACGTACATCCCTTGCCATGGCCAGCAACATCTTGCGCAGGTTCTCATGGTGCCCCTCCTCCTCTCCACTGCTCCGGTGGAGGTGTGAGTGGAGGGCGGTCATCTCTACCGTACCCTGGACCAGCCCTGCAATGGATCCTCCAACTGCCTCTTCCAGCTGGGAGTCAATGGGCAGACCAGAGGAGCGGAAATAGCTGTAGAGCATCGCCGCAGCAATCATCTCATGGTCCTGTGGGGCAATCTCCTGAACAGAGAGGGAGACAGTGGTTGCTGCCTTTAGCGCCCGCTTCTGCTGCTGCTCAGGAAGATGCTCTCTGGCATGGCGCTGGATCCAGAGTGTTACGGTTTCACTGTCTGTAGGGCGTTCCGGTTCATGCTCCATGGTTCATCGCCTCTTGCGGAGCGGGTGCCTGCCCACTCTTCGGTTATGTTTCCCCCTGCCGCCTCCTCTGTGGTGCTCTGCAGGGACCAGCTGATCCTTGCCGGGGCCAATCAGATCCCCTCTTCCCATTTTGATTAGGGCACTGCGCAACAGGGGCCAGTTTTCCGAGTCATGATAGCGAAGAAAGGCCTTGTGGAGTCTCCGTTTGCGTTCACCACTGGGTATCGCAACCTGTTCGGAACCGGCCCTCACCTTGCGCAGCGGGTTGCGTTCCGTATGGTACATGGTGGTTGCCAGTGACATCGGTGTGGGGAGAAAGTTTTGTACCTGATCAGGCCTGAACCTGTTCCGCTTTAGCCAGAGTGAGAGGTTTGCCATATCCTCATCCGTTGTTCCCGGGTGGGCGGCAATAAAATAGGGGATCAGATACTGCTCCTTGTTGGCACTCCTGGAGAAACGGTCAAACATCTCCCGGAAGCGGTAGAAGGAGTCAATGCCAGGCTTCATCATCTTGGAGAGTGGCCCCGCCTCGGTATGCTCCGGTGCAATCTTGAGGTACCCCCCTACATGGTGAGTGACCAGCTCCTCAACATACTCTGGGGAGCGGACCGCAAGATCGTAACGCAAGCCGGATGCAATGAAGATACGCTTTACCCTCGGCACCTCTCGTGCCTTGCGATAGAGCGCAACAAGAGGCTTGTGGCTGGTATCCATATGTCTGCAGATCTCTGGATAGACGCAGGAGAGTCGACGGCATGAGGACTCTATCTCTCTGCTCTTGCAGCGCATGCGGTACATGTTTGCGGTAGGGCCACCGAGATCAGAGATGTTTCCGGTAAAGCCGGGGATGTTCTGCACCTCCTCGATCTCGCGCAGGATCGACTCCTCGGAACGGCTCTGGATGATCCTCCCCTCATGCTCCGTAATGGAACAGAAGGTGCAACCCCCGAAACAGCCGCGCATGATATTGATCGAAAAGCGGATCATCTCATAGGCAGGGAGTCGTCGCTCCCCATAGGATGGGTGTGGCCGACGCGTATAGGGCAACTCATAGATGCGGTCGAGCTCCTCGGTAGAGAGCGGAACGGGTGGTGGGTTGACCCATACCACCTGATCGCCATGCGGTTGCAGCAGGATACGTGCATTTCCCGGGTTGGTCTCCAGATGAAACAGTCTGGAGGTGTGTGCGTAGAGTGCAGGGTCGCTCTGCACCTGTTCATAAGAAGGGAGACGGAGAGCACTCTTTTCACGCGCCCCTCTGGAGGTGGATGGGGTATGCAGGGCCTCCTCCGGAAGCCTGGAGAGATCCAGGATCCGCCACTCCGGCTCCCTCTCGGCAAGTGCGGATTGGCTGAGAATGGTGGCGCTGCCCCGAAGATCATCTATTGTAGCGATTGACTCACCGCCTGCGATCCGGTGCGCCAGTTCAACAATCGCTCGCTCGGCATTTCCAAACAGCAGCAGGTCTGCACGCGAGTCCAGCAGAATGGATCTGCGCACCTTGTCCGACCAGTAGTCATAGTGGGCAAGTCGCCGCAGACTCGCCTCGATGCCGCCAATGACAATCGGGACCCCACTGTATGCCTCCCTGCAGCGCTGGCTATAGACAATGGTTGAGCGGTCCGGCCTCTTCCCCCCCTCGCCGCCCGGGGTGTAGGCGTCATCCCTGCGAATCTTGCGGTCCGAGGTGTAACGGTTGACCATGGAG
Source organism: uncultured Piscirickettsiaceae bacterium (assembly GCA_964647745.1). Lineage (GTDB taxonomy): Bacteria > Pseudomonadota > Gammaproteobacteria > Thiopontia. Next base: position 20,118 of record CAZYJG010000002.1, read on the forward strand.
TCCATGTTTCCGGCGGTAACCCCGAAAAATAGGTTTGGCCTTCCAAGCTGCCGAAAGGGCTCCACACTCTTCCAGTCGGGCTGGGAGATGATGCCGACCCGAAACCCCTGTGACTCCAGCAGGCGCCCAATCAGCGCCATTCCAAAGCTCGGGTGGTCCACATAGGCATCACCAGTCACCAGGATGATGTCGCAGGAGTCCCATCCCAACAGATCCATCTCATCGCGGGAGATTGGCAGCACCGGCGCCGTACCAAAGCGGTGCGCCCAATACTTGCGTCTGGAGAAGAGGTTTTTCATGGGGCAATTATACGCACTCCGGAAATCGAAGCTGTATCAGGCGTTGGATCTGTTACTTCTTGAGCTTGATCGTTACCGGGAAGGCAAAGCCAACCTTGTCACTCTTCACATCATTAGAGAGGACCTCAAAGGGCTGTGCCATCTCTACCATCTGTTCAACTGCCCGGTCCAGCACCTCATGACCTGAGCTCTGGAGGAGCTCGGTCTCAACCAGCATGCCGCTGCGGTCAATCACAAACCCAATCAGCACCTTACCCTGGATCCCCTGCTCTTCGGCAACCGCCTTGGGATAGAGTGTGTACCCCTTTAGCTTGACTCGCATTCTTGCCCGATAGGCGAAACTGACACCTGTTGCACCAGAGTATCGGCTGCGCCAGCTCTTGGCTCGAGAACGCAGCTCTTTCTGTGAACCCGCATCCTCAGTAGCCACTGCTGGCAGTGACGGCCTCCACTCCTCAGCCACAACCTCTGGCAGCATCTCCATCTCCAGCGCCTCAAAGTCAATCTGTTCAATCTCGATCTCTGCAAGGATTGTCTCAGGCTCACTACTCATCTCTGGCAACAGCTCTGGCAGTTCCGGTAGTGGCGCAACATCCACCTCCTCTGAGAGCGGCTCATCTCTCATCCCAAGTTGTGCCATTACAAGATCCTCTCGCTCTGGCAAGAGCATTGTCGTTTCTGGTATAACCAGACGCTCTGCCTGTGGCAGTTCAGAGGGGAGTTCTGCAGGGGTTGCTGAGAGTGTCATCAGCTTTGGTTTGATACTCTCTGAATTCGGGGCCTCCAGCCGGGGCATCTGGGCCGGGGTCGAGAGCTCCGGTGCGGCAATGGGTGCCACCTCTGGAGTTGTAGCCTCCAGAATCTCTGGCTGCAGCTCCATCTCTACCTCAGCGCTCTCAGCCTCAAGCTCTTTCCCCGGGGTGACCTCGAGGGCAACACCAGAGGATGGCATCATCTCGGCAAACTGCTGTTGTGACTCATCCAGCGAGACCATCGGTATAGCCTCAGCAGTAATCGGAGTCTCGGCCTGAATGACCTCTGGCTGCTCAAGGATCAGCTGCTCCAGGATCTCCGGATCGGCAAGCAGCACGGTAAAGGGAGACTCAATCTGCTGTCTGACCAGCGGCGTCAACTGATAGAGCGGGATCGACTGGATCAACAGGATATGGACCAGCATGGATCCAGTCAGCGCATAAAACCATTGGCGGGAGCGAATAACCATGCTCAGGGGGTCACCTCAGTGATCAGCTCCACCCGCTTCACTCCACCCTTGCGAATATCCTCCAGCAGCCTGACTACCCGATGTGCATCCACGCGACTGTCGGCATGGATCTCAATGGATGGTGGGGTGCGTCCACGGTATGAGTCATCGATCAGATAGCGCAGCTGATGACTGTTGCTGATCTCACGCTCCCCCACTGCCATGTTTCCATCCTGGTCAAGAAAGATGGAGAGCTCCATTGGCTCAACCCGCGCACTGCTGGTGGAGCGGGGATGGTCAATCTCCCAGAAACCGGGGGATTTTACGGTACCCGCAACCAGAAAGAAGATGATCAGGAGAAAGATCACACTGACCAGCGGGGTCATATCCAGCTCGGTATGTCTCTTTCGGTAGTAGTGGAAGCGCATGGTTAACGAATCAGGCTTACCAGTGTTGCCCCACCTGCACGAAGCTGGTCCATTACGAGCACCACCTGCTGCAGGGGAAGATCTGCATCCGGGCGCACAATGAAACGGGTTTGCGGTCTCTTCTGCAGCAGCTGTGACGTCTTCTCTGCAACCAGTGAGAGCTCAACATGGCGACCATTGATATCAATATTGCCACCGGGATGGACACGCACCAGGGAGGCCCCCTGCCAGGCACTCTTGCCCTCCCCCTTCTCTGCAGGAATATCAAGGGAGAGCTTGCGCTGCTGAGAAAAACTAGTGGTCAGCATGAAGAAAATCAGGAGCAGAAAGACCACATCAATCAGTGAGGTGAGGCTGAGCCAGCGCCGTTTTGATTGGTACCCGACTGATTCAAATTGCATGACTGTCACTCTCTGTCAGTAGCTGTGGTCATCGTACAGTCTGCAGGAGGTGCCGCATTCACGCTGAAGCGGCGTTACCCGGTCTGGCGAATGGCGCCCAGTGTCCGGGTCACGGCATCCCCCATATCCTGCCGTACACGCTCGACAATCCCCTCGAGCCAGTTAACGGCAGCAAGTGCAGGAATTGCAATGGCGAGACCAAAGGCCGTTGTGATCAGGGCCTCCCAGATTCCACCAGCCAGCATCGTGACATCTACCTGAACGCCCGCCTCCTCAAGCTGCATAAAGGCCTGAATCATTCCCAGAACCGTTCCCAACAGCCCCAGCAGTGGACTCAGATGGGCAACGGCATCAAGCCCCCGGATATAGGAAGTAAGCTGCTCCAGCTGTGTTCTTCCCTCGCTCTCCAACTCCTCTTTTGCAGCACTGCTCTCACCCACTGTAGTCCCTGCATCAGAGATCCGGATTGCCCGCTCCATCACTCGTGCAATGGGGGTCTTGCGGGCAGAGAGATCTGTAACAGCAATCCCCTTCTGTCCCCGCTCAATATTCTGTAGCGCCCGCTCTACATAATCGTGAGAACCAAACAGCACCTTCCTGGATTGAAAGTGGTAGAGCTTGAGGAGAAATATTGCAAATCCATAGACAGAGAGCGCCAACAGGATGATGGCCACAGGGCCACCCTTGTTTACCAGCAGTTCCAGTCCCATAAAAGTCTCCTTACTTGAAGAGTCTGACGGAGGCCTTGGTTCCCGTCCTGATCATGCCCATGCAGTTGGCCACCTCACCCCCACCGCTTTTGCATGAGACCATGCGGTTGAGCAGAATGCTGTCTATCTCATCACATTTTGCCCCCTTCATCGGTACCAGTTTCACCACCGTCTTGTTGGCGGTAACCCTCTGGAAGTCGGCCAGGAAGTGGGCTGTAATGATCTCCTCCTTGTTGAAGGCGAAGAGCTCGGATTTCAGTTCAGTGAACTCGTTCTCTGTCTGGTTGGAGAAGCGGACATAGGCCACACAGAGATCATCCCGTTGCTCCAGTTTGTTGATCTCCATGTAAAGACTGCTGGCAGCTTGTGGGCTCGCCTTTTCAACTGCCGGTTGGGTTACTGCGCTCTCTGTTGCCTGCTCTGTTACTGCCTCATCCTCTGCGGCATAGAGGGGTGATACCAACAGCGCCGATACCAGCATTACGCTCCATTTAAATTTTTTCAACATGGTGTTGCTCACTTGTAATTTGAAAACGGTAAAACCAATTAATTGCAGTTCAGGGCAAGATACTCTAGATCACTATCCTCGACCTCACCCAGTTCCCAGTCGCCACGATTGTTGGCATGGTCAATGGCAGCCTGCTGCATCTCATCCGATGAATCATGGGGAACAGTGAGAACCTGCCCGGCATAGATCAGGTCTGCATCAATGATCTGATCCTTGTTGGCACACAGCAACAGGGGCCAGAGGGCGGCATCACCATAGACCTGCTCACTGGAGGCAATCGTCCAGAGGCTGTCGCCATCCATGACCTCAAACTCTGTTGGTTCAGGGGCCGGTTCAGCATCACGCTGCTGCTCACTGGCAATATCCGCAGATTCTGGAAGGCCAACCTCAACCGAGGCCGTTGGCTTGATCTCCTCAATGCGTGCCGCCTCGATCTCCACAATCTCTGCTGGTTTCTCCGGAATTGGCTCTCCCGCAGCCTCTGCCTTGTCGACTGCAACGGCATACTTGGAACGGATCTCAAGAATTTCATCGCACTCGGGCTGTGCGTAACTCTTCTCCCAGAATCCCGTATGAATACAGTCACCAAATGGGGTCCGAACCACAGCACCCCTGCCATCAACCAGATAGCCCTCGAAACTTCCCGCCTGCAGGGCACCCAGTGGAAGGAGTGTCATCAGTGCTATTGTGAGCGCAGATAAAACCGTGTGATCCATTTTTTTCATTGAAGATTTCCTTTCTGTAACTGCTTGATGATCGGATGGCTACATTTCCTCAATATTACTGTAGGAACTGTTTTATTTCCACGCCCTATTCGAGAAAAAGCGGGCTCTCTGTCCCAGAGAAAATGGTATGATCCGGTGACTTGAAAAACAGCTATCAGGGAAGAAAAAAATGATAAAAAACAACATCTGGATTGCAGTTGCCGCACTCTCGCTCCCCATCTCTGCAGTTGCTCAACAGACACCTCTTTTAGTTGAGATGGAGAGCGCTCCAGCACCCTACAGCGGTGTCAATGCCGCCCCAACTGCACTCCCAGCACAACAGCACCCTGACCAGAACCGCCCTCAACAAGAGAAAATCCCTGACGACATCTGGAGCACCATTGCATCACCGTTTGACCCCATCAGCAACAGCGAGGGGCTGATGCCCCAGCAGCAGAGACCGCTACCCATGCCGATGCCACAACCAAGGGTTGAGGTGGTCATGCAGCCCCCTGCTGAGCCACAGCCAGTCTATTCACAGCCACCTGCGCCCCCTGCAGAGCCTCCACGCTATCCAATGCAGGCGATTGCTGTCCCCTATGAGCTGCCACCTCAGGAGAAGATTGTAGCTGAATACCCCGAGGAGTACTGGAACTGCCTGCTCAACAACCTGCAGGGGTTGGGAAGTGATGTAGCGGCCAAGCTGATCACCCGTGCCTGCCAGAAAAAATACCCAAAACGGTAATAAGCATTAATCGTTCCAAATGTTTTGGCACTCCTGATCCGTGGCCGTTTGTGGGCAGGGATGCCCACAAACGAGTGACACATGGATGTGCTAGAACGCGCCACTGACAGGAGCTGCCAATACTTTTGAAATCACTGGTAGCCCCGGCCTAGCCTCCCGCCAGCCTGTCCAGGGCAATGCCCAGGAAGATGGACATCCCAAGCCAGTGGTTGTGGAGAAAGGCCTGGAAGCAGGCCGCCGGCTCACGTCTGCGGATCAGGTACTGATGGTAGATGCCCATCAATGATGCGACCACAAGCCCCAGATAGTAGATCCAGCCCAGAGAAAACGCTGTTCCGGCAAGCAAGAGCAGTCCAACCATTGTCAGCTGAAAGAGCCCAATGATCTGCCGATCCCACTCTCCAAAGAGGATCGCTGTAGAGCGGATCCCCACCTTCAGGTCATCCTCACGGTCAACCATCGCATACATGGTGTCGTAGACAACTGCCCAGCAGAGTGTGGCCAGAAAGAGCAGCCATGCCCCGGGGGGCACCTCAGCAATGACTGCAGCAAAGGCCATCGGGATGGCCCAGCCAAATGCGGCACCGAGAAAGAGCTGGGGAAGGTGAGTGTAGCGCTTCATGAATGGGTAGATGATGGCCAGCGCCACGGCCACAAACGAGAGTTTGATCGTCAGCAGATTCATGGTAAGAACCAGGAGAAAGGCGATGGCAGTCAACAGGGCAAAGAGCAGCAGTGCCCCACGCTCGCTGACCACCCCTGCTGTCAGTGGGCGTTCTGCAGTACGCCGCACATGGCGATCCACCTCGCGATCCGCATAGTCATTGATGATGCAGCCTGCCGAGCGCATCAGAACGACACCGGCGACAAACACAGAGAGCACCATCCACGGAGGGAGGCCATCAGCAGCAATCCACAACCCCCAGAGCGTGGGCCAGAGCAGCAACAGAATCCCGATCGGCTTGTCGAGTCGCATCAACTGAATATAGGCAGCGGCCTTGCTCATCGCTTGTTCAGGAACTCTCCGGCTGGTTCATAAAACGGATCCTGTCAGGCTGGTGATCCGCCCCAATGGTCAACAGGATATCAGAACGGTGCGGCAATTCAGACCACATGTGGCGTGTCAGCCGCTCAAAGTGGCTCACAAACTCCCTGATCTCCTCCTCGAGCAGGCTGCGCTCACGCCGATCCCGGCCCAGCTTCTCCTCCTGCAGTGTCCTCCACTCAACAACAGACTCCATATCCGGTGGCTGCAGTGTGATCAGATGGTCCAGCATTGAGAAGAGTTGCTGATACTCCTGCGCCAGCTGCCGGTTGACAAAGTGGCGCCACACCCCCTCCGGGTCATGACGGGACTCCAGCTCATTCACCGGGGCAGCAAGTGCCTCATCCAGCTCTGGAGTGGCACCCACACACCACCCCTCCAGCAGGACAAGATCCACCCCCCTGGGGGAACAATGCCACAGCTCTGGGGCGCTACAGTCATCGCTAGCCTTGTCGAATTTGGAGAGTTCAACACTCTCACCGGGATCAATCTCAAGCAGCTGCCCCAAAACCCTGGAGAGCTGCTCCAGGTCATGGGTCCCCGGGACCCCGCGAGTCCTCAAGAGCGGATGGACAGCGCTCGCAAGATGGGCGCGCTGCTCCCTGCCCAGATAGTAGTCATCCAGGGATAGAACAACACTCTGTAGACCGAGCTCCTCCTCCAGCAGGATCCGGACCATTGCAGAGAGGGTGCTCTTGCCTGTCCCCTGGGCGCCATTGATCCCCACGAGAAGAGGCCTCCGGGATTCTGCACAACGTCCACCCAGCCAGTTGCAGAGTGGACGGTGGATATGGTCCAGATGCCCCATGACCAGATCAGGCTCGATCTTCTGCTGACGCAGGTAGCCCTCCAGAGATCCGCTCTGGTTCATGATGGGTTGCGCCGGCTCCTGAAAAAACTCTTCAGAAGATTGCTGCTCTGCTCCATCAACAGCCCTGAATCGACAACACACTGGTGGTTGAGGGATGGGTTCTGCAGCAGCTGCAGCAGTGAGCCTGCTGCCCCGGTACGGGGGTCGGGGGCTGCAAAGACCACCCGTTCCACCCGTGCATGGACAATTGCACCGGCACACATCGGACAGGGCTCAAGGGTCACATAGAGTGTAGTACCGGGAAGGCGGTAGTTCTGCAGATGGGTTGCTGCATCACGCAGCGCCTGGATCTCGGCATGGGCTGAGGGATCATGGCTGGAGATTGGGCGATTCCACCCCTCACCAATGATTACCCCATCACGAACAACGACAGCACCTACCGGAACCTCCCCCTCATCCTCTGCACGGCGTGCCAGCTCCAGCGCACGCTCCATCCAGCCTCTCTCCTGTTCGCCTATTCCCATTCAATGGTGGCTGGAGGTTTCCCAGAAATATCATAAGATACTCTTGATATTCCATTGATTTCATTGATTATTCTTGTTGAAACATTGCCAAGAAATTCATAGGGAAGATGAGCCCAGCGTGCAGTCATGAAATCAACTGTCTCAACAGCACGGAGCGCAACCACATAGTCATACTGACGGTTGTCGCCCATAACCCCGACAGAGCGGACCGGCAGAAAGACCACAAAGGCCTGGCTCACCTTGTCATAGAGATCATTGGCCCGCAGCTCGGAGATAAAGATATCATCCGCCCGGCGCAACAGATCGGCATACTCTTTCCTGACCTCACCCAGGATACGGACCCCCAGCCCCGGTCCCGGGAACGGATGACGGTAGACCATCTCGGAGGGGAGCCCCAGCTCGACCCCAATCTTGCGCACCTCATCCTTGAACAGCTCACGAAGCGGCTCCAGGAGATCCAGTTTCATATCCTCCGGCAGCCCGCCCACATTGTGGTGTGACTTGATTACCTTGGCCTTGCCCGACTTTGCGCCGGCCGATTCGATCACATCGGGGTATATCGTCCCCTGCGCAAGCCACTTCACTGCGCTCAGCTTTCCGGCCTCCTCATCAAAGAGATCAATAAAGGTATGGCCAATGATCTTGCGCTTCTTCTCCGGGTCGCTCTCCCCGCTGAGTGCATTGAGAAAGCGCGATTCTGCATCGACGCGGATCACGCGGATCCCCATGTGCTCAGCAAACATCGCCATCACCTGGTCGCCCTCATTAAGACGCAACAGCCCATTATCGACGAAAACACAGGTGAGCTGATCCCCGATAGCGCGGTGCAGCAGTGCTGCCACAACCGAAGAGTCCACTCCGCCAGAGAGGCCCAGCAGCACCTCATCCTCCCCCACCTGGTGACGGATCTGCGCGATGCTGTCCTCAATGATGTTGGCTGGATTCCAGAGTGCTGCGCAGCCGCAGATATCGATTACAAACCGGCTGAGGATACGATCCCCCTGCTTGGTGTGGGTCACCTCCGGGTGAAACTGTACCCCATAGAAGTGGCGACTCTCATCCGCCATTCCGGCCAGGGGGGCGTTATCGGTGGAGGCCATCACGGTGAACCCCTCTGGTAGCTCTGCCACCCGATCCCCATGACTCATCCAGACATCAAGCAGCCCATATCCCTCTGGAGAGGTGTGATCCTCAATACCCCTGAGCAGTGCAGTATGGCCACGGGCACGAACCTGCGCATAGCCATACTCATGGTGGTCCGCATTTTCAGTGCTGCCGCCAAGCTGGGCGGCCATGGTCTGCATACCGTAACAGATTCCCAGTACCGGCACCCCGAGCTCAAAGACAATTCCAGGTGCCTCGGGTGCCTCATCAACTGTGGTCGACTCCGGGCCGCCTGAGAGGATAATCCCCTTTGGTGCAAACTCGCGGATCGCCTCGACCTCCATATCCCATGGATAGAGTTCGCAGTAGACGCCCGCCTCACGAACCCTGCGCGCAATCAGCTGCGTATACTGCGATCCGAAATCTAGGATCAGGATCCGATCATTATGAATGTTTTCCATTAATACTAGACCCGGTAGTTTGGAGCCTCTTTGGTGATGCTGACATCATGAACATGGCTCTCTGCCATGCCTGCGCCGGTAACCTGTACAAACTGTGGCTTGGTACGCATCTCATCAATATTGACGCAACCGGTATACCCCATGCTGGAGCGCAGACCACCCATCATCTGGTGGATAATGCCGCCCATTGGACCCTTGTAGGGGACACGCCCCTCAATCCCCTCGGGCACCAGCTTTTCGACATTGCTGCTGTTGTCCTGGAAGTAACGGTCACTGGATCCCTGCTGCATTGCCCCCAGTGATCCCATTCCACGGTAGGACTTGTAGGAGCGCCCCTGATAGAGCTCAACCTCACCGGGTGCCTCCTCGGTTCCTGCCAGCAGCCCGCCCACCATGATGCAGTGAGCCCCTGCGACAATAGCCTTGGCCATATCCCCGGAGTAGCGGATACCGCCATCCGCAATGGCCGGAACACCGGTTCCCTCCAGCGCCTTGACCACATTGGAGACTGCGCTTACCTGGGGGACGCCCACCCCCGCCACGATGCGTGTTGTACAGATGGAGCCGGGGCCAATTCCCACCTTGACCGCATCCGCACCCGCTGCAACCAAGTCCCTGGCTGCCTCACCGGTAGCGATGTTTCCTCCAATCACCTGGATATCCGGGAAATTCTGCTTCACCCAGCGAACCCGATCCAGTACCCCCTGAGAGTGGCCATGTGCCGTATCAACAACCACGACATCGACCCCGGCGGCGGCCAGTGCAGCCACACGCTCCTCGGTATCGGCACCGGTACCCACAGCAGCACCAACACGGAGCCGCTCCTGCTCATCCTTGCATGCATTCGGTTTGTCGGTTGCGCGCTGTATATCCTTGACGGTGATCATTCCACGCAGCTCAAATGCATCATTGACCACCAGTACCTTCTCAATGCGATGGGCATGGAGCAGTTCAATCACCTCGCTCTTCTCGGCCCCCTCCCTGACAGTCACCAGACGATCCTTCGGGGTCATGACCGTTGCCACCTTCTCATCCAGGCGCTTCTCAAAGCGGAGATCACGACTGGTGACAATCCCCACCAAGTCATTTCCATCCACGACAGGGAGACCGGAGATTCCGTAGCGGCGGGTCAGATCCACTACCTCACGCACCGTCGCCTCCGGGGAGATGGTTACCGGATCAGTCACCACACCACTCTCAAAGCGCTTCACCTTCTGCACCTCACGCCCCTGCTCCTCGGCCGACATGTTCTTGTGAATAATGCCGACTCCGCCCTCCTGTGCCAGCGCAATGGCCAGCCTGGACTCGGTAACGGTATCCATTGCTGCTGAGACCATCGGGATGTTGAGATCGATCTCACGGGTCAGACGGGTACGGAGCGAGACCTCTCGGGGGATCACAGTGGAGTGGGCAGGCAGAAGCAGGACATCATCAAAAGTAAGGGCTTGTTCAACAAGGCGCATGGCGTACTCCATAATCTGAGGATGAAAGGCGCGAATTATAAATGGATCTCGCCTCCAAGTCATTAAGGAGCCATTGAATTTGCCCCGATCCAGAGGTGAAGTTTCCAAATTCTGCGAAAAAAGTGAAATTGGCTAGCGGCAAGGAACCCGTGGGCTATAATCAGGTCAACTGGCAAGAGAATAATTACTCTTTGAAAGCAAAAGCAAAGGATCCAACCATGAGCTGTTCAATAACCAAGATTACCGCAACCACCGCCCTCTCCTCGCTACTGCTCCTCTCCGGGGGGTCTGTTGCAGCCGAATCCTTCAATGACTGGGCCACAGTAACCAATGTTGAGGCGGTTGAGAGAAGCTACACCATCAGAAAACCGGTTGAGAAGTGCTGGACCGAGACAGTTCGGGTTCAGGAGCGCGGCCCCTCCGATGGCAGCATGACCAATGAGCTGATCGGTGGCCTGCTGGGCGGAGCCATTGGCAACCAGTTTGGCAAGGGGCGCGGCAAGGATGCAATGACCATTGCTGGCGCCGCACTGGGCGCATCGATCGCCCATGACCAGGAGCAGCTGCAGGCAGGGCAACCACGAACAGGGGGTCGCTACCAGGAGGTGGAGCGCTGCGAGACAGTCTATGAGACCGAGGAGAAAACAGAGCACTCCCACTATCGGGTCACCTATAGCTATGGCGGAAAGGAGTTCACGGCCAACATGAGAAGTGCGCCCGGGGAGCAGATTCGGGTTCGTGTCCAGGTCACTCCGCACTAGGCTGATTCTCAACAACCCCTTGCTGCCTTCATCTCTCTGAAGGCAGCACTTCCAGCCGTTAGCTGTTGAACCCAGAGCGTAAAGTCATCTCCGTCTCCCAGCTCAATCGGGAGGCCCGCTTTCTGCTGGAGCAGAACTTCACAACCCTCTGGGTTGAGGGGGAGATCTCCAACCTCTCACGCCCCGCTTCGGGCCATATCTACTTCACCCTCAAGGATGACCAGGCACAGATCCGCTGTGCCATGTTCCGCAACCGACTCACCCATATCCGTTTCCGTCCGCAGAGTGGCCAACATGTGGAGATCAGGGGAACAGTAAGCCTCTATGAGGCACGGGGCGACTACCAGCTGATTGCTGAACACATGAAAGAGGGGGGCGAAGGGGCGCGCCAGCGCGCCTTTGAGGCACTGAAGAAAAAGCTCTCGCAGGAGGGGCTGTTTGATGAGAAGTGGAAAAAGCCCCTCCCCTCACTGGCCGCAAGGGTTGGTGTGATCAGCTCTCCATCAGGGGCGGCCATCCATGACATCCTGACGGTTCTTGAGCGCCGGTTCCCTGCCCTCCCCGTCATCCTCTATCCTGTTTCGGTACAGGGTAGCGTCGCTGCCGAGGAGATTGCCGCTGCACTCAGCGAGGCCCAGCAGCGTGATGAGTGCGACCTGCTGATCCTTGCCCGTGGCGGTGGATCGATCGAGGATCTCTGGGCCTTCAATGAGGAGGTGGTGGCGAGGGCGATCCACACCTCTACAATCCCGATTATCTCCGCAGTTGGGCATGAGACCGACTTCACCATTGCCGATTTTGTTGCGGACCTGCGTGCCCCGACCCCCTCCGCTGCTGCAGAGCGCGTCTCTCCGGAGCTCCAGGAGTGGCAGGAGGGGCTACTGCTGGCCGAGCAGCGGCTGACAAGGGGGGTCCGCTCCACACTGGAGACCCTCTCCCTTCGTCTGCATGGTCTCCGTGGGCGACTGCGCCACCCCCGCGAGAGACTTCAACAGCTGAGTCAGCGCCTGGATGAGAGTGAGCAACGTCTCCAGAGGGCAGAACAGCTGATCCTGGCGAGGAGCAACAATTGGCTGCGTGAGATCAAACTGCGCCTTCAGGCACACGCCCCACAACAGAGAATCCAGGTATTAAGAGAGCGCCTTGAGGGCGGGACCCGGCAATTGAGGCAGTTGATGGACCACAGGCTTAAACAGAACAAAGAACATCTCTCCGGCCTCTCCCATACCCTCAATACCGTAAGCCCGCTTGCCACCCTGTCACGAGGCTACAGCATCACCACCACAGCAGAGGGCGAGGTTCTCCTCTCCACAGAGCATCTGCAGAGGGGAGAGGAGATCAGAACCCGTCTGGGAGAGGGAGAGGTTACCAGCAAGGTAACCGGGATCAGTTCCGGCGAGTAACCGCCTCGATCAACTGTTCGGGATCGACCGGATGGGGGATGGTCTGCTCTACCGGAAAACGGCCCATCAACTGCTGCAGAAACGGTTCATCGGCCGGATCGTAAAGGACCACTACCCGGGTCTGGGGGAGCTTCCTCTGGATATGGGCCAGCATCGACTCCAGATTGCTGACCCGATCCCGAAATGCGGGATCATGATAAAACTCGGCCACCACAATGGAGGGCTCCCTCTTCTTCAGAAAGGAGATCGCCTTGCGCATCAGATGCTCAACCTTGACCGCATAACCGGTACCCTGCAGTGCCCGAATCAGCTCCGGGTAGACCCCATACTCAAAAACAAAGAGCAGATCCCCCTCACCCCTCATCAGTTGATCAACCCTCTTCCCGCAGTGCGTAGATTCCGGGCATGTTTCTGAGATACCCCTTGTAGTCCATCCCGAACCCGAAGACATAGCGGTCAGGCACCGTCAATGCATTGAAATCGGAGGGGGGTGCCACCTTGCGGTCATGCAGTTTGGTAGCCAGTGTTACCGTGAGGACATCCTCAGCCCCCTGCTCCATGGCCCACAACTTGAGCGCCTCCATTGTCCCCCCCTCATCATGAATGTCATCAACAATCACGACGGTTCGCCCCTCCAGGGCGATGCGTGGGCGGGCAATCCACTCCAGTGCGCCCCCCACCAGTTCCGATCCATAGCGAGTCGCATGGATATAGTCGACCTGTAGCGGGAACTCAAGCCGGGTCAGCAGATAGCCCATCGGTATCACCGCCCCGTTCATCACTGTCAGCAGCAGTGGGTTGCGATCTCCGATCTGCTCGCCCAGTTCAGCAGCCATCCTGTCCAGTGCCGCCTCCACCTCATCGCTGCTCCAGAGACAATCTGCCTCCCGACGCACTCTACCCACCTCCTCCAGTGATACGCTCACAACTCCATCTCCTGTGTGTGGATCTCTTCCAATCCATGAATTCGTTCCACGGCACGCTGCCAGTGGCTGCTGTTGACCAGGGACTCCCGATTGATCTTCCGCCTTCCATGCAGTCTGGCCAGGCGAGCTGTACCCAGCGGATTACCCTGTGGCTCCAGGGAGTCCAGCACCTCAACCGCACTATTGCGATGGTTGCAGACCAGCACCATGTCACAACCTGCATCCAGCGCAGCGGCTGCCCGCTCCGGATAGCCACCCACCACTCCAGCCCCCTCCATTGTGAGATCGTCACTGAAAATGGCACCATTGAACCCCAGACGACCGCGCAGCACCTCCTGCAGCCAGAAGCGGGAGAAACCAGCCGGATGGTCAGGGTCAATCGCGCTGTAGTATACATGCGCAGGCATCACCCCCTCCATTCCATAGTGAACCATGCGCTCAAACGGCACCAGATCATCCACCTGAATGTCGGCATAGCTGCGCTCATCAACCGGGACCTCCAGATGTGAGTCGGCCTTCACCCCGCCATGGCCGGGAAAGTGTTTTCCCACCGCTCCCATCCCCGCCTTGTGCATCCCCTGCATCCAACCATGGGCCAGCATCGCAACCACCCCCGGTTTTCTGTGGAATGCACGGTCCCCAATCACCCCACTTACACCATGAGAGAGATCCAGCACCGGGGCGAAGCTGAAATCAACCCCGCAGGAGAGCAGTTCGATGGCCATCAACCAGCTGGCTGATTCAGTCTCGGAAACCCCCCGCTTGAGATCATGGTCATGGAGTTTGCCAAAACGGGCCATCGGAGGGATCTCGGTAAACCCCTCACGGAAACGCTGAACCCGCCCCCCCTCGTGGTCCACGCCAATCAGCAGTGGCGGGGTGCGAATCGCATGAATCTCACTGCAGAGTTGGGTCAACTGCTCGGGGGAGTGGTAGTTGCGACTGAAGAGAATGACCCCACCTACACGGGGATCGGCCAGCAGCTCACGATCCTCGGCAGAGAGCTCAACCCCCTCCAGATCCAGCATCAGTGGCCCCAGACTCATTCCATCCTACTCCTCAATCACGACCCGGGTGCCCGCAGAGACCCGGTCAAACAGGGGCAGCAGATGGTGGTTATGCATCCGGATACAGCCATGGGAACGGGCAACCCCCATCGGCTCACTCTCTGGTGTGCCATGAATGTAGATCATCCTTCTCAATGTATCGATCTCCCCTCCACGGTTGAATCCGGACTCATCACCACTCAGCCAGAGAATCCGGGTCAGGATCCAGTCACGCTCCGGAAACTCCGCTGCAACGCCTGGGCTGTAGATCTCACCACTGGGGCGGCGCCCGACAAAGACCGTATTCTCTGCACACCCCTCACCAATCTTGATGCGGATATGGTGCACCCCCCTCGGGGTACAGCCACTGTTGAGACGTTCACCTGCCCCATTCAGGGCTGTGGATACCGGATAGCACTCCACCACACTGCCCCCCTCCTCCAGACAGAGCTGTTGCCGAGAGAGGGAGATGCGAATCTGCATGCAGGGGGCAATCAGTCCCTGAAGTTATTGAACTGCAGCGGAACGGAGAACTTCTCCTCCCGCAGCATCGACATGACCGACTGCAGGTCATCACGCTTCTTGCCGGTAACACGCACCTTCTCCCCCTGAATGGAGGCCTGCACCTTGATTCTGGACAGCTTGATCTGTTTCACAATCTGTTTCGCTGTTGCCTGATCGATCCCCTGCACAATGGCCACACTCTGCCGCGCCTCACTGACATTGGTCTCAATCTCCCCCGGCTTGAGGGCGGCGACATCCACCCCGCGCTTTGCCATCTTTGCAGTCAGGATATCCATCACCTGATGCAGTTGAAACTCCTGATCCGCCTTGACCAGCAGCTCCTCGCCACTCTGCTCAATGGAGGCACCCGTCCCCTTGAGGTCAAAACGGTTGCTGATCTCCCGAATAGCCTGATCCACGGCATTGGTCACCTCGTGCAGATCCACCTCCGAGACAGTATCAAATGAGGGCATCCCTTCTCTCCTTTATGCTTCTCTTGGTACGTACTGATGAAACGGTATTTAACTACGCAAGCTGGTCATCCGCAACGTGGTAGACAGGATCCTCCAGCATATTGACCTCCACCAGATCCCCCGCCTTGTGCAGAAGAACTCTGCACTCCGGACTGAGGTGCCTCAGATGGAGCTGCTTGCCGGCACGAATGTACTTCTCCGCCAGGGTGTCGATCGCCTCAATCGCAGAGTGGTCGGCAACACGCGAGTTGCGGAACTCCAGAATCACCTCATCCGGATCGCCGGCAGGGTCAAACAGATCCAGAAAGTTTTTCACCGAGCCAAAGAAGAGCGGACCATTGAGCTCATAGATACGGACCCCATCCTCCTCATCACGCCTGTCGATATTGATGTGGCTGGCATGCTCCCAGGCAAAGATCAGGGCAGAGACGATCACCCCCACTATCACTGCAATCGCCAGATCGGTTGCCACCGTCACGCCCGAGACCAGCACCAGAACGAAGGCATCCTTGAGGGGAATCTTTCGCATGATGCGGAAACTGGACCACTCAAAGGTACCCAGCACCACCATGAACATCACCCCCACCAGTGCAGCCATCGGGATCTGCTCAATCAGCTGTGAGGCAAAGAGGATAAAGGCCAGCAGGAAGAGTGCCGCAGTGATTGCGGAGAGGCGCTGACGACCACCGGAGTTGATGTTGATCATGCTCTGTCCAATCATTGCACACCCCCCCATTCCACCAAACAGCCCAGTAGTGGTGTTGGCAATCCCCTGCCC
Organism: uncultured Piscirickettsiaceae bacterium; assembly: GCA_964647745.1. GTDB lineage: Bacteria > Pseudomonadota > Gammaproteobacteria > Thiopontia. The sequence goes on from CAZYJG010000002.1 coordinate 36,413, forward strand.
AATGCACTCGCGATTTCCCTGTCCGCGGGTATCGGTCACCTCATCAATCAGGGTCAGGGTCAACAGCGACTCAATCAGCCCCACTGCAGCCAGGATCACCGCATAGGGGAAGATGATATAGAGCGTCTCCCAGTTCATGGGAACCATGGGAATATGGAGGCTAGGGAACCCCCCCTCAATGGAGGCGAGATCGGCAACCCGCTTGGTATCAAGATCGAGCCCGATCACCAGCAGGGAGACTACAAGAATGGCCGCCAGTGAGGCAGGGAACGCACCTGTCAGCTTGGGCAGAAAGTGGATGATCATCATGGTGAGCAGAATCAGTCCGGCAAACAGCATCAGTGGATCTCCGCTCATCCATGATGTTCCACCTTCCACCGAGCTGAACTGAAAGTGTTGCAACTGGGCGAGGAAGATCACAATTGCCAGCCCATTCACAAAACCGAGCATCACCGGATGGGGGACGATACGGATATATTTCCCCAACTTCATCAGCCCAACACTGATCTGGATCAGCCCCGTCAGGACCACCGCGGCAAAGAGATACTCCACCCCGTGCTGGGCAACCAGCGAAACCATCACCACCGCCATCGCGCCGGTGGCCCCAGAGATCATTCCAGGGCGCCCCCCGAAGATTGCTGCCAGAAGCCCCACCATAAAGGCGGCATAGAGTCCGACCAGCGGCTCAACACCGGCAACAAAAGAGAAGGCAACCGCCTCCGGTACCAGTGCCAGTGCAACGGTTAGGCCTGAGAGAATTTCATTGCGGAAACAGACACGACTGGCACAACCCAACTGAAACATAGTGGATTCCTGATTATTCTGGTGATAATTGAAAAAAGGCTGTCACAAGGGCAGCCTTCTGGTTTGATATATCCAATAACCTGCAAGCCGGGCAGAGAGGCCCAAGCGTGGCGGTTTGTTGCTATTATACCTGAAACCCAAAACAACCACCCTCAGAAATAGGTGTGGTTTCCTGATTGCAGAAGTGTCTCCTGACGGAAATCTCTACTGTGCGTTGTCCCCACCTGCTGTGCCGCTCAACTGGTGACACAACAGGAGGGAGCACCTATTACATGGAGGTGATGTAGCCAATCATGACCAGCGTCAGCAGAGTCAATCCGCTGAAGATCAGGATTGCACCCAGCAGATTGGAACCGGTCCGCATCGCCTTCGATGGCTTCTTGACCAGGTACCTGGAGAGCTCTCCACTCTCCTTCAGACGCTCATACTCCAGACGGTGCTCATGCTTGAACTCATCGAGCGGGATCGCCCCAGTAAAGATGGTAGTACTCATCGGGAATTTGTCCGGACGGAAGTGGGCATTGAAGAAGTGGACCGTGAAGAGGAACATGGTCGCCAGCAACGCCTCTTCCGCATGAACGATGGTTGCCACGTTAAATACGAAACCAGGCAGTACCGTTGCCGCCAGGGTTGGCGAGAAGAGCATCATGCCACTCAATCCAATCACCGCCGCACCCCAGAATGGCGCCCAGTAGTCAAACTTCTGCCAGTAGGACCAGCGGTCAAAGTCTGGGCGCTCGGCCCTGCCGAAGAACCAGCGGAACATCCCCACCACATCCTTCAGATCCTGCCAGTTGGGCAGCATTGAGGTGGGACCGAACCAGCGGAAGGTCTTGCGGTTCTTGATGATGTTATAGCTGGCAAGACCAAAGTGGACAAGGAAGACCGATAGCCAGGTTATCGCTGCCGTACGGTGAATGATTGCCTCAATCTCCGGTCCACCCAGCATGCCGATGACCACTGGGGCCCAGGCGGTATGGGAGAAGAGCAGCGTCGATCCAGTCAACACCAGCGTCATGGTGCTGACCGCAAACAGCAGGTGGATCACCCGCCAGCTTGCACTGAAGCGGCGGAAATAGATCTGATCCTTGGCCGCCAGCAGTGCTGCCGGTGGGGGCTGGTACCCCTTGCCCTGCCTGCGATCCTTGAACTCTCGATAGAACCAGAGCAGTACATGGGTCCAGAAGAAGGCAAAGACCGCCACAATCAGATAGTTCATGAACTTGGTGGTCCAATAGATCTCCGGATAGCGCTCCGGGTCGTCAGCATTGCCATGGGCATGGAAGCCCAGGAACCCCTCCGGGGCATCCTCGTGGCACTGCTGACAGGTCTCCAGACGGTTGTCCAGATGGACAGTCGAGGTGGGATCATCCACCTTCTTGAGCTCATGGCTGCCATGGCAATCGTAACACTTCGCGGTATTGGTATAGCCCAGACGGTTCACCTGACCATGGTAGGAGGAGCGATAGGTCTTGTAGGCATCCTCATGACAATCCCCACAGTTCTTGGTGATGGTGAGCTTGATGAGATCCTGGTCGGGAGAGTCGATATTGTGGGTGGTGTGACAGTCGGAACAGACCGCTGCCTCACTATTGCCATTCTCCACCACCTCTTTTCCGTGAGCCGAGGCGAGGTAGGCCTCTTTCTGCTCCTCGTGACAGCGCCCGCAGACCTCAGGGTTTATCAGTCGATGGTCGGCGCGGGCCTCACTGCCCAGGGTTCCTATATTGTGCGGGTCGTGACAGTCATGACAGGTGGCATTGGTCCTGGACTGGTCTGCCATGCTCGGGCGGGCATGGACCGAGTGCATGTAACTGTCGATCTGCTTCATCACCACATCAAGGCGATCATACTTGGGATGCTCCTGCCCCTGCTGCTTCTCCCACTCCTCCTTGTGACACTGAATACAGCTGACACTGATGACCGGCTGTTCCTGGTGGTACTTCTCGGTGATGTTGGTGTGACACCCTACACAGTTTTGCTTGCCGTGGACACTCTCCTCAAACTTCTCCTCATCGACATAGATGTAGACCTTGGTGCCCTCCTCGTCATCCTCATCCTCATAGAGCGTCTCATACTTTTCATCCTCATCGGAGTGGCATTTAATACAGACCTTGTTGGGGACAATCTTCTTTGCCCCGCTCTTTGATCCATCGGATGCAGCATGGAGGGCTGTGCCCTGCACACCCATCAGAAGCATCAAACCCAATACACTTATTGTTGTCTGTAGAAACCGTTTCACAGCACTCCTCCCGTCCGCTGCAGTAAATGGGCACTCCACCTGCCTCAAGAGGCAGAGTGCATGTTCAATCCGTGGACTCTGTTATATCAATCGAGCTCTCTGGTAACCGAGAAGGCACCACGCAGATCCCCTGGCTTGAAGCCGGTCGCCTGCTCATAGGGATAGAGATCCCGAATGGTCTTCAGTACGTCTGGAGCAATCAACTCGCCATGACAGACCATGCAGGGCTTGCTGGCCGGAATCGCCTTCATGTAACGGAAGAGCCGCTCCCCACCCTTCTGCTCCACCACCTCGTGGTACTCCACCTGGCTGGGCTCCTCACCCGCTGCAAAACGTGCCTCAAACTGCTCCAGCACCCGAATCTCCCAGGCATCGGGGGCATTCTTGGGATTACGCAGACGCAGACTGGTGCGACGAATATTGAGCCCGGTACGACGGTTGGATGCCGCCTTTGTGATGGGCTGCGCCTGTACATTACAGGCGGCAATTGCAGCGGAGGGGCCGCCCGCCTTCATTCCCGTAACCAGTGCATGCTTCAGTTTGACAAACAGCTTCTTGGCCAGTGCACGACTCTCCTGGACATGGACAGACATATCCTCCGCTGCAGCGGCCTCCTCTGCTGCAGTAACCATGGTTGCCGGTGATGCAAGCAACATTGTGAGTGCTGCACTTAGTAGTACTTTTTTCATAACCTCTCCCCTGAGTATGACCAGTCAGAAACAAAAAACGTCACTGGGTGACAGCGATTATCCCACCTGGATGGGTGCATCCATGGGATGGATTCTGCCGACACTCCGACGACTCTTACGATATACCCTAATCGAGTTATGGAAAATTCTCAAGTATTCAATATGTTGGTTTAACGCAAGACTTGTGATGTCCGGTCGCTTCCTCAGAATTAGTGAGTATCGGGTTGGGGCTGAACCACTACAGTCTGGCCTGTGGTCGTGATACAGAGCGATGGATGCCCACTCCATTCCGAAAGATGGAGGAGAACCATAGACGCAACCCCCTCATCCACCCCATCCGTTCCGGTTGTTCACCCTGCGATAGCATCACCCTCAGGTTGTCCATTGCCGCACGGCCAATATAGTCAAACTCATCACTCTTGCCCACCTCTTCCAGTGCCTTCAGGTAGGCACGACCAATCATGGAACCCAGTGGTGGTGGATTGTAGAGCAGCTTCTTGATAATAAAGGGGTTGAGGGTCAGTGGGTTGTACCCTTTCTTAAGATATCCCTCGCTGATCAGCAACTGTTCCACGGGGGTATTGGGCTGCACCCCGACAAAGAAGATGAACGGGAGCACAAAGTCACGCCCAAACATCTCATAAAGCTCATCAATCCGATCCAGGGTCTGGTGCAGCGTCTCGATACTCTCCCCAGGCGCATTCAGAGGCATGTAGAGCTTGATTGGCTCCTTGATGTGCCCCCCATCCCGCAACATCCGAAACCCCTCCATCTGCTGCTCCAGTTTGTACCCCAGACTCATCTGGTCAATAACATGCTGTGATCCGGTAAAGGTGAGATCAACACTACTCAGCCCGGTCTCAAACATCTTCTTTGCCAACTCCGGGGTCACATAATTGAAGCGAAGATAACCGGCCCATGAAATCTTCACCTCGCGGGCCAGCAACTCATCCAGAATAGCCTCTGCCTGGTGGGCACTCCGCCTGGTCGAGATAAACTGCGCATCGGTAAACCAGATCTTCTCCACCCCGAAATCCCGACTCAGTGTCTCAATCTCCCTGGCCACCTCCGCTGGGTTGCGATAGCGCTGGCGATGCCCCTCAATCTCGTTGTAGATACAGAAGTTGCAGTGGTAGGGGCAGCCCCGCTTGGTCTGTACCCCAATGAAGTCCCCATCCAGATACTGCTCAAATCCGGGAAAGATGGATTGAATATAGTGAAAGTCGACCGCTATCAGATTTTCCAGTGCAAACTCCAGGCTCTCCACCCGATGCTCAACCCTTCCAAAATCGTCCTTGTGATAATACTCACCCAGTGGATGACGGTTCCCATCCGCAATCGAGACCAGGGTATCCTCTCCCTCCCCAACGACCACATAGCTGTTGTCCGGACAGCGCTTGATCACATGCTCGGCAAAGATCGAAACCGCCGCCCCCCCCACCAGAACGGTTGCATCAGGGGCAATCCGACGGACCAGTTTCATGAAACCAAAGTTGTTGAGCCGGCTCTCCAGATACTCCCAGATAATAAAGATCGCATCCCATGCCGCCCGGATCCGTTTCCAGATCGAGCTAGAGTGGTCAAAATTCATCACCACATCCAGCGCATCATTTTCAGGATGAGGACCAAATGTCTGCATGTTGCGCCATGAGAAGGCGACCAGATCCGGCTGGAACTGCCGAACCCTCTCTGCAACCACCCTTCTGCGCTCACGTTTATCAACCAGGGCCAGATCCAATAGCTCCTGTTCAATATGCGGTCGCTGTTGATGCAGGTAGTGGGCCAGATAGACCATCCCACCCGGATAGATCTTCCAGACCGGAAGGCGAATATAGAGAACCCTTTTGGCAGCTAATCCGTTTTTCATCTTTCTCATCCATGCAGACACACTGTATTAGTGTTATATGATATTGCGAGCGGATTTCAATGGATCTCAAAATAAAAAGTTCTCTTGATGAGTGGCTTGCGATTCTTGCAAGAGAATGAGAGCAGCTGAGATTGATTGCTGTCGTCAAGGTTACAAAAAGTTGTCCATGTAACCCGTTTGAAATACTTTTGAAACGGGCTGGAAATATTCATGGTCTACACTATCAGTGAGAGCTAATGATAAACAGGTCACAGAGCCATGAAACAGATCTCCGTTGAAAATTTTGTCAGTGCAATCCAGTCTGGTGTCGATATCCAGGTGATCGACGTTCGCACTCAAGATGAGGCGAAACTGATGGGATTTACCCTTCCAGGAACCCTTCAGATTCCAAAGGATCAGTTTTTCAGCAACAAGGGTATTGCTCGTATCCCACGAAACCGCAAGGTGGTGATCTCCTGCAAGATGGGAGATCGAGGCAAGACAGTCACCACGGCACTCAACTACATGGGGTTTCATAATGTCTACAACCTGGAAGGGGGACTATTGGCGCTCACCGAATACCTGGATCCTGATACCGCCAGCCACACGTTGACCAATAATAGGCAACCGACGGAAGCGATTCATCAGAGACGTTCCCTCACTTTAGAGGCAGCCTGACGATCACAGCCTGAACTTCCAATGATTCTATGGGAAAATTTTTCAGGCAATCATATTTCGCAAGCCAATCCCTATATATTACTGGCACCCAGTCAGCGCGAGAGTACGCCTGTAGCCGGAGTCCACTCTCTATCAGCCACCCCGTCAGCTAGGGATCCTTTTTCTCGGCTCCCTCAAGACCACTCCCATCCTCAGACCCCTGATCCACCACTCCAATCTCTCCAGAATAACCGCTTACAATCACCGGTAAAGAGGGTGCCGAAGGTAAATAATCTGTCAAAATCATCCATAGCTAACTGATATTGTTGTATTTTTTAGCGAGCAAACCCGAACGCTAACGTCAATTTACAACAATATAATTCAATAAGTTATAGGTGATTGCGGCACAAATGCAGCACAGTACTGGAAGATTCCGTGCGGCACCAAAGAAAAAGGAG
>CAZYJG010000003.1:0-37728 GCA_964647745.1 uncultured Piscirickettsiaceae bacterium
CCTGAGCCAAGCCAGAGGTACACCTCTGGAAGGTGCAGAGACTACCTGAGAACTACAGTGTTCTTAATCACAGGTTAGAGCGTCCCGCATCCAAACAGCTCATGCTGCGGATGGTGAGATAGTCCGCTCCAGATGGAAACATTTGGATTCAGTGAATCCCTTGGTCCCTGGTTCGAGTCCAGGTGGGCCCACCAACTTCCTACAGAAGCTGATTCTCTCCAGACCCCATTCAACAACGATGGTCCCTGGTTGATGAATGCTGCGCATTCACCCTACGGGTGGCCTGCGGCCATCTCGGCTTGCGCCGATCGAGTCCAGGTGGGCCCACCAACTTCCTACAGAAGCTGATTCTCTCCAGACCCCATTCAACAACGATGGTCCCTGGTTGATGAATGCTGCGCATTCACCCTACGGGTGGCCTGCGGCCATCTCGGCTTGCGCCGATCGAGTCCAGGTGGGCCCACCAACTTCCTACAGAAGCTGATTCTCTCCAGACCCCATTCAACAACGATGGTCCCTGGTTGATGAATGCTGCGCATTCACCCTACGGGTGGCCTGCGGCCATCTCGGCTTGCGCCGATCGAGTCCAGGTGGGCCCACCAACTTCACAACACTATCTTGTTTCTGAGAGATAGCCCCTCTTCTGCCGATTCTCCCCCTTCAGAATTGCAGTCGCCTGCTCCCGCTCCTCTCCATAGAGACGCCCCAACAGTAGTTCTGCATCCTCCTCACCAAGCGTCCCCTGGATCATCCCGTGGTCAGCCACCCATCCGATAGCCGCCTTACGGTTTGCGCTCCTCTCCAGCAGTGGCAATAGTGCAGAGAGCTTGATCGGGGCGGGAAGGTAGCTTCTCTTCTGTCCATTGTTCCCCAGCAGGGAGAGCAGCACGCTGTAGCGAGACTCACCAACAAGGCCGCTCATCAACCCGAGCGCCTGATCACTGCTCAACGGAGCGGCCAGCTGGTCACGCTCCACCATAAAGTGGATCAACTCATCCCTGTAGGCACTCCGTTCCATTATCTCCATTGCCCCCTGGGCGGTGAGCGGCAGTTCAAGATAGCTCACCCCCTGCTCATTGTTTCCCAGAAGGGCGCGGAGTGCATCATGGCGGTCTGCACGTGCAAGTCCCCCCAGCAGGAGAACACCGTCTGCCACACTCAGCCCATCAACCAGGGCACCCTGATCTGCCAGAAGCCCAACCATCTCGTCACGATAGACCATCCCCTCCAGCAGGGCTCCCGCATCGGCCACAGCCAGTGGGGTCTGAAGATAGCGCCTCTCCTGCTCATTGAAACCAAGCAGAGACCTCACCACACTGAAACGGTCTGTCCTCTCAACCCCGTCCAGTAGCTGAATCGCCTCCTTGGCTCTCAATTCACCCGCAAATACCCCATGGTCAGCGAAGTAGCGGATCAGCTCAGAGCGCAGGGCAACCCCACTCAGCAACCTTTTTGCATCGGCATACCCAAGTGGAAGTTTCAGATAGTCCCTCTCCTCGCTGTTGGAGCCGAGCAGTGCCTTGACGGAGTCGTGACGATCCATCCCGCTCTGGCTCTGCATCATCCTCTCTGCATCATCGACAGTGAACCCCCCCTGCAGGAGCGCCCGGTCGGCCATATAACGGATCATCTCCGCACGATCCGAACCGGCAGCAAGAAGGGTATCGACCTGACCGGCCCCAAACGGGGCACGTGCATAGTTTCTCCCCTCCCGGTTGGCGCCCAACAGGGAGCGGAGGGAGCGGTCATACGCCCTTCGCCCTGCCGGCCCAATCAGTGTGCGTATCTCCTCAACATCAAGCCCTCCGGCAGGAGTCCCGGAATCTGCAAGATGGGCAATCAGATCCTGCCGCTGCCTGCCACTGCCATCCAGCAGGGCATTGATCTCTCCCACGGAGAGCGCTCCCGGCAGCAGGTTCCTGCTGTTGCGATTGTCCCCCAGCAGGGATTTGGCCGCATAGTAACGGTCTGTTCCGCTCAGCCCCTGGAGAATCTCGATCCCGCTGTTGATGGAAAACTGCTGCCCACCCCAGACCGTATCGGCAAGACGGGTAATGGCCGCCCTCCTCTCATACCCGCTCTTCCCCTCCAGATCAGCAACGGGATCTGCCGCTACCCAGGAGGAGAACAGCACCAATAAAGTTAGACCTGCTCTGTTCACAATCCACTCCTCTGCACTTGTTCCCATATTGTGAGGTTATGAGTCTAGTCCAAACCTGCAGCCAGGGCTAGGCCCCTCCAGGGACCCATCACCTCCTCCTGCTGCACGGCTTCACCAGCTACAAGGCTCTTTTCCGGCAGCCTGAAACTGCTTTGCGAGAAGCCAATTTAACCGCTTAACTTCCTAAGACCCTAAGTAATACTTAATTGTTTTTACTTGCGATCCAAAATAGAGTGCCTACAGTGGTAAATATAATAGTAAAAAGCTCGGGTAAGGGCAGTTCAATCAGGAGGGAACCCCATCCATGTCGGCAACCAGACCATGTGCGACCGCAAGGTAGTTTTCGGTGAGCGCCTAAGGCAGGCGAGACAGCAGTCGGGGCTGTCTCAGAAGCAGTTGGGTCTGGAGATTGACATTGATCCGGCAACAGCCAGCCCCCGCATCAACCAGTACGAAAACAACCGCCACCGCCCGAGTGACCAGACGGCTGTAAATCTGGCAAGGGCGCTCAAGGTGCCTGTCGCCTTCTTCTATGCAGAGGATGATGGGCTGGCAGAGCTGATCCTGCTCTGTGTTCAACTCAGCAGAGAGCAGCAGAGGGTACTTGGACGCTATATCGAGGAGCGGTATGGTATTGAGTGCTGCATCAAGATCTGATGCCACAAGCCCTACGGCCTCTTCTGCCACTCCCCAAGGAAGAAATTCCGCAACCAGACCCTTAGCTCCCCAAACACGCCTGGTGTTGTTGCAGTTGCGGCCATAGGCTGTCTGGCGCGACCCTGTTCAGCCCGCTGTTGACGGTAGGCCTTCCACCCCTGGTCTGCCACCTCGGTGACTGGAACCGACTCCTCGTCTGGTGGCTCAACGGCCTCTGGCTGTGGGGCTGCCTGCTGCTGAGATGATCCCTGAATAGTCTGGTACTCCAGCAGGCGCAGCAGTCTGCGATTGTCCTCCCGAATATCATCAAGCTCCGATCTGAGGTCATGAATCAACCCCCGAAGATCGGTAAGCTCCCTTGCTGTAACATAGGGGTCCCCGCCGGATGCCGGGCTGGAGGGGATATCCTCTGGCTCTGCAAGGGTTGGGGAGTCATTGAAGTTGACATCATCGAAGACACGCAACAGCTCCGAGGTCTCTACGCGCCGCTTTCCATCCTTGCCTACAACATAGGTCAGATCGCCGCGACTGAACATGCGGTAGATGCTGGAACGGCTCTTCCCCGTCAGTTCACAAACTTCCTTGATATTATGAAGCATCGCTACGCCCGTACAGAATCACCCAATAGATGGCATAATGATACACTGTGAGACAGTTGCTGTCTCCATTATCGCACCCTTTTCAGCCGGCGCGAATCACCGCTCCGGAGCGGAAATCCCGAATCTCACTGGGCGACAGAAACCCGCCCGTTGCCCCGGAAACCACCATATCCAGCTGTTTTCCAAGAGACCGTCTCACTGAGACGGCGCTCCTCAGTGATGGATGCCCCGCAAGATTTGCACTGGTTGAGACCAGTGGTGACCCAACATGGTTGCAGAGCTCAACCACAGGGGGAAACTCCGTTATCCGCACTGCGACACTCTGATGCTCCCCCCTGATCCACCACGGTGTCTGCGCTGAGACGGGGACAATCCAGGTGATAGGCCTCTTGCGAATCGCTCCCAACCGCCTCAGGTCCGAGCTCTTGGGCAGCGAGAGAAATGGGGCCAACTGCTCGATACTGGAGGCGATCAGAATCACCCCCTTTGAGGGATCCCGCTGCTTGATCTCCAGCAGTCGAAGAGCCGCCTCGCGATTCCAGGGGTCGCACCCCAGTCCATAGACCGACTCTGTCGGGTAGGCAAAGACCCCGCCAGAGAAGAAGAGGCGGGAAAACTGACGCAGTCTCCATGGGGAGTAGCAGGATGAGGTCATAGAGGGGCGCTCAACGGGCTGTAACAATTTGACACGTTTAACATTTTACCGGCTGGTACGATAACATCCCGGAGGAGTACGATCCATCAATACCAACCGCAATCCACCGCAAACAATCCGCTCCCTGGGGGCGGCAGGGTTACTCCTGACGGCGATCCTCATTCTGGTTGCCGCAACGTCCTCCCCTGTCGATGCCACAGGGGAGGCAGAGGCAGGGAACAGGCTCCTGGGAATCGAGATTGTCACCGCCTCTCCGGTTGAGACAGGGGGCAGAGCGCCGCTGGAGAGCGGTGTTGCCACACTACTGTTCCACTTTGCCCGACCAGCCCCGACACCGAGGCTCTTCTCCATCCACTCGACACAGCAACTGGTGATCGATTTTCCGAATACGGCGAGCGATCCGCAGCTAACCCCACCCCGGACAGCTCCCCCCCTGGAGGGGATAGAGGTGGCCTCCAATGGGGAGAGGGTCCGGGGTGTGCTCTCCATGCAGGAACCCCTTCTCTACCGCACCATGAACAGTGGGCAGACCCTGCAGCTCTCCCTGTTCCGGCCAGGCGACATCCAGCACCAGCCACCATCCATTGATGACAACGGTCTCATCAACCTCTCACTGGAGCGGGAGCCGGTTGCAGATGCACTGCGCAGGATTGCAGGCGATGCGGGACAAAACCTGATTCTCAATGGTGATATTGGAGGGACAACCACCCTTCAGCTGCGGCAGGTCCACTGGAGGGAGGCCTTCGACCTGCTGGTTGAGCAGAACCGGCTGCAACTGCTGGAGCAGGAGGGCATTCTGGTCGTCAGTGATGGCCAACAGCAGCCGGAGCCGCAGGGTCCGGCCTCCTCCATTGACCCCGACACTGATGAGCCCCCATCTCCTGTGGAGGAGATCCATACCGAAATCATTCCGCTCCACTACTCGGATGCTGCCGACCTGAAGAGAACCCTTGAGAGCGACCAGAGGAACCCCCTGCTGTCGGAGAGGGGGGTGCTGGGTGTGGATGAGCGGACCAACTCCCTCCTGATCCAGGAGAGCGGGGAGAGGATGGAACAGATCCGGGCCCTGATCAGGGAGCTGGACACCCCCTCCAGACAGGTACTGATCGAGTCAAGGATTGTGATTGCAGCCGATGATTTCAGCCATGAGCTGGGGGCACGACTGGGCATCACCCACCTTGAATCCGCACAGGAGCAGTGGGGGTTCTCCCTCTCCGGCAGCAGTGAGGCCGCGGACGCTGCACTATCCGGCAATACCCCCGGAGTTGGTGGTGACAGCAGTCGCCTTGCGGTCAATCTTCCGGCAACCAACCCGACAGGGCGCATCGGGCTGACACTTGCCAAACTGGCCACCGGAAGCCTGATTGACCTGGAGCTCTCTGCAGCACAGATCGAGGGGCGTACCGAGATCATTGCCAGCCCGCAGATCATCACCTCGGATGGCTACGAGGCGATTATCCAGCAGGGTGTTCAGATCCCCTATCGCTCGGATACCCTGAGCGGCGGTACAGATATCAGCTTCAAGGATGCAGTCATGGAGCTGCGCGTTACCCCCCAAATCACCCCGGATCACCGAATTATCCTTACACTGCGGGTCAAAAAGGATGCCGTTGGTGCTATCCTTTGCAGCGGATGTGAGCCCAGTGTCGACACCCGGGAGGTGAAGACGCGGGTCATGATGGATGATGGCGAGACGTTGGTGATCGGCGGGATCTATGAGGAGCGGAAATCGAGCTCCGAGAACCGGGTTCCCCTGCTTGCCGATCTCCCCTTTGTTGGGGCTCTGTTCCAGAACCAGAGCGAGACAGATGGCAAGGGTGAACTCCTGATCTTCATCACCCCCTCCATTCTCCCTGAAGGGAAAAGTGCCGGAGAAAATTGAGTGGCCAAAAGCAGAACAACAAAAAACATTTTCCTGGTTGGACTGATGGGTGCCGGAAAATCAACCATCGGGAAGAGGCTGGCAGAGTCCATGGGCAAGGTGTTTCTCGATAGTGACCATGAGATCGAGGATCGTACCGGTGTATCCATCCCCACCATCTTTGATATTGAGGGAGAGGCGGGGTTTCGGGACCGCGAAAGCGCCATCATTGATGAGCTGACCAATAAAAAGGGGATTGTTCTGGCAACCGGCGGGGGCGCTGTCCTGCGCAGTGAAAACCGCAAGGTCCTGGCCGCCCGTGGCCTGGTCATCTACCTGAACGCCTCGGTGGAGCAGCTGTTTCAACGTACCCGGATGGACCGTAACCGCCCACTGCTGCAGACCGGGGATCCAAAACAGAAGCTGCAGGATCTGCTGACACAACGTGATCCACTCTACCGTGAGATTGCCGACCTTGTGGTGGATACCGATGACCGCTCCATTCAGCAGGCGATCCCCGAATTGATTGAGAAGATTGAGAAACTATGAATACACTGGAAGTTGATCTCGGTTCCAGAAGCTACCCGATCCACATTGGGTCGGGCCTGCTTGGTGATCCACAGTGGGTTGAGCCCCACATTCAGGGGACACAGGTGATGATTGTCACCAATGAGACGGTCGCCCCACTCTATCTTGAGATGGCCAGAGAGGCCTTCCGCTCCTACCAGGTGGAGAGCGTGATTCTCCCGGATGGCGAGCAGTACAAGGACCTGAAGACATGGAACACCATCTTCGATGCCCTGCTGACTGCACGCTTTGACCGCAAGTGCACACTGGTTGCACTGGGGGGAGGCGTTGTCGGTGACATCACCGGCTATGCTGCCGCCAGCTATCAGCGTGGTGTCGACTTTATCCAGATTCCAACCACACTGCTGGCCCAGGTAGACTCCTCGGTTGGTGGCAAGACCGGGGTCAACCACCCGCTCGGAAAGAACATGATCGGCGCCTTCCATCAGCCCCGCTGCGTCATTGCCGATACCGACAGCCTCAACACGCTGGATGAGCGCCAGCTGAGTGCCGGCATTGCCGAGGTGATCAAGTATGGGCTGATCCGCGACCCCGACTTCTTCTCCTGGCTTGAAGAGAACATGGGGCATCTGGTTGCGAGAGAGCCCGCTGCACTTGCATACGCCATCCGGCGCTCCTGCGAAAACAAGGCGGAGGTGGTCGCTGCAGACGAACTGGAGGCGGGGCAGCGCGCCTTGCTCAACTCTGGCCACACCTTTGGTCATGCGATTGAGGCGGGAATGGGATATGGGGTCTGGCTCCATGGCGAGGCCGTTGCTGCCGGGATGGTGATGGCTGCCGACCTCTCCATGCGACTGGGGTGGATCTCCGAGAAAGATGTAGAGCGGCTGAGAAGATTGATTCAGCAGGCAAACCTGCCGATCCAGGGCCCTGCCACCCTGCAGCCAGAGCGCTATCTGGAGTTGATGTCTGTCGACAAGAAGGCGGAGGCGGGGAGGATCCGCCTGGTTCTGCAGAGGGGGATTGGAGATGCGGTTGTGACCGAGGAGTTCACTCAGGAAAAGTTACTGAAAACCCTTCGCTGCTGTAGTGAGCAATGACACTAACTACTAAACACCAACCACCAACCACTACAAATGGCTGACCCCTGCAATCTTGCCCCCTATGCCGCACACGACAGCTCCACACGGGGGCGAATTCATCCGGAGGAGGGGCCGGAGTACAGGAGCGCCTTTCAGCGAGACCGGGACCGCATTGTCCACTCCACCGCCTTTCGACGGCTTGAGTACAAGACCCAGGTCTTTGTAAACCACGAGGGTGACCTCTACCGTACCCGCCTCACCCACAGCATTGAGGTGGCACAGATCAGCCGCTCCATTGCACGCACCCTGCGGCTGAATGAGGATCTGACCGAGGCAATTGCACTGGCCCATGATCTCGGCCACACACCATTCGGCCATGCGGGGCAGGATGTACTGAACCACTGCATGAGACCCTATGGCGGTTTCGAGCACAATTTTCAGTCGCTTCGGGTGGTGGACCATCTGGAGGAGAAGTACGCCCAGTTCCCGGGGCTCAACCTCACCTTTGAGTCCCGCGAGGGGATTCTCAAACACTGCAGCAGAGAAAATGCAGCCTCACTGGGCGATGTGGGCGAACGTTTCCTCAACCGGACCCGGCCCAGTCTGGAGGCGCAGCTGGTCAACCTGGCCGACCAGATCGCCTACAACAACCACGATGTCGATGATGGGCTGCGAGCAGGGCTGTTGACCATTGAACAGCTACAGGAGGTCTTCCTCTTCAGGGAGCAGTATGAGATCGTGGTCTGGCAGCACCCCGACCTCAACCAGAGGCGCACCATCCATGAGGTGGTACGACGCATGATCAACCGGCTGGTGGTTGATCTGATCGAGACCAGCCAGAAAAACATCACCGAGGCCAACCCTGCAGACACTGATGCAGTCCGGCAGCACCCGGACTCACTGATCCAGTTCAGCGAGGCGCAGATGGAGCTGAACCATGAACTGAAGCAATTCCTCTGGAACAGCCTCTACCGCCACTACCGTGTCATGCGCATGAGCACAAAGGCGGAGCGCATCCTCACCGAGCTGTTCCAGGCCTTCATGGATGAGCCCCGGCTGCTGCCGGATGAGCCCTATGGAAGAATTAAGGGAGACGATGCCGCAGCGCGAGAGAGGAGCTGTGCACGTGTGGTTGCCGACTACATTGCCGGGATGACCGACCGCTATGCACTTACGGAGCACCGGCGCCTCTTCAGCGCACCTGCCCCAACGGTCTAGGAGAGCAGGCTCTGGATCTCCCGTGCGGTCCGCTCAACAAGGTCGGCTGGTGGGGGGGCATCACCACATCCGGAAAGCTCAGCACCGACAAGTGTGATCTCTTCCGGCAACTCATCCAGCGCATCTCCCAGGGCAACCGCCTCGGCAACACCTGCGGCATGGGTGGAGAGTGCCCCCCGAGAGAGTGCAATCAGCTCCTCCCTCCCGAAATGGCGGATTGAGCCGGTCACCCCCTCTGTTGAGAGCAGACCATCAACAAGGATCACCTGACAATACCCCCTCATCCGCTCCAGCAGCATCACCCCAGGGCGATCCTCAGTCAGCAGATCGATCCCTTGCTTATCCTCTTGGTCCAGCTGCTGCTGCAGGTGGTGGACAACCTGCCACCCAAAGCGGTCCGCCCCCAGCGGGCTGCCGATACCGATGACTGCCCGCTCTGGCCGGCTCACTTTCGCTCAACCTGAAGTCTCAGGAAGTGGGTTGCGCAGGAGATGCAGGGGTCATAGTTTCGGATCACCTTTTCGCCATGCAGCTTGATCTCCTCCTCATCCCGATCGAGCCCATAGGCTGTCAACGACGCCCTGAGATCCTCCTCTATCCGTGCCTGGTTCTGGCTGGTTGGGGGGACAATTCTTGATGACAGCACCGTCCCCTCCCCGTCCACCTCGTAGCGGTGCCAGAGGATCCCCCGTGGGGCACAGGTCGCACCAAATGCGGTTCCGGCACGTGGCCTGTATTCACTCCACGGGGACTCCGGCACCCGGTAGTCGGCAAGCAGCTGGCTCGCCTCATGAAGTGCGGCATAGAGCTCAACGGCACGTGCAACCACGCTGTGGAACATGTTTCTGCTGGGAAACTGGAGACCCAGCTCGTCGCACAGTGCCCTGACTTCGGCCGGGAGACGCTCGAAGTGGAGGTTGATGCGTGCCAGTGGCCCCACCAGATAGGGGGCCCCATCGAGATGGGCATGAAATGCAGTGGAGTGCGGGACCTGGAACTCCCTGAAGCGGGACTCAAAGTCAGCAATCGGGATCTCCAGCCCGCTGTCCGAGATGATCTGATCCCCGATCATCGGGTAGCGATCCGACTCACTCAGGGCAACGCTGGTGAACGCCTGCTCATCCTCCGGCAGATCGAGTGTCACCACCCAGCGCAGCAGCGCCTCGGCATCACCCAGCCCCTCTCTGACATCCTCCAGCAGCGATGCCACCTCCTCGCGGGAGGGGGCATGGTGGAACCCCCCTATGCGGGCCCCGACCGGATGGACCGATCGCCCCCCCAGCAGGGTGATCAGCCGGTTGCCCAGCCCCTGTAGCCGCAGCCCCCTTCTCACCTCATCCGGGTACCCTTCGGCCATCGCGATGGCACTCTCGTATCCGAGAAAATCGGGGGCCGCAAGCAGATGGATATGGAGGCTGTGGCTCTGAACCCACTCCCCGCAGTAGAAGAGTCGGCGCATATCCCGAACCCATGGGGTGACCTCAACCCCAAACAGCCCCTCCAGCGCCTCCACTGCACTCATCTGGTAGGCTACCGGGCAGATGCCGCAGATTCTCGCCACCATCTCCGGGATATCCGCAACCGGGCGCCCCTCCAGAAACTTCTCAAAGAAGCGGGGGGGCTCATAGATTCTCAGGGAGAGTGACTCGATCTGCTGCTCATGGAGTGTGAGGTCGAGTGCCCCCTCCCCCTCGATCCGGGCCAGCATCGGCACCTCAATGCGAACTCTCTTCTCAGAGTCAGCCATCTGCCTTCTCCTCACTGAACTGGGGTGCAGCAGAGTGGATCATCCGGAAGCGCTGCACTACCTCCTCCGGAGCCAACCCCAACCCCTCCAGTCTGCGCCCCAGAGAGGCGGTATTGGGCTCAGAGAGCGGCCCCGTACAGCCATAACAGTCGCGCCCAAAGCTGGGGCAGACTGCCCCACATCCGGTTCGGGTCACCGGCCCCATGCAGGGGGCCCCGGCGGTGACCAGGGTACAGACCGTCCCGCTGCGCTTGCAACTCTGGCAGAGCACCTCATCCCCTGCTGCCGGTGCCACCCCACGGAGCAGATCGGAGATCACGGAGAGCAGCTGTTGCGAACGGATTGGGCAGCCCCACAGCTCGAGATCGACCCGAACATGGTCCGAGATCGGGGTGGAGTGGGCAAGTGTCTGGATAAACTCCGGGGAGGCATAGAGGCTCTCACTCCACCCCTCTCCACCGATGTTTCGCAGTGCCTGGATCCCCCCTGAGGTGGCACAGGCACCGATGGTGATCACCCGCTCTGACTGGCTCCGTATCCGCTGGATGCGCTCAAGATCATCGGGGCTGGAGATACTCCCCTCCACAAAGGCGACAGCCACCTCTGCATCGGGATCGACCATCCCCGCCTCCGCAAAGTGGACGATCTCCACCCGCTCCGCCAGCTGGATCAGCGCCTCACCCAGATTGAGGAAGGCGAGCTGGCAGCCATCACAGGAGCTGAACTTGTGGACAGCGATACGTGCTCTTTTCATCATGCCCCCCTGACCGCAAGCAGCTCACGGATCTCTCTCCAGTTAAAGACCGGGCCATCCCTGCAGACAAAGTGACTTCCGATCTGGCAGTGGCCACAATATCCTGCCCCGCACTGCATGTTGCGCTCCATGCTGAGCCAGATAGATGAGTGGTCCACCCCCAGCCGCTCAAGTGCCCCTGCTGCCGAGGTCATCATCCCCTCCGGACCACAGAGCAGTGCAGTGGCCCTCGAGGGGTTGATCTCCATCTCGTCAAGATGGGCCGTTACCCGGTCGGTATGCCAGGGCCAGGGAGCAGAGGGCTCACTGGTACAGAGAAGAACCTGGGTATCCCCCATCCTCTGCCAGCGCTCAAAACGGTCCGGATAGATCAGATCCCTGCAGTGGCGCACCCCCTCCACAATGGCCACACGTCCATACCGCTTGCGGCGACGCTTGATATGGGTCAGTGCAGAGACCACCGGTGCGCACCCCACCCCTCCGGTGATAACCACAATATCGCGCCCCCTCGCCTGCTCCATCGGCCAGCCACGCCCAAAGGGGCCGCGCAGCCCGATCACATCCCCCTGCTGCAGCTGCTCCAGCCCCCTTGTGACCCTCCCTACCCCACGAATGGTGTGGTCCAGCAGGTGGCTGTTTCTCTCATCGGAGACGATGGAGATCGCCACCTCTCCAACACCATGGAGGTAGACCATGTTGAACTGCCCCGGCTGAAACCGGTAGTGGCGTCGCTGCTGCTCATCCAGCAGACGCAGTCGCAGGGTAAAGACCGACCCGCTCTCCTGCCGCCGCTCGACAATCTCGGCCTCCATCGGGATTCTGGATGGGTTCTCCATCAATGCCCCTCTCCCTCAGCTGCAACAAACCGTGCAGACTCATCAACCAGGTTGATCCCGACCGGGCACCAGCTGATGCAGCGCCCGCATCCGACACAGCCACTCTCACCAAACTGGTCATGCCATCCCGCCAGCTTGTGGGTGAGCCATTGGCGATAGCGCTCTCGAATCCCCTTCCGTACCGGCCGCCCATGCAGCATGCTGTGCCCCGCACTGAAGCAGGAGTCCCAGATCCGCTGGTGGAGAGTGCTCTCCGGATCCAGTGACGGGACCTCCTCCTCACGGTGGCAGAAACAGGTGGGGCAGACCGCCGTACAGTTGCCACACCCCAGACAGCGCTCTGCAATCTGCGCCCATTGTGGGTCCTCCTCACGTCCGGAGAAGAGGGGGCGAAAATCGGCCACTGCAATCCGCTGCCTCTGCATCGCCCCTGCCTGCTCAACCTCCTCCGCTGCGCGCTCAACCAGCTGCTCCGGTGCGGGCTGAAGATCGAGCGCTGCCATGAGTGCCTCTCCCCTCTCGCTTCCGGCGCGGACGAGAAATCCCTCGTCGAATTCATGCAGTCCCAGGTCATAGCCTCCGGATGGTTCCGGCCCGCCTCCGGTGGATGCACAGAAACAGTTGTCTGAGGGGTGGGTACAGCTGACAGCAATCAGCAGCAGGTTGTTGCGCCGCTCCCGATACCAGGGGTCCTCTCCATCCGGACGGAGAAAGTGGCGATCCATCCGCTCCATCGCCACCAGGTCACACGCCCTTACCCCGAGGACGGCAACCGGGGTTACTGCCGGCAGAGAGGCCTTGAACTCCACTCTCCCAGCGGCTGTTTTTGATGCGCTCCAGAGATTCTCATGGGGAGAGAAGAGCAGTGGCTTGAGTGCGCTGGGGCCATTGGCCCAGCCAAAAAAGTGGGGGCTATCGTGATCCCTCAGACGGTAGCTGCCCGGCGATTGCTGGTCGGAGACCCCTTGTGGCAGCTCATGAATGGTGTCCAGGGGTCGGTAGAGAATGGCACCATCCTCCACCTTTGGGCCGATACAGTTGTAGCCCCTGCCCTGCAGGGCGTGCAACAGCCCCTCAAGCTGGTTGTTTGGAAGAAACTGGGGGGCGCCTACACTATCCATTCCGCTATCTACCCCCCCATTCAGATCATCACCGATCCAGACGATTTTTATTGATGCCGAGGGATGAACCTGACACGAAGAATATTCTGAAAACAGCCCAGCCCCCCAGCAGTAACAGCAGCAGGTGGTCGGGACTGGAAAAGAGATGAACCACCCCATCCAGCAGGGTACCGATATGGACCGCAGTGGTATGTGCCTCTACCGAAAGGGAGAGGGTCAGCAACAACATGGCCAACAATGTCTTGTAGCTACTTCTCATTATTCATGTTCTCGTCGTTCAGCTTACCCCTATTTGGACCATCTTCTCAACTGACTATAGAGATTCTGAAAAATTTCTGAGGGTGCGGGGATTTTTGTTAAACCCGGATCCGCATATAGAATCGCGGATGAGGGCGCATGATATTGATTCGTTGAGCAACCTTGAGACTACGCGGTGTACTTATCCTTAGATGACCGCGAGCACAGCTCGTAGGGTTATTGATACACCCAAAGGAACAAGGATTGCTGTACGGATCAAGAGCTTGTGCTATCGCCGTGACCTCTATGTGCGGATTTGGGTTAAAGTGTAATACTGAAAAAAGGATGTAGTAACATGGAAAACCCATAGTGAGATGAACCATGCATGAGCTCTCCATCTGCCACTCCATCCTCTCCCAGGTTGAACCGATCGCCAGAGAGAGGGGGGCAGTAATATCGGTTATCCATCTTCAGGTTGGCCCACTCTCTGGCATTGAGGCCCCGCTACTGAGAGATTGCTGGACCATTGCCAGAAGGGATACCCCGGCCTCCGGTGCACAACTTGAGGTTGAGGAGATGTCGATTACCATTGAGTGTACGGCCTGTGGCCGCAGGGGGGCTGCAACCCCCAACCGGATGGCCTGCAACCACTGTGGCGAGTGGAGGACCCGGCTGATCAGTGGTGATGAGATGCTGATAAAAAGTGTTGAACTTAAAGGGGTGGAGATCCCGGAAACGGAGAAGAGCGATGTGTGACACCTGTGGATGCAGCATCACGCCAGGCAATGAGCATCTGGTGGCAGAGCGAGGGAAACTCTCTCACACCAGCAGTGGCCGGGAGACAGTCGAGGTTCTGCAGGGGCTGCTACATGAGAATGACCATCAGGCTGCCCACAACCGCAGCCATCTTGACCGCCACCAGCTCCTGACCATCAATCTGATGTCCTCACCCGGGGCAGGAAAGACCGCCCTGCTCGAGGCAACCATTGATGCACTGGGTGACCAGCTTCGAATTGGGGTCATCGAGGGGGATCTGGAGACCGAAAATGATGCAGAGCGCATCCGCAGCAAGGGGGTTCCCGCCTGCCAGATCTCAACAGGCAGTGCCTGCCACCTGGATGCCCATATGGTTCATGATGCACTGCACCAGCTCCCTCTGGATGGGCTGGACCTTCTCTTTATAGAGAATGTTGGAAACCTGGTCTGCCCTGCAAGTTTCGACCTGGGGCACCACAGGAACATCACCCTGCTCTCCGTTACCGAGGGGGATGACAAGCCAGAAAAGTATCCCGTGATCTTCCGTGCTGCCGACCTGATGCTACTGACAAAGACCGATCTGCTCCCCTATCTCGATGAGTTTGATCCCACCCACGCAGAACACGCCCTGCACCAGCTCTCCAACCCCGCCGAGATGATCTCCCTCTCTGCAAAGAGCGGCAGTGGCATGGAGCGCTGGATTGAGTGGCTGCGCAGTGAGGTCAGCCGCTATCGGGAGAGGCTCTCCAGTGGAGAGACACTGAGACCACCACTGCAACCGGGGCAGGGTGCCCGCCACCATGGCACAGATCATCACCCCAACCACTAACCACTAACCACTAACCACTAACCACTATTTAATACCCCCAACCGCAACCATGTGCCTTGCCCTGCCCACCCAGATTGTAGAGATTGACCCGGAGCGTGATGCCGCAATCGTCACCCTTGATGGGGTTCGGAAGGAGATCTCGCTGGCCCTGGTTGAGGGTATAGAGATTGGGGATTATGTCCTGCTCCACGTCGGCTATGCCATCAGCAGGATCAAGACCGAGGAGGCAGAGCAGACACTGGCGATGGTTGAGGCCATGGGGGCGAGCGAGAGCGGATGAGGTATGTCGATGAGTTTCGCTCGGGCAGACTGGCGGCCAAACTGGCCGAGGAGATCCGCCGCAACAGTGATCCGGATCGACACTACCATCTGATGGAGTTTTGTGGGGGCCATACCCACGCCATCTTCCGCTACGGGATTCAGGACCTGATCCCTGAGAATGTCCACTTCATCCATGGACCGGGCTGCCCGGTCTGTGTTCTCCCGACCGGACGCATCAACCAGATTCTCACACTGCTGGAGCATGAGGAGCTGATTCTCTGTTGCTATGGGGATCTGATGCGGGTACCCACCAGCAATCGCCAGAGCCTGATCAAGGCCAAGGCTGCCGGGGCCGATGTGCGGATGGTCTACTCCACACAGGATGCCCTGAGGATTGCCCGGGAGAATCCCCAACGTCAGGTTCTCTTCTTTGCCATCGGCTTCGAGACCACCACGCCCCCCACCGCCGTTGCCATCCAACAGGCCGCCAGCGAGCGGATCGACAACTTCTCGGTCTTCTGCAACCATGTACTCACCCCGGCGGCCCTCCATGCACTCCTCGAGGGGAGTCAGCAGGGCCCCGCCGAAGAGCGGGTGATGATTGACGGGTTCCTGGGCCCCTCCCATGTCAGCACCATTATCGGCAGCGCCCCTTACGAACCGTTCGCAGAGCAGTACCAGCGCCCAATCGTCATCGCCGGATTTGAGCCAGTTGATGTCATGCAGTCCACACTGATGCTGATTCAGCAGCTCAACCAGAACCGCCACCGGGTAGAGAACCAGTACAGGCGGGCGGTGACCCCCGAGGGGAACCGAGTGGCACAACAACGGGTTGCCGAGGTCTTTGAGCTGCGAGATGCGTTTGAGTGGAGGGGGCTGGGAACCATCCCCAACAGTGCACTCCAGATCCGCCCCGAGTACGCATCCTTCGACAGTGAGAAGCGGTTTGAGATGGGGCCCCCGACTGGAGAGGAGATCAAGGGATGCGAGTGCCCCTCCATCCTGCGTGGCGCGAAACGGCCACCGGAGTGCAGGCTATTTGGCACCGCCTGCACCCCGGAGACCCCACTCGGGGCCTGTATGGTCTCATCGGAGGGGGCCTGCGCCGCCTACTGGAGCTATGGCCGTTTCCGCAGGGAGGTCGCATGAACCTGAAATCAGGCCATATCAACATGACCCATGGTGGCGGTGGCCGGGCGATGAAGCAGCTGATTGATGAGCTCTTTGTCCGCCACTTTGACAATGAGCTGTTGCGCCAGGGGGATGACCAGGCCTCATTTGCTGTTCCAGAGGGGAGGCTCTCCATCACTACTGATGGCCATGTGGTCTCGCCACTCTTCTTCCCCGGAGGGGATATTGGCTCGCTCTCCATCCATGGAACCCTCAATGATGTCTCCATGTCCGGCGCCCGCCCCCTCTACCTCTCTGCCGGATTCATCCTGGAGGAGGGTTTCCCGCTTGCCGACCTGGAGCGCATTGTCCGATCCATGGCGGCAGCCGCCTCCAGCGCGGGTGTCCCGGTGGTTACCGGCGACACCAAGGTGGTGGAGCGTGGCAAGGGGGATGGGGTTTTCATCACTACCACCGCGGTCGGGCTGATCCCGGAGGGGGTTGAGATCTCCGGCAGGCTTGCCCGCCCCGGTGACCAGATTCTGATCAACGGCCCCATCGGAAATCACGGCATTGCGCTGCTCTCAAGCCGTGAGAACCTGGAGTTCGAGACCACCATCCACTCCGACTCTGCCGCGCTTCATGGACTGATCCAGACCATGGTGGGCGCGGCCCCCACCATCCACACCCTTCGTGACCCCACACGGGGCGGGCTTGCCGCCACCCTGAATGAGATCGCCGACCAGTCGGGGGTTGGCATGAGGATCGAGGAGCCCTCCATCCCCGTCGATCCCGCTGTAACTGCAGCCTGTGAGCTGCTGGGCCTCGACCCGCTCTATATTGCCAACGAGGGGAAGGTGATCGCCATCTGCCCTGCCGCAGAGGCCTCCACCCTGCTTGATGCGATGCACTCCCACCCCCTGGGGGAGAGGGCAGCCATCATCGGTGA
Organism: uncultured Piscirickettsiaceae bacterium; assembly: GCA_964647745.1. Lineage (GTDB taxonomy): Bacteria > Pseudomonadota > Gammaproteobacteria > Thiopontia. Next base: position 17,362 of record CAZYJG010000003.1, read on the forward strand.
GGTGGTGGTGGACCCCCACACCCTGGTCGAGATGAGGACCCAACTGGGTGGCATCCGGATGGTTGACTGGATGGCTGCCGAGCCCCTTCCCAGAATCTGCTGAGCAGGAACAGAGACCGTGTCAGCCTTAACCATCTCCAAGCGAGTCTCAATCCCCCTTGCAGAGATCGAGCTCACCCCCATTCGTGCCTCTGGTCCTGGTGGGCAAAATGTCAACAAGGTCTCTACCGCCATTCACCTCCGCTTTGATATCCATGCCTCCTCACTGCCCGACTACTACAAGAGACGACTGTTGGCACTGCATGACCGACGTATCAGCAAAGAGGGCGTCATCGTTATCAAGGCACAGCAGGCACGCAGCCAGGAGCAGAATCGAAATCAGGCCCTGGAGCGGCTGGCGGAATTGATACGGCGTGTAGCAGAACCCCAGAAAAGGCGAATCCCGACCAGTCCCTCTCATGCCGCCCGGAACAGACGCACCGACGACAAGACCAGGCGTGGGCGTGACAAGGCGTTGCGCAGAAAGGTACGCATCGAGGATTAGCTGAATTGGGGCAAGTCATGATCGCACCAGAGAAGAGCAGAGAGAGCAGATCATAAATGGCAGGTCGGGCCATACAGATCCATGGAGTTGTACAGGGGGTGGGGTTTCGACCCACGGTCTGGAGGCTGGCCCGAGAGCACCAACTGGTGGGGTCAGTCTGGAATGATGCCGGTGGGGTCACCATTCATGCCTGGGGAGAGGCGTCGCAGATTGACCACCTCCTCCAGCAGCTCAGGGATTACCCCCCTCCCCTGGCAACCATCGACACCATCGAGAGCACCCCCCTGGACGCCCCCCCTCCGGAGCAATTTACCATCACCGAGAGCCAAACGGGTGGGGGAACCACCGGGGTGGCCGCGGATGCGGCAAGCTGCAGCGCCTGCATTGCCGAGGTGATGGACCCGGAAAACCGACGTTATCGCTACCCTTTTACCAACTGCACCCACTGCGGCCCCCGCCTCTCCATCACCCGGGCCACCCCCTATGATCGCCGCAACACCTCCATGGCCCCATTCCCCCTCTGTGAGGCGTGCCGGCAGGAGTATGATGATCCGGCAGATCGACGCTTTCATGCCCAGCCCACCTGCTGCCCCGATTGTGGTCCCCGGCTCTGGCTTGAGGAACGACAGGGCCGGATTGATCCCCCCCCGGATCAGGACCCTGTTCAGCTCGCTGCACAGCAGATCCGGGGTGGCGCCATTGTTGCGATTCAGGGGGTTGGCGGGTTTCATCTAGCCTGTGACGCCACCGATGAGGCGGCTGTCTCCCGGCTCCGGGAGCGCAAGGGGCGGCCCAGCAAGCCTCTCGCGGTCATGGTCCACAACCTTGAATCTCTCCTCCAACATGGCAACCCCTCCAAACTGGAGATCGCGCTGCTGGAGGATCCGGCCGCACCCATTGTGCTGGTCCAGAAGGGGCGAGAGCCCCTGGCCCCTTCGGTGGCCCCGAACCAGTCCACCATCGGCTTTCTCCTCCCCTACTCCCCCCTCCACCACCTGTTGATGGCTGCACTCCAGCAGCCAATCGTGCTCACCTCCGGGAACCACTCCAGCAATCCGCAGTGCATCGACCACACCACGGCCCATCGTGAGCTTCAGGGGGTTGCCGACTACTGGCTGCTCCATGACCGGGAGATCATCAACCGGGTCGATGACTCGGTGGTTCGGATTGAGTCTGGGGCCCCCTCCACGCTGAGGGTTGGGCGGGGCATTGCACCACTGACACTGCCCCTTCCGGAGGGGTTGGAGAGTGCACCCCCGCTACTGGCCATGGGCGGGGAGCTGAAGAACAGCTTTGCCCTGCTCCACGGCGGGCAGGTCACCCTCTCCCAATACCTGGGCAATCTGGGGAACGGCCCCACCTTTCACCAGTACCTCCACGCCCTGCAGCAGCACCGTCAGCTCTTTGATCACCACCCTGTCGCCATCGCCGTGGACCGGCACCCCGGTTACCGATCGACCCAACAGGGGAGAGCCACTGCCGAACAGGAGGGGTTGCCCCTGATTGAGGTTCAGCACCACCATGCCCACCTTGCATCGGTGATGATTGAACATCGGCTGCCACTCAACCACCCCCCCCTGCTGGGCATCATCCTCGACGGGATTGGCTATGGTGAGTCTGGCCAGATCTGGGGGGGAGAGTTTCTTCTCGCCAACTATGGCCACTCAACCCGGCTCGCCACCATCAGACCGGTTGCCCTTGCCGGGGGGGAGCTGGCCAACCGGCAGCCCTGGCGCAATCTCCTTGCCCACCTCGATGCAACCCTTGGCTGGGAAGAGGTTGCCCACAGCTACCCCAACCTTGAGATGGTCCGCTATCTGAAAACCAGGCCGATCCAGACCATCACCCAGATGATTCGCCAGGGGATCAACAGCCCAGCCGCCTCCTCTTCTGGTCGACTATTTGATGCCGTTGCCGCTGCAACGGCCCTCTGCAGGGAGCAGACCAGCTACGAGGGCGAGGCCGCCCAGTTGCTGGAGAACCGTGCCGAACCCTGGATCGAGCAGGAGCAGGACAACGGCTACCCTGTCCGGTGGATTGACGAGGGTGAACTGCAGACCATTGAGTGGGGGGCGCTCTGGAGGGGGATCCTTGAGGATCTCGCTGCGGAGGTTGATCCGGGCATTATTGCAGCCCGTTTTCACGCCGGTCTGATCAATGCACTGTGCGAGACCGCAGAGCGGCTCTGCCTCCAGCACGGTATCAACCGGGTGGTCCTGGGGGGCGGGGTCTTCCAGAACCAGCTACTGTTGGGTGGGGTCTCAGATCGCCTGCAAGAGGGTGGGGTCAGCCTCTACCGATCGCACCGTCTGCCCTCCAACGATCAGGGGATTGCCGCTGGACAGTGCGCCATTGCTGCGGCGACCCTCCTCAAGAGTGGGGCAGGCCAGGCACCCCCGTAGGTGCAACCCCCAGAAAAAGTGAGGCCATCCAGCCGCTAGCGGATGGATGGCCTGCTATCTCTACAACCCTGCCTGCGAAGCTAGTTGTTCTTCGCCCCCTGGGTGACCCAATCACGCAGGGTCTTCTGATCCTTCTTGGTAAGCGGGCTCTTGTCATGAGGCATTGCAATGGATGGATCCGCCTTGCCCTCGACCAGAATATTCAAGGTACTGCTGACCGCATCTCCTGGCTTCACAATGGGGCCAAATTTGGTCCCCTTCATCAGGGGGACATAACCAGAGAGATCAAGACCACTCGCCTGGATCCCCTCACCCTGAGGGTTGATATGGCACTCCGCACAATTCGCCTTGATGATTGGCATCACATCTGCCTGAAAACTGATCTCTTTTTCACTGCATCCGGTCAGGAGTGAGACGGAGGCGATGGCAAGGATCCCTTGAGCCAAAAGAGCTGAATGTTTACGCATGACTTTCTCCCTAAAGCGATTAACTGTTTTTTTGTCCACAATCACCATTAACTAATAGTGATGAATATGCCTATAACTTTAACTATAGTACCTTCTTAATTCATTTCAAGCGATGCATAGCTACTGGCCACAAGTATAACCAGAATGGAATAGGAGACAAACCCCTGTTCTCCAATGAGAGGCAAATATCTTCAATGCACCTCTCAGGAATTCACCATGGATGGTCGATACGGTTTACACCCCTTGAGGGCTCGCGCTATATTGATGGCCTGGAACCACCACAACACCAGTAACAGCAGCCAGCCACCTCCCATATGCGCATCTATATGCAGACCCCGCCCATTGATGGGGCACCACTACGCTTCTATCAACTCCAGATCCAGGAGGACCTGATCGACGGCTGGACCCTGATTCGCGAATCCGGGGTGCAGGGAGGACGTAGCAGCTACAGGGAGGCACACTTTGAGTGCCGGGAGGATGCAGAGCAGGCGCTCCTCTCTCTTCGGGATCAACAGTTGCGAAAAGGGTACCAGACCACCTTTGCAACCGGCATCGCAAGCGGCGCTTCACACACTGATTCATAACGGGTTTTACCTGCACTCCGGCGGCATACCGGTTGACAATCAAGCATTCTCTGGAATACAATGTGTGCCATATTATCTGACAGAATTGGAACCAAACCCATGAGAAAATCACTGATAAACAATGCCGTTGCACCCCTTCTGGTGCTCCTCACCTCTGCCGTTGCCGTAACCGAGGTGGCCGCAGAGGAGTTTGTGGCCGCCAAAAGCAGTCGTGTCGGTGCAATGATCTCCCTCGGCGGGACTGTAATCCCCCATCGTGAGGTCAATCTGGTGGCAAAGATGCCCGGAGATGTCCTCTTTATCGCAGGCGAGGAGGGAGACTCCTTCAAGAAGGGGGATCGTCTGGCGAGCCAGGACATTGATGCAATGCTGGCGAAACGGGCCCAGGCAGAGGCACAGCTTGCCAGTGCCGAGGCGGGGATCCGCAACGCCCAGATGCAGCTGCGCAATGAGATCGAGAATCCCAACTCCCAGCCCAACGTAATGATGGGTGGACTGCCCAGCATGATGACCATGTTCTCCAACCCGATGCGTAACCTGAGTGGACGTGGGGACTCTGCCATCCAGCGCCAGACCAACCTCTACGGGATGAATGTCCAGGTGGAGACCTCCCAGAACGCCTATGATCAGGCCCTTGCCGCCATCCGCGAGCTGGATGAGAACATTGAGCAGGCAACCATCATCGCCCCCTTCGACGGGGTCATCCTGAGAAAGATGGTTGAGGTTGGACAGCCTGCGCAGCCTGGTGTCCCCCTCTTCCTCTTCGGGGATACCGGAAAACTACAGATTCGCGCAGAGGTCCCTGCGCGTCTGGTTGAGGGGCTCCACAAGGGGATGCAGCTGAGTGCACGCCTGGATCAGGGCGGCGAGATTGTCCCCATTACCGTTACCCGTATCTTCCCCATGGCGGATGTGATGGGCCATACCGTTACGGTCAAGTTCAATATTCCGGCCGGTGCACCAGCAGCCCCCGGCATGTACACCGAGATCATGATTCCGGATCCCACGGCAGGTGCAACCAATCTGGTAACGGTCCCCCGCTCGGCCATTGTCTGGCGCGGCAGTCTTCCCGCCATCTTTGTCCGCAGGGATGAGGGCAACCTCGAGATGCGCCTGGTACGCGTTGGGGATATTGCTGATAACGGCTGGCAGAGCGTGCTCTCCGGAGTCCGTGTGGGTGACATCGTACTGGTCAACCCATCCTCCACAACCACCTCCACTAGATAACAACAGACCATGACTGACCAAAAAGAACCGATGGATGGAGAGGAGCGCCCTCAGGAGTCAACCGGGATAACGCAGCAGGAGTCATCCGAACAGACAACACAGGCAACAACAACGGAGAATGGCGAGGCCGCAGATCTCGGTTTTGCCGGCCGTCTGGCAGACTCCTTTATCCACTCCCCGCTCTCTCCACTGCTCTTCATCGCGATGATGGCGGTGGGAATCTGGGGACTGATTGCAACCCCCCGTCAGGAGGACCCCCAGATCTCGGTTCCGATGATCGATATCTTCTTTCCGGCTCCCGGCCTCTCTTCCGGTGAGGTGGCCAACCAGATCATCGACCCCTTTGAGCGCATACTGAGCGAGATTCCGAAGATTGAGCATGTCTACTCGGCCAGTGATCGCGAGTACGGCATCATCACCATCCAGTTTGAGGTGGGTGAGCCGATGGGCCCCTCCATTGTTCAGGTCCACAGCAAGATACAGTCCAACCTGGATCTGCTGCCCACGGGGATCAAGCCCCCGATGGTCAAACCCAAGGAGGTGGATGATGTCCCCTCCGTCACCCTCACCCTCTGGTCAGAAGAGGTCGATGATGAGTACCTGAGAACACTCGGTGTCAGTGTGCTGCAGCACCTCAAGCAGCTGCCGCAGACCGGTGTTGGATTTGTCACCGGCGGTCGCTCCCGTCAGGTACGGATCGAGGTCCTGCCGGAACGGCTGTCCGGCTTTGGGGTCAGCCCGGGACAGATTGTCCACGCAGTACAGACTGCCAACACAGGCCACACCGTGGGGACCATCGAGATGCAGGACCACTTCTTCTTTGTTGAGTCCGGCGGCTTTCTCTCAAGGGTTGAGGAGCTCAACCAGCTGGTGGTTGGACAGCACCGCGGAACCCCTGTCTTCCTGAGAGATGTTGCAAAGGTATCCGAGGGGCCACAGGAGACCAAGGAGATTGTCACCTTCTCCACCGGAATGGCCTCCCCACATGAAACACCGGTCAAGGATGCTGCTGCCGTCACCATCGCCCTGGCCAAGCAGCGCGGCTCCAATGGCGTTACCGTGGTCAACCGCATTCTCGACGAGGTCGACAACAACCTGAAGGGGTACCTGATCCCCGACAACGTCCATGTTGAGGTGACCCGAAACTATGGTGAAAGCGCCAACAACAAGGTCAACGACCTGCTCTTCAAACTCTTTGTGGCAACCGGTGCAGTCACCTTCCTGGTCTGGCTCAGCCTCGGCATCAAGCCCTCCATCGTGGTTCTGCTGACCATCCCCGTGGTTCTGGTCGGAACGGTCTTTGTCTCCATGCTGATGGGGTACACCATTGACCGGGTCAGCCTCTTTGCACTGATCTTCTCCATCGGCTTCCTGGTCGACAACGCCATCGTGATCGTCGAGAACATCTATCGACGCTGGCTGATGGCGGGAACCCGGGATACCCGTACCGCGGTTGATGCGGTTCGTGAGGTGGGCAACCCCACCGTTCTTGCCACCTATACAGTTGTTGCCGCACTGATCCCGATGGGATTTGTCTCCGGCATGATGGGCCCCTACATGGAGCCGATCCCTGCGCTGGGTTCCGTCGCCATGCTGCTCTCGCTCTTTGCGGCACTGGTCTTCGCCCCCTGGCTGGCGATGCGCATCGTCCCCAGCATGGAGAAGCTGCACAAGATGGAGGCACGTGACGAGAAGGTGGATGAGATTCTGGATGGCTTCTTCCGCAAAGTGATCCTCTCCCTGGTAAACCGGAGAATTCTGGGGTGGGGCTTCCTGATGGGGCTGATTGCCAGCTTCTTTGGTGCCATGTACCTCTTCTACAACACCACCGTTCCAGTGAAGATGCTGCCGTTCGACAATAAATCCAACTTCAGCGTGGTGATCGACATGCCGGATGGCACCGCCCTGCCCACCACCGCAAACTTTACCCGCCGGGTTGCAGCAGAGCTTGCCGATATTGAGGAGATTGTCGCCTCCCAGAACTATGTGGGCACCTCACAACCCTTCGACTTTAATGGACTGGTACGCCACTACTATCTGCGCCAGTTCCCATGGCAGGCCGAGATTGCCGTTCAGTTGACCGACAAGACACTGCGCGACCGCACAAGCCACGAGATTGCAAGCGAGGCTCGTAAACGGCTGCAGCCCATTGCACAGGCCGAAGGGGTTGCCCTGACTGTGGTCGAGATGCCGCCTGGTCCTCCGGTGCTACAGACCGTGGTTGCGGAGGTTCATGGTCCCGATGCTGAGACCCGGCGTCAGGTGGCCGACGACCTGACACAGATCTTCCGCGAGTCGGGGATCATCGACGATGTGGACAACCTGATGCGCAGCCCGATGGAGACCTGGCGCTTTGTCATCAATCGCGAGAAGGCCTCCCGACAGGGGATCTCCGTGGAGACCATCAATCAGCATCTGGCAATGGTGATGGGCGAATTTGAGGCCGCCTCCATCTTCCAGTCCCTGATCCTGGAGCCCACCTATATCGTGATGACCATTCCGATCGAGAAACGCTCCCACCTCCACCGCTTGGGTGATCTTCCGGTGATGACCATGGATCAGCGCACCATCCCGCTCTCGGAGCTGGGTGAGTTCGTCAAGGTGCAGCGTGACCCCATCATCTTCCACAAGGATCTGAGAAAGGTTGAGTTTGTGGTGGGTGATGCCGTGGGTCGCCTCGGTGCCCCCATCTATGCAATGCTCGATGTGGAGCGCATCCTGGAGGAGAAGGGCTACACAACCCCGGATGGTGTTGAGCTGCGCAGCGGTGAGTACACCGGACCACCCGCCGATGACAAGCAGACCGGCTTCGAGTGGAGTGGCGAGTGGACCGTCACCTATGAGACCTTCCGTGACATGGGGATCGCCTTTGGTGTTGCCCTGGTCGGGATCTACATGCTGGTGGTCTGGGCCTTTGGCAATTTCATAATCCCCGCCATCATCATGTCCCCAATCCCGCTGACCCTGCTCGGGATTGTCCCCGGCCACTGGCTGCTGGACGCGGAGTTTACCGCCACATCGATGATCGGCTGGATCGCCCTGGCCGGTATTATCGTCAGAAACTCCATCCTGATGGTGGACTTCACGATGCACGCCTTCCGCACCGGTACCCCGCTGCTGGATGCAGTGATTCTCTCGGCAAAATACAGAACCCGCCCCATCCTGATTACCGCACTGGCACTGGTTCTGGGCTCTGCCGTGATCCTGACCGACCCGATCTTCCAGGGGATGGCAGTCTCGCTGCTGTTTGGGGTCTTTATCTCCACCCTGCTGACCCTGGTGGTAATCCCTCTGGGCTGTATCAGCGCCGGTGAAAATGTCTTCATGGAGGCGAAGGATCTGGAGGAGGACCAGCTGTAACAGCGGAATAGTCCCCGCCTTCTGAAAGGGCATTGAGAGGCACCCCCTCCAATGCCCTTTTTCTTTGTCTGGAAAGCATTAATTGCACCCTGAAGAGGGGCAAAATCGGGGCATAAAATTGAATAAAAGAGGCCGCTGTTCTATACTTGCCGGCCGATTTTTGGGTGGATCATGGGATCCACCAGTCAATTGATAACAGACAGCAATGAACAGATCTGAAAAGAAGCAGCACTCCTTTGGCCCCCTCTACCGTCCCGAGTTTGAACGGGACAACTGTGGATTTGGCCTGATTGCCCACATGGATGGCAATCCCAGCAACGGGCTGGTAGAGACCGCCATCGACTCCCTCAACCGCATGACCCACCGTGGTGCCATTGCGGCTGACGGAAAATCGGGGGATGGCTGCGGACTGCTGATGAAACAGCCTGCCGGCTTCATGAGGATTGTTGCAGAGGAGCAGGGGTACCAACTGGGTGACAATTTTGCAGTGGGCATGGTTTTTCTGAGTCAGAATGGGGAAAAGGCAGAGACTGCCAAGGCCACGCTGGAGCAGAGCCTCACCGCCCAGGGTCTGGAGGTACTGGGGTGGCGTACCGTTCCCACCGATGCAGAGAGCGCCTGTGGTGAACATGCACTGGCCATCCTGCCCCAGATCGAGCAGATCTTTGTCAATGCACCGGCTGGGATGGATGGGGTCCATTTTGAGCGTGCCCTCTTTATCGCCCGCCGCCAGACCGAGAAGACGATTGAGCCTGAGGATGAGGCCTTCTACATCCCCAGCCTCTCCTCCCGTGTCATCTCCTACAAGGGGCTGGTGATGCCGGAATACCTGCCGGTCTTCTACCAGGACCTGAAGGATCCACGTTTCGAATCCGCACTCTGTGTATACCACCAGCGCTTTGCGACCAATACCCTGCCTCAGTGGCGCCTGGCACAGCCATTCCGCCAGTTGGCACACAACGGAGAGATCAACACCGTTCAGGGCAACCGCAACTGGTCGGTCGCCCGTGCGATGAAATTCGAGACCCCACTGATCCCGGAGATGGATGCGGTGCGCCCACTGGTCTCAATGACCGGCTCCGACTCCAACAGCCTCGACAACATGCTGGAGGCGCTGCTGATGGGTGGCATGGATATCTTCCGTGCGATGCGCCTGCTGATTCCACCTGCATGGCAGAACATCGAGCAGATGGATCCCAATCTGCGCGCCTTCCATGAGTACAACTCGATGCACATGGAGCCGTGGGATGGACCGGCCGGTATCGTTCTGACCGATGGCCGCTACGCCGCCTGTACCATGGATCGAAATGGCCTGCGCCCCGCACGCTGGGTCATCACCAGGGATCGTCACATCACCCTCGCCTCCGAGATCGGTGTCTATGAGTATGCGCCGGAGGATGTGGTACAGAAGGGACGCCTTGGCCCCGGCCAGATGATTGCCGTCGATACCGCCACCGGCAAGCTGCTGCTCCCCGGGATGATCGATGATGATCTGAAGAACCGCCAGCCCTACAAGCAGTGGCTTGGAGAGAACACCGAGCACCTGGTCACCAGAATCAACGCCCATGAGGATGAGATTGAGGGGGTTGACCAGGAGACATTCCAGGCCGCACAGAAGCTGTTCCAGGTCTCCTTCGAGGAGCGCCAGGAGATTGTTCGGGTGCTTGCTGTCAATGGGCAGGAGGCGGTCGGGGCGATGGGGGATGACACCCCGATCTCGGTGCTCTCTCAGCGCAACCGCTCCCCCTACGACTATTTTCGTCAGCAGTTTGCCCAGGTCACCAATCCACCGATCGACCCGCTGCGCGAGCAGATCGTGATGTCGCTGGAGACCTGTTTCGGCCGCGAACTCAATATCTTTGAGGAGGCAGAGGAGCATGCCCGCCGTCTGGTGGTGGACTCCCCGGTACTCTCCAGAACCAAATTCCAGCAGCTGCTGGGCCACTCGGGCAGTAACTACGCACATGAGCTGATCGGTCTCACCTATGGTGAGGAGAGCAACCTGAGAGAGGCGATCGAGGCGGTCTGTGACCAGGCCGAATCTGCGGTTTGCAGCGGCAAGGTGGTGATTGTCCTCTCGGACCGCAACCTCTCTGCCGACAGCAATACCATTCATGCCCTGCTGGCAACCGGCGCCGTTCACCACCGTCTGGTACAGACCGGCCTGCGCTGTGATGCCAACATCGTGGTAGAGACCGGAACCGCCCGTGATCCTCACCACTTTGCAACCCTGATCGGTTACGGTGCCTCGGCTGTCTACCCCTGGCTTGCCTACGAGATCATCCATGAGATGGTCTCTACAAACGACATTCAGGACCATGACCTGGCCCAGGCAGCACGCAACTACCGCAAGGGGATCAACAAGGGGCTGCTGAAGATCCTCTCCAAGATGGGGATCTCCACCATTGCCAGCTACCGGGGAGCACAGCTCTTCGAGGCTGTCGGTCTCCATGACGAGGTGGTTGAGCTCTGCTTCTGTGGCACCACCTGCAGAATCAAGGGCTCCCGCTTCGTCGATCTGGAAAATGAACAGAAGTCTCTCGCCACTGAGGCGTGGAACCGTCGCAAGCCGGTTGAACAGGGTGGCATGCTGAAGTTCATGCACGGAGGCGAATACCATGCCTACAACCCGGATGTGGTGCAGAGCCTGCAACAGGCGGTTCGCAGCGGCAACATAGAGGACTACAGGGTCTATGCCGACCATGTAAACAACCGCCCAACAGCCACCCTGCGTGACCTGCTGAGCCTGAATGGTGAACAGAACGCAATCCCGCTGGAGGAGGTGGAGCCCTGGGAGAATATTGCCAAGCGCTTCGATACCGCAGCAATGTCACTGGGTGCACTCTCACCCGAGGCCCATGAGGCACTGGCCATTGCGATGAACACCATCGGTGGTCGCTCCAACTCCGGTGAGGGGGGTGAGGATCCGGTGCGTTATGGCACCAACAAGGTCTCCAAGATCAAGCAGATCGCCTCTGGCCGCTTTGGGGTCACCCCACACTATCTGAGCAGTGCCGAGGTGCTGCAGATCAAGGTGGCACAGGGTGCAAAACCGGGAGAGGGCGGGCAGCTACCCGGACAGAAGGTCAACGAGCTTATTGCCCGACTGCGCAACTGCAATCCGGGCACAACCCTGATCTCCCCTCCCCCACACCATGACATCTACTCGATTGAGGACCTGGCGCAGCTGATCTATGACCTCAAGCAGGTCAACCCGGATGCGCTGGTCTCTGTAAAACTGGTCTCCGAGGCGGGCGTGGGAACCATCGCCGCGGGCGTGGCCAAGGCCTATGCCGACCTGATCACCATTGCCGGCCATGATGGCGGTACCGGTGCCAGCCCACTCACCTCGGTCAAGTATGCGGGCTCCCCATGGGAGCTGGGGCTCTCCGAGACCCACCAGATCCTGCGTGCCAACGATCTGCGCGACAAGGTGCGCCTGCAGACAGACGGTGGGCTGAAGACCGGTCTGGATGTGGTCAAGGCGGCCATGCTGGGTGCAGAGAGCTTCGGCTTTGGCACCGCACCGATGGTTGCTGTCGGCTGCAAATATCTGCGCATCTGCCATCTCAACAACTGTGCAGTGGGCATTGCCACCCAGGATGAGCGTCTTCGCTCCGAGTACTTTACCGGCCTGCCGGAGATGGTGATCAACATGTTCCGCTTTATCGCCGAGGAGGCGCGCGAGTGGATGGCCTCGCTCGGAATACGCTCCATGGATGAGCTGATCGGTCGAACCGATCTGCTGGAGATGATGGAGGGCAACAGCAGCAAGCAGCAGAATCTGGACCTCACGCCACTGCTGGATGCCTCGCATGTCCCTGCAGAGAAGCCACAGATCTGTACTGCACCAAAGAATGAGCCCTTTGACAAGGGTGAGCTGGCCGAACAGATGGTCTCTGATGCACTCGCTGCGATTGAGTCCAGGTCTGGTGGCGAGTTCAGCTACAGTGTACGCAATACCGACCGTTCCATCGGTGCCCGCCTCTCCGGTGAGATTGCCAAGCGCCATGGAAACCACGGGATGAACGACGCACCTGTTGTCTTCAATCTGAAGGGGACGACCGGCCAGAGCTTTGGTGTCTGGAATGCCGGTGGCCTGCAGATGAACCTGGAGGGAGACGCCAACGACTATGTCGGCAAGGGGATGGCTGGCGGCAAGCTGGTGCTCTACCCGCCACAGGGGAGCATCTTCCGCAGCAACGAGACCCCGATCATGGGCAACACCTGTCTCTATGGTGCAACCGGGGGCACACTCTATGCCTCAGGCACCGCCGGTGAGCGCTTCGGGGTGAGAAACTCCGGTGCCAGGGCTGTTGTCGAGGGGCTGGGTGACCATGGCTGTGAATACATGACCGGTGGCCAGGTGACTGTTCTTGGCCCAACCGGTGTCAACTTTGGTGCCGCGATGACCGGTGGATTTGCCTACATCCTGGATATGGACAACGGCTTTGTCGACCGCTACAACCATGAGATGGTCGATATCCACCGCATCACGCCGGAGAACATGGATGCCCACCGCAGCCATCTGCGTGAAACCATCCAGGAGTTCACCGCCGCCACCGGCAGTGAGTGGGGACAGAAGATTCTCAACGAGTGGGATGACTTTGTGCCGATGTTCTGGCTGGTCAAGCCAAAGGCTCTTGAGCTTGAATCCCTGTTGAGCATGCAGAAGGAGGCCGCATAATGGGTAACATCTACCAGTTTATCGAGGTCTCGCGGATGGATCCGGCCAAGACCTCTGCCGAGCAGCGGGTCACCGAGTACCGTGAGATCTATGCACCGTTCAACGAGCAGGATGCCGCAACCCAGGCCGATCGCTGCCTCTCCTGCGGCAACCCCTACTGCTCCTGGAAGTGTCCGGTTCACAACCACATCCCCCACTGGCTGAAGCTGGTGGCCGAGGGTGAGATCGAGAAGGCGGCCGAGCTCTCACACCGCACCAACTCCCTGCCGGAGATGTGTGGCCGTGTCTGTCCACAGGATCGTCTCTGCGAGGGCTCCTGCACACTGAATGACGGCTTTGGCGCGGTCACCATCGGCAATGTCGAGAAATACATCTCCGATACCGCCTTTGCCCGCGGCTGGCGCCCCGACCTCTCGCGGGTTGAACCGACCGGCAAGCGGGTGGCAATCATTGGGGCCGGTCCTGCCGGACTGGGGTGTGCCGATGTACTCACACGCAACGGGGTGGAGTGCGTGGTCTATGACCGCCATCCGGAGATTGGCGGACTCCTCACCTTTGGTATCCCTGAGTTCAAGCTGGAGAAGGATGTGGTGCGCAACCGTCGCGCCATCTTCGAGGAGATGGGGATCGAGTTCCGCCTCAACACCGAGATCGGCAAGGATGTCACCTTCGAGGCGCTGGAGGCTGAATATGATGCCCTCTTCCTCGGCATGGGAACCTACAACTACATGACCGCCGGGATTCCTGGTGAGGATCTCCCCGGTGTCCACGCCGCCCTCGACTTCCTGATCTCCAACATCAACCGCTGCAACGGTTATGAGAAGGATGAGGCCGATTTTGTCGACATGAAGGGCAAGAGGGTGGTGGTTCTGGGTGGTGGTGATACCGCGATGGACTGCAACCGCACCTCCATCCGTCAGGGTGCCGAGAGCGTCACCTGCTCCTACCGCCGAGATGAGGCCAACATGCCCGGCTCCAAGAAGGAGGTGGCAAACGCCAAGGAGGAGGGCGTTCAGTTCCGCTTCAACACCCAGCCGATCGAGATTGTCGGTGATGGCAAGGTGGAGGGGCTGAAGGTGATCTCCACACAGCTGGGTGAACCCGACGAGAATGGACGTCGCCGTCCAGAGCCTGTCCCCGGCAGTGAGGAGATTATTCCTGCCGACGCAGTCATCATCGCCTTCGGCTTCCAGCCCAGTCCACCCGAGTGGTTTGGTGGCAGCAGCATCGACACCGATGAGCGTGGTCGGGTGGTTGCCTCCGAGGCACAGACCTACATGAAGCAGACCAGCAACCCCAAAGTCTTTGCCGGCGGGGATATGGTGCGTGGCTCCAATCTGGTGGTCTCTGCAATCTGGGACGGCCGCAAGGCGGCCGAGGGCATCCTGGATTATCTTGAAGTCTGACCACTAACCGATTACCTTCTCTCTTAAGCAATTAAGAGAGGAGGTAGTCTGTGACAGATAATCCGTTACACCCTGAGGATCAGGCCCTCCTGCAGGAGGCACTCGACTACCACGCGAAAAAACCGCACGGGAAGATCGCAACCCTCCCCACCAAACCCTTCGAGTCCCAGTATGATCTGAGCCTCGCCTACAGCCCCGGGGTCGCAGCCCCGGTACGCGAGATTGTCCGCAACCCCAATGAGGTCAACCGCTATACCGGCCGTGGCAACCTGATTGCCGTTGTCTCCGATGGCAGTGCGGTACTGGGGCTGGGGGATGTCGGCCCACTGGCTGCCAAGCCGGTGATGGAGGGGAAGGCCCTGCTGTTCAAGAAATTTGCCGATATCGATGCCTTCGATATCGAGATCGATGCCTCCTCCAACCAGGCCTTTATCGAGACCATCGTCCGCATCTCCCCCACCTTTGGCGGTGTAAACCTGGAGGATATCTCTGCACCCCACTGCTTCGAGATTGAGCGGGCACTGATTGACCGTCTCAACATCCCGGTCTTTCATGACGACCAGCACGGCACCGCAATCATCATTGCCGCCGGTCTGCTCAATGCACTCAAGCTGCAGGAGAAGTCGATCGAGTCGGCCAGTATCGTCTGCCTGGGTGCCGGTGCCGCTGCCATCGCCTCGATGCAGCTGCTGCTGACCCTCGGTGCCCGCAAGGAGAATATCACCCTGGTTGATCGCCACGGCGTGATCCATGGAGGGCGCACCGACCTCAACCTCTACAAGCAGATCTTCGCAACCACCACCGGGCACAGAACCCTGAGTGATGCGATGGAGGGGGCCGATATCTTTATTGGCCTCTCTGGCCCCAATCTGGTGAGCCCTGCAATGGTGCAGAGCATGGCGGAGCGCCCCATCCTCTTTGCCCTCGCCAACCCGGATCCCGAGATTCACCCACATCTGGCAATGGAGGCACGCTCCGACCTGATCATCGCCACCGGACGCAGTGACTTCCCCAACCAGGTCAACAATGTGCTCTGCTTCCCCTATATCTTCCGTGGTGCGCTTGATGCCAAGGCAACCACCATCAATACCGAGATGAAGGTGGCTGCGGTCAAGGCACTGCAGCACCTCACCTGTGAGCCGATCCTGGATGAGATCCGAGAGGCCTACCCGAACGAGACCCTGGAGTATGGCCCCAACTACATCATCCCCAAGCCGCTGGACCCCCGGCTGCTGGGCTATGTCTCCACCGCTGTCCGACGTGCCGCAATAGAGAGCGGGGTAGCCGGCCAGTCGGAACTTTAACCGGTAGTGAGAGAAGAGAACCCCTTCGAGCGCCATGCGCTCCAGTATGACCAGTGGTTTGACCGCCACCCGAAAACCTACCAGCTGGAGCTGGGTGCAGTCCGTGAGCTGCTGCCCGCCAATGGAAGGGGGGTGGAGGTGGGGGCTGGAACCGGCCGCTTTATGGGGCCACTGGGGATCTCATCGGGGATTGAGCCCGCTGCCGCCATGCGCTCCATCGCGTCGGAACGGGGAATCACCCTCAGAGAGGGCATCGCAGAGGATCTGCCGCTGGAGAGTGAAAGCGTCGACTACCTCCTCCTTGTCACCACACTCTGCTTTGTCACCTCAACAGAAGAGGCGCTGCTGGAGGCCCACCGGGTACTGAAACCGGACGGCTCCCTGATTATCGGGATGATCGATCGCAACAGTGGACTGGGGGTGAAATACGAACAACATAGTGGGGAGAGCACCTTCTACCGCGGCGCAAGCCTCCTCTCGGTGGATGAGACTGTCGAGCTGCTGCAGCAGTCAGGATTTACCGGTTTTCAGTTTAGACAGACGCTACTCCCGGAGAGAACCCCGGAAGAGGCAGCGGTCACTGAGGGGCACGGGGAGGGGGGCTTTGTTGCAATCCGCGCCCTGAAGGCGGAAAGGCAGCCATAACCCCGACAGGCACCTAGAAGACCAATACCTGATCTGCCTCCACCGTCCGCTGGGCAAGCTCCTTCATGGTGCTGCGTTTTGCACCATCGACCACATCCTCATCCCCTATCCCGCGTGCATCCATACAGGTGCCACACATCAGAACCTCTCCATGGCGAACCACCGCCTTAACCATCAACTCCAGGTTATAAAATCCTTGAGCCACCTGCTGTCCCTTTCTTGCGCAACCAATGGAATCAGCCATCAGAAAGAGTGTCACCTCTGCCTGACCATAAAGTGCCTTTGCAAGCCGCAACCCATTGTAGCTACGCTCTGTTCCGTAGGGGGGATCATTCAAAATAATCAGAATTTTCATTCTCTGCTCCTCTCTGTCGACAACTCGCCTCTTCTTGACAGCATGCCCAGCGCATGTGCTAACATCTATGATATGAGTATATGCTCATATCTGTCAAGGGGACCACTACTGTTGTCATGAAAGAGATCTACAACCACTGGCTGACACTCCTGAAAACCCTTGGGTTTAACAAGAGAGGTGCCAACTGGAGCATTGACCAACTGGTAGAGCAGTTGCGCGACCATGAACTGCTCTTGCTGGATGTACGGTCAGAAAAGGACTACCAGGGGGAGCTGGGGCATATTGCAAACTCAAGAAATCTTCCATTGGAGGTGCTTACAAAGCATCTCCCTGGACTTTCTGGTGATCGGGAGAGAACCATCGCGCTGATCTGTACCACAGACAAGCGGTCAAAGAGGGCTGCCAAGCAACTGCGAGCGGATGGGTTCCCCAATATCCACGTGGTGAGTGGCGGAATGGCTGAGTGGAACAGACAGGGGCTACCTGTAGAAAAAGGAGGGGACGGTGATCAAAGTGATGCGTAAGCTCTCTGAATGACCGTTAGGCTACTATCTGCCCTACACCACACTCAGACAGCCTAGAGTGTCATGATATCCCGAGCACGACCCTAATGGGACTCTTGGGATAGTACCTATACTGATGTATTGAGATAAGACCTAAGTTGTGTACCATACGGTACCCAATAACCATCCATACCCACCCTTCACACAATACAATCCTCAGCCTCAACCAAGGACAACCTGAGGCTGCAGCAACAAAATACTCCATAACTGGCTGGACGAGCATGCAACAAACAATTGAAACAGTAATTAATCTAATGGCAGCCTCCGCTATAACCGCACCAAAAGCAGGAGGCAAAGATTGTCTAGAGATCGTGGCATTAACTGAACTGGATGATCTCAAGCGTATAGCAGATGAAATGAGAAAATATGCACACAATAGCTCTAAAGAGAACTATTGGCACCGTGACGCAGCAAATGCTGAAAACGCACAAGGACTGCTGTTAATTGGTCTCTCAGGTCCCGTAACTGCCGGCTATGATTGTGGCGGATGTGGCTACCAGACATGCCACGATTTTGAACAAAAACGTGAGCTTAAAGATTTTGAAATGGGCTATACCGGACCACATTGCATCATGAGAATGATGGATATTGGTGTTGCCCTGTCATCTGCAGCCAAAGCAGCCAGTCTCCTCAATATCGACAATCGTGTTCAGCAGAGGGTGGGAGCAGCTGCCCGTGCCTTGGGTTATATCAGCTGTGAAGTGGCAATGGGCATCCCTATCAGCATAAGCGGAAAGAGTATTTTTTATGATCGCAAGACCCCATCAAAATCGAGCCTGTCCAGCAGAAAATCTGCTTAACTGAGCTATAGACTTGCCGCAGTACCTAAACCATATTGACCTTCCCAAAACGACCCTAATGAGGCCTATAGAACAATAAAGGTGCTAGCCACGGATCCTCTCGCCATAGAGCAGCAGAGTGGCATCCACTGCATCGGCATCATAGAGCGTATCGCGACCGCTGCGGATCTCATCCAGCACCTCCTCAATCGGTCTCGCCTTGCGGTAGGGACGGTCAGCGGTTGCCGCCTCAAGGGTGTCGGCCACAGCAAGGATCCTCGCCTCCAGCAGGATCTCATCCCCTCTCAGCCCACTCGGGTATCCAGAGCCATCCAGCCGCTCATGGTGCTGATGCACCATCTCTGCAACCGACCACGGGAAGTTGATCCCCTGCAGGATATTGAAGCCGGCCTTCACATGGTCCCTGAGGATCAATCTATCATGGTCGGTGAGAGGCTCTGTTTTTTCAAGAAGGGTGGTCGGGATGCTGTTCTTGCCGATATCGTGGAGCAGTCCACCGATGCGGATCCCCTCAATCTGCTGGGTGGAGAGGTTCATTGCGGTCGCAATCTCGGCCGCGATCCTTGATACATTTTTCTGATGGTTGGCGGTATAGGGGTCCCGTTGGTCGATCGTGGTGCTCAGCGCCTCGATGGTCTCCAGCAGCAGATCCCCCCGCTGCTTCTCCTCCTCGGTCATCAGCTGGCGGCCACGCAGGTCCTCGGCAGTCTGGCTCGATGCCGCCCACTCCCGCATGATCTCTCTGTTGTAGGAGTGATAGCTGCCCCTTTGGAGCCGCTTGCAGTAGTACATCGTGATATCGGCATAGCGAATGAGGTCCTCGAGCGTTTTGGCATCATCCGGATAGTAGCTTCCTCCCACGGTAAGACCGACCCTCACCGGGGTGCCATCAAGCTCATATGGGGCAGATACGGTCGTGATTAAGTTGTCTGCAATACGTGCCACATCCCTACTCTCGCCGCACTCCTCAAGGATCAGCACAAACTCATCCCCACCCCAGCGACAGAGGATATCCGTCTCCCGTATGCTCTCCCTTAGTCGGGAGGCGACCTTCTCAAGTATCCTGTCACCGGCACTGTGTCCATGGAGGTCGTTGACAGCCTTGAACCCATCCAGATCCATGAAGAGCAGACAGGTGCGGTACCTGCCCCTTGATGACCTTCTGAGTACCTGTCTGCCCAGCTCCATCAACAGATTCCGGTTGGGGAGCCCTGTCAGAGGGTCATGGGTTGCCTGCACCTCCGCAACCTTCCGCTCCTCTTCAGCCACAAGGCGACCGTTGCGCTCGGCCTTTATCTCTGTTTCGGCTCGTGAGGTGCGCAGAGAGAAGTAGACGCCACCGATCAGGAACAACAGGAGGGCGGTCAGGAGTGTGGTCCAGTAGATCACCCGTACCCGCAGATAGGTCTGAAAACCATCCTTGTAGTCGATCTCGGAGATGATCCCTATCTCCAGCTCCTTGTAGTCGGACCACGCCCCAACAACCGGCACCCCACGATAATCGAGGTAGGGGGTCAGTTGTGAGCCGCTCTCTCCCTTCAGTATCATGCTGGCTGCATGGGTAAAGGGAGCTGCCTCCGCCTGAGCCGGGTCGGTGGGCGGTTTGATGGGGAGCCCGATCGAGCTTGGTCTCTCTCTCGAGATCAGACCCAACCGGATCAGGTCATCATGAAAGCGGCTCTCGCTGACCATTATCCCCTCCCGATCGCAGATCAGGTAGGTCTCTCCACTCTTGCTCAATCGCGCACTGTCCGGAACCTTCGTCCAACCCTTCTGGTTTATGTGGAAGGCAAGCACAGCGATTACCTTCTGGTTGTGGTCTCTAATCGGGCTCATTACGAATGGGGTGGGGAACCAGAGGCCGGTTTCAACATCCCATGCAATGGGTGAGGTGATGAATGTATCTCCCGACAGTGCGCGCTGTAGGTATGGATCGATCTGTTCCGGCAGCCGCTGGTAGTCCTTTATTCCGCGGTAGGAGGCGATCCGCATATGGTCAGGGGTTGCAACAAAGAAGCCAATG
>CAZYJG010000004.1:0-29437 GCA_964647745.1 uncultured Piscirickettsiaceae bacterium
TCCAGGGTGTCACGGAAGCGCAGCTCATTGGCCTGCTGCATCTCGAACTCTTTTCGGCGCAGGGTGTTATGGGTCAGGATCCAGGAGAGGATGGCGGTAAAAAACATAATTGCCACATAGAGCGGACGGTTCTTCTGCAGGAAGCCAAGTGGTGTCGACTCCAGTTCACCCAGTGGCAGGTGGGAGATGATGCGCCAGTTATATTGATCCAGCGCTCGGGTATGGATGACATGGTCGGTTGTGCCGGCCCGAATCTGTGCCAATCGAAGCGGATTTACGGTCAGGTAGGAGAAGAGGCCGTTGTTGGTCACAAACTGCCCGGAGCGGGAGGTGTTCATCAGGCTCCACTCATCGCCATACTCACTCTGGAACGTGTCGTTGCTCCGGCCAAGCATGAAACCCCACTCCCTCTTTGGGTTGATATGGCTGAGCCAGAATCCGTTACTGTTGACCAGATGGGCCCGATCCGAGATTGAGGCCACCGAGCGTCGGAAGTTCTCGATCAGCTCACTGCCAAGATAGTTCAGCACAATCATCCCCTGATGTCTGCCATCGGGAGAGTAGACGGGGGTTACAAAACGGATCACCGGCTTGTGGGGCAGTTCAATCTCCTTTCCCTCGATGTTGAGGTCCATGGGGGAGAGGTAGACCTCACCCTTCTGCAGCTCCAGCCCCTCCTGAACATAGTAGCGGTCCGACTTGTCCTGCAGCTTCTCATCCGGTACCGACGTGACCCCTCTGCCGGTGTAGTTCACGCGACATAGTTCGATACCGGAGTTGGCGATATAGCGCAGCTGGTCATAGATCCCCTTGTTTTTCCCAAAGCTGAGGAAGATCTGGTTGATGGCCTCCTTCTTTGCCGACTGAGCCCCCTTGCTGTCAAACAGAACAGTATCCATCTGCTCTGCGAGAAAGAGCAGGTCGGATACAATTCTGGAGATATCCCCAGCCACCATCTTCTCCGCCAGTTCAATATGGAGCTGCTCGGCATTCTGGGTGGCACCTCTTCGGACCTCGTAGTCGGAGTAGAAGTGGATGGTTCCCGCCACGAACAGAATCAACAGCATCGGCAGGAAGAAGAGCAGGAACTGGCGCCCCTTTTCAAATAGTGAGGAGGCATACTGATAGGTGGTCATGCGCAACGCCTCCGGATCTCCAGCTCAACACGATTCAGGTAATCCGGAATCGGCTCCTCACTCTCTCTGGGGACCAGAAACAGCAGTTTTGCGGCAATCAGATAGGGTCTTCTGGAGTCATCTCCTGCTGGACGCTGTTCGCGCAGATCGGCCTCCAGATAGTGCAGTGCCTTGTCAGGGTCGCCACAATAGCGCGGAAGCGAGACCTCGTCGGCATACCACTCGATGGCAGAGGAGACAGACAGCATCAGCACTGCAATCACAGCCACCAGAGGCATGATCTGCCTGATGGGAAAGTTTGCCTGGTTATGTGGCTCGGTACTGTTTCTCATGAGGTCTGTGTGGCCCACTGTCTCTGCAGGAGTGGCCCTTCTCCCCACTCTGCCTGTTCTCTCTCCTGAAGAACAATCTCATCCGATACTCTTCTCCCCTCTGCGATGCGGTCCCGTACCGAGACACCCCCCATGTAGTTGGCGGCAATATGGAGCCCAGTGTGGGATGATAGCAGGTTGTTCAGCTCCCTGATTCTGGCAGCGTAGTGGCCATGATAGAGGGGAAGGGCCTGCTGGTGGCGGTCAATTCGAACCATCTCAGGTGTGCCGTGGATCCCCAGGATGGGGTTGAGTGCATCCAGGCATCTCTCCAGCGTATCCGCATCACTCCATCCCTGCGCCTGAGGCTGACGTGCCCCTCCAAGGTAGGTGGTGAGAAGTGCCTTCCCTGCCGGTGCACGATCCCTGAACAGGCTGCTCATCCAGATATTGCCATTGAATGGCATCGCCTCCCGTTTTGGGGTGAGGAACCCGGTTCCATCCAGCGGGTGAGCTATCTCACTGCGCTTGAAACCGGTATGGAGAACCGTCAGCGGCGCATAATCGATCCCATTCAGCAAGCTGCCTGCCTCAGGAGAGATGGAGGAGAGCAGGTCGGCAGTGGTGGCTGCCGGGGTGCTGAAGATCAGGTGTTCCACGGAGTGTTCAACTTCGCTGCTCTCTGCAGTGGAGTGATCTCTTCCATGGACTCTCCACTTTGGGTGTGCCCTGGTGGAGCGTGAGTCACTCTCAACCGAGCATGCCTCATGGTGGGTCCGGAAGGTGATCCCGGGCTGTTGCGCCAGCTGCTCAACCAGTGTCGACATCCCCCCCTCAAAGGAGAAGGTTTCGGTAATGCAGGCACTCTTCTTGCGGTTGATCTTGTGGATCAAGGCACCCGCAGTCAGGCTGCCATATTTTCTCTCCAGGGCGGTCAGCCTGCCCAGTGTTGACTCGGCATTGGCCAGGTCGGGGTCCGAGGCAAGGGTCCCGGAGACAAAGGGGTCCATTGCCCTCTCCAGCAGTTCACGACCGAAGCGGCGGGTGATGAACTCGGTAACGGTCTCATCCTCCCCGCCGCCACGGGGAATCAGGGGTTCAGCCATCATCCGCAGACGCCCCTTCATGCTCCAGCTTCTGGAGAAGAGGAGCCCCTTGATGTTCATGGAGAGGGGGTTGAGCGCTCCATTGTTGAGCAGGTAGCGGTTCTGTTCTGCAAAGGGGGTGCGGCTGCTCTTGAGCGGTTCCAGTCCGCTCTCTGCAACCAGTTCGGCCACCTCTGGACGGAAATTGAGCAGCAGGGCAGCAGCCTGCTCCATCTGATATCCATCCTTCTGGCTGGTCCTGATCTTGCCGCCCGGACGGCCGCTCCGTTCCCAGATCTCGACCTCCATACCGGCCTGACTGAGCCACCATGCGGTTGAGAGGCCAGAGATCCCGCCGCCGATGATCAATACCCTGCGGCTCATCGATTGCTCCCTCTGTCTCTCTTCTTCTGGGTGCGAGGGCGTTTCAGCTCCGACCTCATCTTCTCCAGCATCTCTCGGTCCAGGATCCCCAGCCCCTCGCCATTCTCCCCCTGGTGACTCTCTACATGGGTGCGGATGGTCTGAAATCGCTTCTCGGCCTGTGGGTTGTCCCTGAGGCGGGGCACCCGCTCCCTGGCAATCTCCCAGCCGTCAAAGTTGAGCTCATTCATCCCAAAACCGCGCAGGCGGCGAACCGCCTTCATCATCGCGCGGTTTCTGAAGCGGGTCAGATCCTCGGAGGTGATACGGGCCAGCCCCTCACGGCGGGCATTGAATTCGGCCGCCTTCTTGATTCCTGAACGGTTGAACTCCGGGGCCCCCTCAACACGTTGCAGCGCATCGGGATCCCACTCCACACCGGCCAGTTGTGTGTCGATAATGGTTTGAATATCTGCTGCGGTAACTGTAATGGAGTCACGCCGTTTTGCCTCGCGCTCTGCAGCTGCCTCCAGCGTCGGTTTTACAAACAGCACAACCTGGGGCTGGCGGTCGGAGAGGAAATCATCCAGTAGCTGGTTGGCTGTGGCATCCCAGTTCAGTCTGCGCCCAGGCTCATCCTCAGCCTCCAGTCGATCCAGCAGTTTGGTGTTGACCTCCAGTCGCCCCTCGGTGCGGGCTATATCCTCGGCCACGGCACGTACCCCATCACGCAGGAAGGAGGGGGTCTCGTCCAGACGCTGTTGTGCCTCGGCGGTCCATGCAATTGGCTTGGGTTCACTGCTGCCGGGACGTTTTGGCATGTTTTCCCCAAATCGCTGGCTGGAGAGCTCGGTCAGTACCTCGGAGGTCACCTCGGAGAGCCCCTGCTCCAGGACATGTTTCTCGGCACGCTTCTTGACCATCTTGCGCAGGAAACCGGGAACCCGGCTGAGCCGCTTCTCTGCCTCTCCACTCCAGCTGACCTCGCCCGCTCTTGAGGTGTCGAGTGGCTGGATCACATTGTCCTGTTGTGGGATCCAGGAGCACCAGGGGTCGGTCTCCATCAGGGTGCCTCCCATCGCCTTGGGTCGCGCACGGCAGCCACCACAGAGAATCTGGTACTCACACTGCCCACACTTTCCACCCAGGGTTGGGTTTCTCAGCTGTTCGAAGGTCTCCGATTGGTCCCAGATCGAGAGGAAATCCTGCTGGCGGATATTGCCCTCCTCATCAGGAATGTAGGGACAGGCAGTGACGCCACCCTCCGGGGTCACCCGGCAGTAGTGGGTGCCGGCAATACAGCCCCCCCCCTCATACCCCTCGGCTCGGGTTACCGGGCTACTGGGGTCATTCTGATATAAAATTCGTTTGTAGTGGGGTGCACAACGAGCACGGATCATCAGATCGGGGTGTCGTTGCTGCGCCTCGATAATCTGGGTCAGCGCCTGCTCATAGCGTTGGGGGGTGATGTCCGACATCTTCTCTCCGCGGCCGGTACAGACCAGGAAGAAGATGTTGAGTAGATGGGCGCCAACCGACTTGGCAAACTCGACCATGCCATCAATCTCATCGGCATTCCCCTCGGTGATCGAGAAGTGGACCTGGAAGGGGAGCCCCTCTCTGCGACAGGCATCCATACCGGCCAGAGTCCTCTCCCAGCTTCCGGGGCAGCCACGGAACTGGTCATGAAAGGCTGGGTTGAGAGAGTCGACACTGATTCCGGCCCCCATTGCACCAGCTGCCTTGAGTGATGCGACACGCTTCTCGGTAAGCAGTACCCCGTTAGTCCCAATCACAATGGAGAGCCCCAATGTGGAGCCATGCCCCACGAGCTCTTCCAGATCCCTGCGTAGCAGCGGTTCGCCACCGGTCAGAACCACCATGGTATCGGTGCTGCGGGCGGCGACCTGATCCAGCAGTTGCCTCACCTCGTCGGTTGTCAGCTCTCCCTCATCACCATGCTGCAGGGTCTCTGCATCCAGGTAGCAGTGATTGCAGTTGAGATTGCAGCGTCGGGTGAGGTTGATGGCGAGGAGGAAGAGGTCGTTCATCAGAGTTGAAAAGCAAAAGCGCCTCGCGCAAAGACGCAAAGACGCAAAGAAAAGCATTTTATTAGGTGGGTTGTTATAGGAGTAATTGCAGCTATTAATTGATGATGGTTCGTTTTAATTTTCTCTATTTTTACAAGATTAATGGGAGTGGTGATGCCATTAATGTTGCGTGTACTATAAAGAGAATACCAAGCCAACCTTTGCGTCTTTGCGTCTTTGCGTGAGACGCTGTGGCTGTTGTTCATGGCGCTGTGGCTGCTATTCATTTGTACTGGTTCGGGTTGGATTCAGAATGGAAGCCACTTCCCATCTCCCAGGCATGACTCGCCTTGTCGACCGCTGCATGGGTGACCCGCTCCAGCCCCAGGTCTTGTGCACAGCGCTCCACCTCAAGGATTACCATCCCCTTGACGAAACCGGGGACTTTCTCAATGCGGGCCTTGGCCTCCTCTTCCCACTCCATGGAGGACTCTCTCTTGCTGGATCCTGCGGCCCACTCGCTATATTTCTCCTCAACGAGTGCCTCGGTGATCTCCGTTGTCCCGTGCCTCTTCGCAAATTTCTCGACTCGCTGGCGGGTCAGATCACGCATAAACCCCTCAGGAATTCGCTCCATCCGGGCCTCGGCGTCGGTACTCCAGCTCAGGGAGCCCTTCTTTGCCTGCCGGACAGCCTTACTCCGCTCACGCTCCTTCCCGGCCTTGGCCAGATTGGCAAAGGGGCAGAGGCTCGCCTTCTTCTCTTCCTTCTTGGGGGAGGGGGTGGCCTCCTGGCTACGCATGCTCTCCTCCATCGCCTTGCAGGCCTGCTCCAGGCCGGCCTCGGCAACCTCCAGGGTAATCTCCTGGTGGCCACGCTTCCGGGCGTAGGAGTCGATCCGATCCCTGCTGGAGTCACGCATGAAGCCCTCGGGAACCCGGGCAAGGCGGGCGAGGGCGGCGGCACTCCAGGTGGGGGGTAAGAGATCTGCGGATTCCCCCTCTGAGGGGCGGCGCAAACCCTCAGAGGAAGAGCCCACAGCTCTCTGGTCAGAGCCCTCAATGAAAGGGCGAATATGGTCTGCAGTCACCCGATTGGATCGATCCCCTCGGGCCCGTTTCTCGGCACGCATGCTGAGGTTTCCGCGCAGTGCAAGATCCTCGACGGACATCAGCAGTCGGGTCGCCTCCTCATCCCAGCGCATGATCTTGTCCGTTACCACCCCAGGCTCATCCGGTTTGCGCTTCAGCTCACCCGCCTCGTAGGCCTCAACAATCTCTCCCATTGCCTGCTCGGCATGGCCCGGCATCAGCTGGGCGGTCGCCTCCTCGACAATTCGTTCGGTAATCACGGTGTGGCCACGCTCCTGCGCATAACGGAGGATCGCCATTCGCGCCATATTGCGGACAAAGGAGGGGACATTCTCCATCCGTGCCTCCGCCTCGTTGGTCCAGGAGGTGGTGGTCTCGGCAACCACGTCCACCTCGGGTTGGAAGCTGCGCTGACTCATCAAGACTGCACACTCCACATTGCGCAGAAGCAGCTCGCTATTGCCACCGATATCCAGCTCATCATCCGCGTGGATTCCCAGCTTGCCGACCACCAGCAGGGAGGGGCGAGCATTGGCGACATAGCGCTCGATTGCATCGTGTGCCTTGCCATCGAGCAGGGTGGCCTCAATCTCGACCCCATAGTCCCGGGCGATCGATTCGGCGACATCCAGATGTCCCTGGTAGATCTTGGCCAGTCCGGAGTCGATGATCTCCTCGTGGAGTTTCTCCTGCTCCTTGAACTTGAAGACCTTGCCGGCCTCCTCCGAGAGCACGCCGGCAATGCGGTTGAAGGCCACATAGTGGTAGTAGGGGTCAAAGGCCGAGATCACCTTGACCTTGCAACCCCACTCCTGCGCCAGCGAGAAGGCGGTCAGTAATCCACCATAGGCACGGGCCGAGCCATCAATAGCAACCACAATAGGGCCACGACTCAGATTCACCTCAGGCTCCTTGATCACCAGCAGGTCGATCTCCGAGCGACGCGCCACCCGCTCGGTCACTGTTCCCAGACGGCTGCCACGGATGGCTCCGAGGCCGAGTGCACCCATCACCAGCAGATCATACTTTCCGCTGTTGGTCTCATGGGTTAGCTCACGATAGTTTTTCCCCTCCAGTGGGCGGCGATTAAATGTAATCTCGTTCTTACGGGCCATCTCCTCGGACTGATCGAGGTAGGAGTCGGTGATGATGGAGAGCCCCTTGGTGATCAGGTCATCATGGACATCACGCTGGCGCTCCAGCTCCTGCTCCTCACGGAACTGCTCCGGAAGCCCCCCCTCCATCTGGCGGAAACGGACATCATGCAGCTTGGCGGCATAGACATGGGTCCCTGTAATGGTGCTCCCCCAGTGTGAGGCGAGGCGAAAGGCCTCGGTGGTGCCCCGGTTGGAGTGGTCCGAGGAGTCTACGGCCAGCAGGATTCTCTGGTAGGTTGGGAGCGGCTCTGGTTGACGGGTTTGCTCCATCTTGACTACATTTTCAGTGTGCATCTTCTAAGACCTCTCTTCCCGCTTGTTTCGCTCGTTTCTCTACGATCCTTATAAAATCACACGGAGTGTACGGTTTTATAAAGACCCTAAACAGTCATCCCCCAGTGATGGGGGATGCTGTATTGGGTTAACCGGTTGCCCCTAACCGACCATGTACCAGATGATAATGGTGAGGACGACAACCATGTTGATCGCTCCCCCTGTAAGCACCAGGCGGTCAAACAGGGTGAGCTGTTCTGGAAGCAGATTCCTCATTACTTCATCTTGATGTCAACAGTTACGGTGTCGCCACCCTTGACAACGGCCTTGCCCTTGCCCGGTTTCAGGAAGCCGTTGAATGCCTTGATCTTATACTTGCCTGGGGGTACGTTGTTGATGGTGTAGTTGCCATCGCCATCCACCATGGCGAAGTAGGGGTTCTTGGCCACAAAGACAAAACCATGCATGAAGTCGTGTGCGTCACACTCCACTTTCATCGCATCGCCCTTCTTGAGCTTCACGGTCTTGGTTACCTTGCTGCCCTGATCTGGCTGGCTCACATTGGAGACGGTCTTCTTGGGCCCCTTCAGTGTGCCGGTCATCAGCTCATAGGTGTGGATGTTATGGAGTACCGGGTCAGAGTTGACTGCAGTGACCTTGCCGCCGTTCTGAACAATGGAGAGGAAGGGCTTGAACTCACAACCCTGCTGGTCGATGTTTACCTCAGCAGGGGTGTCACCCCAATCCTTTCCCTGCTTGACCTTTGTCAGGTAGACCACGGTGTTGAGCAGTGCCTTGCCATTGGTCTGTACGTAATCAACGATACGCTCACCAGAGCCACAGACCGCGGTATCCTTCTTGATGTTGTAGACCTTGTGGGCAGACTTTGGTGCAGCCTTCTTCAGGGTGACCGTACCGGTGATGGTGCCGCCGTTGGCAACATCAACCACCTTGTAGCCGGCCTCGGCATGAATGGGGGCAAATGCTGCGGCGGTGATTGCCACAGCGGAGAGTGTCTTGAGTAGACGTTTTGAGGATTTCATAATTGATGTAACTCCTGTAAGTGAAAAAAATGGTTAATGAAAAAGTTCCAGATCAGCTCTATCCAGTGGCCCCTGGTCTTGAAGTGGTGCTATGCGGCCTGCAGGTGTCCCCGTGGAAGCAGGGTCTCCTCCGGCTGGTAGATCTCTTCCAGCATCTCGATAACAAATCGACGTTCAGCACTGCTCTGCATCGACTCCAGCAGTGGCAGCAGATGGTCGGTACTGGTGACCGGGTCGAGGATGCGCAGTGCCCGCCCCATATGACGTGCCTGCTCTCCAGCGCCGGTAAATCCGGCATCGAGGATTTTCCCTATCAGGGCGCTGGTTCGCTCCCTGTTCTCGTCCCCATAGATCAGCATGGTTGTGACTGCATCGGCAGCATATTTTCTGACAGAGGGCTGTTCATCACTGAGCATCTCTCCAATGCGGTCGAGAATCTCGCTGTCGCTGATCTCATGGGTCACCATGTGCCCCTCACTCTCTGAATCCAGGTCACTGGTTGCAATCGACAGCAGTGCACGGATGGTCTCCATTCGTACCACGGTATCCTCGTCACTCAGGCTCTCCAGCAGGGTTGGGATTGCGGCACGGTTCTCCATCGCCCCCAGTGCCCGGATTGCCGCCATGCGGATATCGGGATCGCCAAAGTGTATCTGTGAGATCAGGGTGCCTTGGGTGTTGAGCAGTGCAGGATTGGAGGGGTTGTTTGCGGCAATCTGGGCCAGTGCCTCTGCGGCAAGGCGCCGGATCTCGTGATCCTCGTCGTTGAGGGCACTGTTCAACTCATTAATGGCATCTTCGTTCTGGGACTGTCCAAGCATCCTTGCTGCCGTGCGGCGCACATCGGTATGGATGTCCTTGCTCTTGAAGCGACGCTCGCGGCGCTCTGCAGCCTCCTCGTTCTTCTCCAGAATGTCGAGATACTCCTGCGCCTCCTCATCAAACTCCTCTTCAGCAGGAGCCTCCTCCTCGTCCAGCATCAGAGCGGCCTCGACATTGTCCATCGCGATGGTGTCGAGTGTGGAGAAGCTTTCGTGCATCTCTCCCTCTACAGTGGGAGACTCGGGAAAGTCGGGCAGTACCTCTTCAGAGGCCTCTTCATCCTGCTCCTGCTGTGGCCCCTCTCGACTGAACTGAACCTCTTGGGATTGGGTAATGGTCTCGCCATCCTCACCGGTCTCACTCTCTTCAGTCTCGTTCTCCTCCTCGCGAGTCAGGTCAATCTCGCCATGGAGTGCAGCAATTACAATCTCGGTTGGGCGTGGCAGAGAGTCATCACTGCTCTCTGGGGCGTAGCGCTTCTCGCTCTCCATCAGTGCGCTCAGGGCCGCCAGGCGGACAGACTGCTCCGGGTCACTGAGTGCCCGGGTCAGCGCCTCAACGGCATCACCACCCACCGCTTCTGCCATCGCAAGACTGAGGGCGGCCTGTCGGCGGATTGCACTCTCATTGGAGTCATCTTCCAGCAGGGCAATCAGTCGCTCCTCCGCTCCCGGCCTGTTCAGTTTTGAGAAGAGCCGTGTGGCAGCGATCGATGACTCGATGTCGGGATCCCCGATCAGGTCAACAATTCGATCCACGCTCTCATCCCCCAGCTTCTCCTGCAGAATGCTACTCTCCATGTTGGCCAGTGTATTAAGTGAGGTTGCCCGTACCAGGGCGCTCTCATCATTCAGCAGCCCGGCATACATGTCCATCGCCTCCTGGGTTGGATTCTTCATCTCACCAAGGGTGGTGGCGGCATGGGCAGCAGCCTTGCGCACCTCGTCGCTGGAGTCCTTGAGTAGAAGCATGATCGCCGGCAGGTAGCGCTTGGCATCCTGCTCCTCCAGCGCCCTGGCGGCATGTGCACGCACATCGGCATGTTTCGACTGCAGGGCGCGACCGAGGATTCGGGCCGCCTCTTCGGAATCAGAGCGTCCCAGGGCGGAGGCAACACGCCGCTGTTTGCGTGAGTTTCCGTCGCTCATGATCTTTTCCAGTGCCTCAATACTCTCCCTGCTTCCAATCTCAGCGAGGGAGCGCAGAATATTGGCCTCTATATCCTCCCCTTCTTCACTATCAAGAATGCGAATCAGGGCAGGGACGGCCTCCGGTACCCGAAGTTGACCAACGGATTTGACAGCAGCCAGCTGGACGTCCCACCAGAGATCCCAGCCATCCTCAATGATCTCAATCCCCTCGTCACGCTCCTCCAACACCCGAATCAGTCCGGAGGCTGCATCCGGGTCTCCCAGTTCACCCAGGGCTCGGGCAATGGCAGTCTTGACCTCTCCGTCCGGATCCTTCTCCAGTGACTCGAGCAGTGCGGCAGTGACCCCTTCGCCCCCAAGTTTCCCCAGGGTCTCGGCGGCATCAACACAGACATCAATGTCCTTGTCCCTCAGGTAGGGGAGTACCCTCTTTGAAACGGTGGGTGCAATGTCATGGTCCGCCAGTTTTCCCAGTGCCTGGGTAACGTAACAGCGGTCTGCCTCATCTCCTCTCTCAAGAAGCTGGATTAATGCCTCAATGGTCTGCGCTGAGCTCATAATGGTCTACTCGTTGATCTCTGTAAATTGGGTTGAGTGGTTAAGCTCCCGTTATGTATGCATGAGTCGTGCCAATATAATATCTGATTGATTGATAACAGAAATAACTACTCTACTGGTGCTGCCCTCTCAATAAAGTGGGACGATTTGTACAATTGGAAGATCTGTTCCATCGGTAGTTGAACAGAATGTTCAATTTCTGAACAATTTGGCATCTTGAGGCTCTTCAGTAAATTGAACGAAATGTTCAATACTGAAGATAACATATGGATTATCAAGAACAAATATTTTTGTCTATTTTTCTGGCATGGAAAATGCAGACACTCCATGAGTATTCGATTTCCATTGAGGGAGTGTCATGTCTGAAGCCAATGAAACAACCAACAATATGAGTGAGGCAGAGGGTGGTCCCGCCCCCACTGGAGATAGCGCCACCACCTGGGGTCCCAAGCTCTTTCTTGTGACGACCGTGGGGATTCTCCTCTTTTTCTGGTGGCTACTGATCTACTCGGGCGGGGTGGTGCTTCACCACTGATCCACTCCGGTGAACAAGGCTCCATACATATAACGTTAAACCAAACTATTCAGGTGATTTGATGAAAACAGGTATTGCATTTGTGGTTGCACTCATCGCAGCACTTCTTCTCTTCTATGGAATGGATCATGCCATTATGGGAATGCAGGGGCTCCCCCTCAACCTTGACCTGACACCGGCTCAATAGTGAGGAGAGTGGATACAATGAAACAACGTAC
Organism: uncultured Piscirickettsiaceae bacterium; assembly: GCA_964647745.1. Classification (GTDB taxonomy): domain Bacteria; phylum Pseudomonadota; class Gammaproteobacteria; genus Thiopontia. Next base: position 11,774 of record CAZYJG010000004.1, read on the forward strand.
CTTTTTTGCAATCTTCCTGCTGGCACTGCTTGCCCTTGTCTCTCTAGGGGTTGATCCTGGTTCACCCTCTCTCTTCAATGAGGCCGTTGCCAACGAGGTGGCTGATGGCAGTAGTGAACTGGCACCCGCCCCACAACCCAGCCGTGATGACTATCCCAATATCGGGGTCAGCAGCCGCGCAGTAGTCTGGGTGATTGCCCAGATGCACCTCTTCTTTGGGGCACTGGTGCTGGCGGTACCGATGTTTGTGGTCGGGATCGAGATCATGGGGGTCAAGACCGGGGACAATCGCTACGATGACATGGCCCATGAGTTCATGAAGATCAGTATCACCGCCTACTCCATTACCGCACTCTTTGGTGGAACCCTGGCACTGGCACTGTTCCTCTTGTACCCCACCTTCATGGACTACATGATGGAGGTGTTTGGTGCGCAGATGCTGGTCTATGCTGTACTCTTCTTCCTCGAGAGTTTCTTCCTCTATGTCTACTACTATGGGTGGGATGCGCTCCGCTATGGGGACAAGAAGTGGATCCACCTCTCGCTGGGGTTGATGCTCAATGGGGTAGGGCTGACCCTGATGGTGGTCTCCAACTCCTGGGCCACCTTTATGATGGCTCCCTCAGGGGTGAGTGATGTGGGGGCTGTGGTCGGGAATATCTGGGAGGTGATGAAGGGGCCACTCTGGAATCCGGTCAATCTCCACCGCTTTATCGCCAATATTGCATTTGGTGGTGCTGTTGTTGGTGCCTATGCAGGATTCAAGTTCCTCGCGGCGAGAACCGAGGCACAGAAGGCGCACTATGACTGGATGGGGTATACCTCCAACTTTATCGCCATTCTCGCCTTTCTGCCGCTCCCCTTCGCCGGGTACTGGCTGATGGCTGAGGTCTATGCCTACTCCCAGCAGATGGGTATTACCGCCATGGGCGGAATCCTTGCCTGGCTCTTTATTGTTCAGGCGGTACTGATCGGAACCATCCTGCTGGCTGCCAACTACTACCTCTGGTCCGGGATGTCCCGTACCGAGGGTTCAAGACGGTATCAAGGGTTTATCAAGTGGATCGCCGCGACCCTGGTGATCTGTTTTCTGATCTGGATGACCCCCCACACCCTGCTGCTGACAGCCAGCGAGATCTCGGCGCTCGGCGGAAGCCACCACCATATCCTCGGGCCGCTGGGGATCATGCCGGCGAAGAATATTGCGGTGAATCTGATGCTGATTGTCACCTTCCTCTCCTTCCAGCTCTATCGACGCTCGGACAAGGAGGCGACGGTTTCCTGGGCGCCCGCCGGAAATGCACTGATGACGGCAATCTATATTGTGGCCATAATCAACATCATCTTTGCCGGGGTCTACTATGGTTACTTCACCAATACCGTCTACAAGGTGGGGTCCAGTGTGACCCAGGTGGTCTCCACCCTGATTGTTATTATTGCAGGGGTGGTTCTGGATGGGATGATGTACAAGAATGCCAGGGTCAAGTACCCGGCAGTCTGGGGCAAGGTATCCAACCGCTCCCAGTATGCCCTGTTTGCACTTCCGGTCGCCTTCACCTGGTTGATGGGGCTGATGGGATATGTCCGCTCCTCGGTCAAGACCCACTGGCACATCTACACCGTGATGAAGGACAGCTCGCCCGATAACTACATCCCTGCAATTGGCTATGCGGGCAACATGGTGACGCTGGTAACGGTGCTGTTCATCCTCTTTGTCCTCTTTGTCTTCTGGATTTCCAACCTGAGTGGTCAGAAACAGCCGGTGCCGCAGGCTGGAGGGGAGAGAGAGTAATGAAGAGCAGAATAATGAGATTGCATAATCGATCGACTGTTCGATCTGCCCAGCGTGGACATGTTCTGGTTTCGGTTCTGGGGTTCAGTATGGCACTGGTGCTGCTCTTCACCCTGGTGGCCAATATTCTTCCCCAGGTTGAGGGAGAGGCACCGGTTGAGAAGGAGGTAGATCTCGGTGCACTGACCATGGACAGTTTTATCTCGATGGGTGAGGAGCTCTTCAAGGGGAAGGGAACCTGCACCCTCTGCCACAACAACCTCGGTCGTGCCCCCGATATCCTGGTGCTCAACATGGTTGATACTGCCAATGAGCGTCTGGCAGATGAGCGCTACCAGGGGGGTGCCAGTGATGCAGAGGGTTATCTCCGTGAATCGATGGTGGATCCCAGTGGCTATGTGGTTGCCACCTTTGGCAAGAAGGGGTCCAACGATACGGAGTCCCCAATGCCGACCGTCAACAAGGCCCCCCTCAACCTCTCTGAGGTAGAGATGGATGCGATCATCGCCTTTATGCAGGCAAAGGATGGCAATGATGTCACTGTGGAACTCCCAACCGAGGCGCCGGCAGTCGAGGAGAGTGGTCCGGCAGCGGGTGGGGCAGCTGCCCCTGCTGCAACGGGTGAGGAGGCGATTGGCAAGTATGGCTGCAGTGCCTGCCACGTCATCAATGGCTCTGGTGGGGATCTTGGCCCCAGTCTTGCAGGAATCGGCGGACGTCAGGATGGTGCAACCATCCAGCAGAGCATTGTGGATCCCAATGTGGTGATTGCCGAGGGGTATGCCCAAGGGCTGATGCCGGCAGACTTTGGCGAGAAGATGACCGTCAGGGAGCTGATGATGATTGTAGAGCTGCTGCAGAAGCAGTAGCTACAAGGTGAATTTGATTTTTTTACTATTTATTAATTTTACATTGAGGAAACAACAATGAAAAAAGTGATGATGAGTATGGTAACGGTTGCTGCAATGGCGGCAGGTCAGAATGCAATGGCTGATGCAGCGGGTGATTTTAATACTTTCTGCTTTGCCTGCCATAGCCCTGCTACTGCAGCTGCGGTTAATGCACCAGGTTTGGGTGACAAGGCTGCCTGGGCACCTCGTATCGCCAAGGGTATGGCTGCACTGTATGCGACATCAATCAATGGTTCTGCCACCAACCCACTTATGTTGCCACGCGGTGGTTCAACTCTTAGTGATGATCAGCTGAAGGCGGTTGTTGACTATATGGTTGCGCAGTCCAGGTAAGGCTGTAAAACCATTCAGTAACAAAGGGCCCGGAGCAGCGCTCCAGGCCCTTTGAAAAATACCAAGAAATACGAGAGATTCGGAGTAACTCCCCCATGAAACGATTTGGAATTTCGGCATTCTGGCAGGCGATTCTGGTAGTGATTGTAGCCTATCTGGTCTTTACCAATGCCTTTCCTCCATTGATGCCAAAATCGCTGGTGATTCAGTTCATGTTGATCACTGTGGCGGGGGTGCTGCTCTACTTCTCCTTTGATGATGAGCGTTGGGCCGAGTTCCTCTCGCCGATTCAGAATGTTCTGCGTGGAGATGGCCTGCGCCTCACGGTTACCCGCTGGTTCTTTCTGTTCGCAATCCCCGCAGTGGTGGGGTACACCACCTATGGGATGGTCAAGCCCTCGCTCGACTCCCCGGTGGAGCTGCGACAGGTCCATCCGGCACCACCATCCAGCGTCAAGATCTGGGGCAAGAGCTTTGATCTCAACAGCCTGGAGAGCCCGGTTCGTACCGAGGTGTTGGGGCTCTGGAAGGAGGGGGATCGTGACGGGGCGATGGAGATCTACAATGAGTCCGTCACAGCCGGGCGTGATGTCTACTATGGGAACTGCTTCTTCTGTCATGGCGACCTGCTCGATGGCAAGGGGCACTATGGAGAGGGGTTCAACCCGCAGCCAATCAACTTCCAGGATCCGACCGTAATCCCGCAGCAGCAGGAGGCCTTCCTCTTCTGGCGTGCTGCAACCGGTGGTCCTGGCCTACCCAGGGAGGGAACCCCCTGGAACTCGGCGATGCCGGTCTGGCATGAGATGCTGAGTGAGGATGAGATCTGGAATGTCCTGATGTTTATCTTTGACTACAACGGGCAGGTCCCCAGGATCTGGAACCTGGAGGACTCTGAGGCGGCAACCGGAATGAGAGACTCCGTCCTCGAGGCCCGCAAGGGGATGGAGGGGAATGATCTCTACCAGTACCGCTGCATGGTCTGTCATGGTGAGGAGGGGATGGGCGATGGTGTGGCTGCCGAGCTGATGTATCCCAAGCCGCGCGACTTCACCTTTGCACTGTTTAAATATAAAACCTCTCCGGGGATGGTGCTGCCGAGGGATGAGGATCTCTTCCGCACCATCAAGTTCGGCCTCGATGGTACCGGCATGCCAGGCTGGGGAACCCTGCTCTCCGATGAGCAGATCAGCAGCCTGATCCCTGTACTCAAGTCCTTCGACATTACTGCCGCATGGCCCCCCGAGGATGCAGAGGATGAGGATTATGATGAGGATAGTGGCCGCTACCTCAAGGATGACTTCCAGGTCATTGCCGAGCGTGAACCCGAAGAGGGGCAGATCGCCTACAGCGAGGAGTCACTGGCCAAGGGTAAGGTCGCCTTTGAGAAGTCCTGCACGGAGTGTCACGGGGACACCGGTCGCGGCAACATCATGTCCGGCAAGCAACTGGCCGATGACTGGGGAAACCGGATCTGGCCACGAGATCTGACCAAACCCTGGAGCTGGAGGGCAACCAACTTCACCGCTGGCAAGACCCCAGAGGAGAGTCGTGACCAGACCATTCGCAACATCTATACCCGCCTCTCGATTGGAATCCCCGGCACACCGATGCCGGCCCACCGTGCCACAGAGGAGGGGAATGAGGATCCTGTCAGTCTGGAGGATCGCTGGCACATTGCCAACTATGTCTACAGCCTGCGGGAGAACACAACCCCATTGAGTGACAGCAACATGGTCCGTGCCGCCAGGATTGCTGGAACAATACCCGACTCCCTTGATGATGAGCGTTGGGGGGGTGCGGAGCCGACCACCTTGATGATGGTCCCTAACATCATCAAGGAGGATCGTCTCTTTACTCCGCTCAACGACGCCATCACCGTGCGTGCACTCTACAATGACATGGATATCGCCCTGTTGCTGGAGTTTGATGACCGTACCGACAGCCGACCCGGTGAGGAGACCTCGGAGGGGATCCAGGATGAGAATCTGGAGCTCTTCTCCGATGCGGTTGCGGTGCAGTTCCCCAAGGAGGGCGCATTCGAGACCAAGCCGGTTGTGGTCAAGCCACTCTATCGTCATGGCGATGGCGCCCACCACACCACCATGTGGTACTGGAATGCGGGCAGTGTAGAGCCGGCCGTTTCCGATTCCGGGATGCTGCTGGATGCATCGGGTCCGGACAAGAAGATCGAACCGCGCATCGGGGACCGCTCCCTGCAGACCCGGGCAGCCTGGAAGGATGGCCGCTGGCAGGTGCTGATGAGCCGTCCACGAAACGGGGGCGACTCTGGAGACATCAATTTTGTCGAGGGCAAGTTCCTCCCGATCTCCTTTGCTAACTGGGATGGAAGCAACGGGGAGAAGGGTGCCAAACATACCCTCACCACCTGGACCTGGCTGGTTCTTCCTCCCGAGATCGACCAGCAGCGCCTCTACGGAATTCCGGGCGGAGTGGCACTGGCGCTCTTTATTGCAGGGCTGATTCTGGTCAGAAGGGAGCGTGCCGGGAGAGAGTAAATCGCCCCAATATCTGACCACAACCGATACTCAAGTTGTTGCTCTTGATTCACCCTCACCCTCTGGTGGGGGTGTTTTTTTTCTGACCTGCATAGGACTATTGAGAAGTTACATCCTTCCTGAACAAGTGACTGTTTTGTAATAAATACTGTGCTCCTTGTGGAGGCTGTTGGTCAGAAGTGTGGCTGCAGATGAGGGGTTGAGCCTAACAAATTGTACGATTTGTTGAATTAATCCGTAAGAGTTACTCTGAAAGTGAACAAAACGTTCATCTTGATGACTCATATCATATGACACTTAAATACCTGGATATTGTGTAACTAGCTGAGTTAACAGTATATTTAGTGCTATTTTCCAATGTGGCATGAATGATGCAGATAACTATGTCGGTTATGAATTTTGGGTAGTGGAAGTTACTCAACTAGACCAATTTGATTAATTCGTCCAACCAACTAATGGAGAAACGATATGGGAGAACGACTGAAAACAGTGCAAGGTGCAATCGCAGCAACGATTGCCCTGAGCCTGAGTGTCGGGGTATCCACAGCGGTTGCATCTGGCTCACACGGCCCGGTTGCCAAGATCGATGTGAATGCCGCGAAGGCTGAGCTCGGTAAACGACTCTTCTTTGACCGCCGCCTTTCTGGTGATGCGGGTATTGCATGTGCAGATTGCCATGATCCAAACCATGGATTCGGCAGCAAGGAGGCCCTGTCACCAGGATATCCTGGTAATGGTCACTTCCGTAATGCGCCCTCACTGGTCAATACGGCTCACAAGAAGACCTGGATGCATGATGGCCGCCTCGGTACCAACCTCAATGATGTAACCCGTGAGATGCTCACCGAGGACTACATCATGAATATGGATATGCGGATGATGCAGGAGCGTGTCAAGCAGGATTCCGAGTACCTGGCGCTCTACAAGGCGGCAGGAATGGGTGAGCCCTCCAACGGCAGTATCCGTAAGCTGCTCCCCATCTTCATGAAGACCCTGACTACACGCAATGCGCCAGTGGATAACGGCACCATGAGCGACGCTGCCAAGCGTGGCGGAGCAATCTTCGATGGCAAGGGGGGATGTAACCAGTGTCATACCGGAGCCCTCTACTCTGATGGTGGCCGTCACAACACCGGTGTTCCAGAGAACCTGGATGTATTCATGGATCCAATGAATCACCAGGCCTATCTTGCGTACGGTATTGGAATGGGTGTGGAGAATATCTTCAACACCAAGCGTGATATCGGTGCGGCAGTGCAGAGCCATGAGGCCGACGGTTCCGACCGTGGCACCTTCATGACGCCACAGTTGCGTGGACTCAAGTACAGCGCTCCCTACATGCACAACGGCATGATGGCGACATTGGATGATGTGGTTGAGTTCTACAACCAGGGTGGCGGTCAGGACAGCAACAAGAGCTCACTGCTCAAGCCACTGCGTCTGACAGATGGTGAGAAGGCGGACCTGGTTGCCTACCTTGAGGCACTCTCTGGTGACCCACTGACGGGTGACGAGTTTGTCTGGTCCAAGCCATTCCCCGCAGAGTATGAGGTGATCGAGAACTGGCGACAGGTCGATAACCGCACACGTGCACCAATCAAGTAAGCGATTAGGAGACAATTATGTTTGAAAAGAAAAACAGAAACCCAATCGCCGTTGCTGTCGTAATGACTACAACGTTGATGGTTGGATGTACCTCGCAGGCAGGTTCTGTTTCCACCGAGACTGCAGCAGCCCCAATGGTTGTTGCCTCCATGGATAGCGGAACACCTGTAGTAGCTCCTGGCCTCAAGCCGGCTGGAGCCTCCATTAACCCACCTCTTGCGGCACTGGGACCTGTCCCTGTTCCTCCGGATAACCCCATCACACCTGAGAAGGTTGAGCTTGGCAAGATGTTGTTCTTCGAGCCAGCAGTGGGTGGTGATACCTCAACCCCTTGCTCTGCATGTCATGAGCCTGATCAGGGCTGGGCATGGGCCGAGGATATCTCTCGTGGATACCCTGGTACGGTCCACTGGCGTAACAGCCAGACAGCCGTCAACTCCGCCTACTACCCACGTCTCTTCTGGGCTGGTTCTGTCTCTTCACTGGAGGCACAGGCGAAGTCTGCAGCAGGTGGTGCGGTTGCTGGTAATGCGGAGTTTGATATTGTTGAGGCCCGTCTTGCGCTGATGCCAGAGTACAGAAAGCGTTTCAATGAGGTATTTGGAGACGAGTTCCCACTCTATCGCAATGCCTTCCGTGCGATTGCAGCATTCGAGCGTGCCGAGCTGGTTCAGCGTGATGCACCCATTGATAACTACTTCAATGGTGACGAGAACGCACTGAGCGCGGAGCAGAAGCGTGGTATGGCACTGTTTAACGGCAAGGCCAACTGCATCGAGTGTCACAATGGCCCAATGGCTACCGACTTCAACTTCTACAATATCGGTGTTCCTACCCTGGAGCGTTGGAAGACAGATGGTCTGGCACAGATCACCTACCGCTACGAGATGTATGCGAAGGGTTCAAACGAGGAGATGTATCGAAACTCCAAGGGAGATCCTGGCTTCTACTTCCGTGGCAAGAACAAGTGGGACAAGGGCAAGTTCCGTGTTCCATCACTGCGCTACACCATGTATACCGCGCCGTATATGCATAACGGCACGCTCAACTCACTGGAAGAGGTCGTTGACTTCTACAATGCCGGTGGTGGTCACAATGACTACTCCGCAACCAAGAGTGACCTGATCAAGCCTCTCGGCCTGACTGACGAGGAGAAAGAGGATCTGGTCGCATTCCTGGAGGCATTCTCTGGTGACGAGATCATGATTGAGCGTCCTGCTGCGGTTGAATATGCACCTCTGTTTACCAAGGCAGAGCTGATGATGGAGAAGAAATAATGAGCACTGAAACAGAAGTGACAATCAAGAAAAGGGAGGACCAGACTGCCGGTGAGCACGGCAAGTGCATGCTCAACCGTCGTCAGTTCCTGATGTACAGTGGTGCTACAGCGGCCACTGCGAGCACGGTCTCTCTCACCCTGTTCCCAGGAACAGCCAAGGCGGCACAGGCCAAGGCACGGGTGGTCGGCTATCCTCGCAAGCTGGTGGGCAAGCTGAGTGAGATGAAGGACAACGTTCCTGTAACCATCAACTATCCTGATGACGGCAAGAACTCCATGGCGACCATGGTGAAGACTGGCGTCAAGTGTGGTGGTGGTGTTGGGTCAGGACGCGATCTGGTTGCATTCAGTGCACTTTGCACGCACCAGGGTGGTCCACTGCTGGGACGTTACAAGGCGGTAGATGAGCACAGAATCATGGGTTCCTGCCCACTGCACCTCTCTACCTACGATGTAACCCGCCACGGAATCATCGTCTCCGGTCAGGCCTATGAAAGCCTGCCACAGGTCCTTCTGGAGCTGGACGGTGATGACATCTACGCGGTTGGCATGATGGGGCTGATTTACGGCCGTAACCAGAACCTGATGGAATCTTAAGGAGAAAAGATATGTCTACAAATTATTATCTGCCAGAAGACTCCGCGCCATTGCCACCCAAGCATGCGGATGTCCTCACAACGGCATGTGACTACTGTATTGTTGCATGTGGTTACAAGGTTTATCGCTGGCCTGTTGGCTCTGGTGATGGTGGTCCAACTGCCGATACAAACGCATTCGGTCAGGATTTCCCAACCAGTGCGCTACAGAACTGGGTAGCCCCTGCGCAGCATAACGTCGTTATGCACAACGGTCGCCCACACAATGTGGTTGTTGTTCCTGACAAGGATACAAAGGCGGTCAACAAGACTGGTGACTCCTCCATGCGTGGTGGTCTGCTTGCAGCCAAGTGCTACAACCCCAAGACCCCTACCCGTGATCGTCTCACCAACCCAATGGTCCGTATCAACGGTACACTGCAGCCGGTAAGCTGGGACTTTGCGCTCGATATCGCTGCCGAGGTCGGTAAGTATGTCATCAAGAACCATGGCGCCAACGCCTACTCTGTGAAGACCTACTCCTACCAGTATCTGGAGAATACCTACGCGATCAAGAAGTATGCGCGTCGTAACGTCAACACTGCGTCGTTCACCTTCCACGATACCCCATCCGATGTAACCTCAACGCCAGGTTTCCGTGATGCGGGCTTCGATAACTTCGGTCCATCCTATGATGACTGGGGTGATGCAGATGTATTGCAGATTCATGGTACGGATCCCTATGAGACCAAGACCATTATCTATACCCAGTACATCAAGCCAGCGATTGAGCGTGGCATGAAGACCATCTGGCTGAATCCTCGTGAGACTGCCGGTATTGCATACGCCAATAGCAAGGGTCCTGATCAGACCATCCACTTCCAGCTGACACTGGGTACCGATACCATCCTGATGGGTGCAATCGCACGCGTCATCTGTGAGAACGGATGGGAAGACAAGGAGTGGACCAAGAAGTGGATCAACAGCAAGTGGGAGACCTCCTCTGGCTTCGGACAGGGTACCCGTAACACCCCATGGCAGTGGCGTACTACCTGGGGCATGTTCCAGCTGAAGGGCGGTTTTTCTGGATACAGTAAATGGGTACAGTCCAAGGACGAGTACAAGGTAGAAAACGCTGCGAAGATCTGTGACGTACCTGCTGCAGATATCGTCAAGGCGGCTGAGTGGCTCACCAACAAGGGTGCAGGCACCAAGGCCTCCTTCGGTATTGAGAAGGGTTACTACTGGTCCAACAACACCGGTAACACCAATGCGGTATCTTCACTGGCAACCATCTGTGGTGCCGGCGGACGTCCGGGTCAGGTTGTAGGCCGCTTCGGTGGTCACCAGCGTGGTGGTGCAGGTGGCGGCAGCTATCCTCGCAACAAGTCTCCTGAGAAGCGTCCAGGGCGTCGTCGTCGTTCACTCGACACGGATCGTTACCTGGTATCTGGACACACCCGCTTTGCGCATGTGATCGGTACCACCTGGATCCAGGCAATGACCGGTTCCCAGAGCCTCTACAGCAAGTTCCACGAGCTGGTACTGGCGAATCCTCATCAGGTCACCTCCTATGACAAGGGTGAGATCATTGAGACTCTAAAGAAGCGTGCCGACTCCGGTGGTATGGTTGTGGTCAATCAGGATATCTACCTGCGTGATCCAATCGGTGCCCGCTTTGCCGATGTGCTCTTCCCGGCTGCTACCTGGGGTGAGGTCGACTTTACCCGCTCCAACGGTGAGCGTCGTCTCCGCATCTACAACAAGTTCTACGATGCCCCGGGACAGGCGATGCCAGACTGGTGGATCATCGGTGGAATGGCGAGCCGCATGGGTTATGAGGGCTTTGACTGGAAGAACTCCAATGAGGTTTGTGAGGAGTCTTCCCGTTCCAGCCGTGGAAACCGCAAGGCATATCACATGATCAAGGTCGCCGCACATCGTGAAGGCAAGACCCTGCATGAGAAGATGCGCGAGTTTGGTACCACGGGTATCCAGGGACCAACTGTCTATAACTACAACACCGGCGAGCTGCATGGAACCAAGCGTCTCCATGACACCACGCTGACTGAGGCAGATATGGATAGAATGGGTGTCACTCAGGGTGCCAACATGACCAACAAGAAGATGACACACTTCAACTCGCAGACCGGTAAGGTCAATATCCAGAAGCATCCATGGAAGCTCTTTGCAGACTTCCATGAGTGGCTGTCGCCCAAGGGTGATGAGCTCTGGTTCTCCAATGGGCGTATCAACGAGATCTGGCAGTCCGGATTCGATGATGTTGAGCGTCGTCCATATGTGACCCAGCGCTGGCCAGAGAACTGGGTGGAGATTCATCCTGATGATGCCAAGGCTCGCGGAATCGAGTCTGGTGATCAGGTTATGCTCTACTCGGATCGTGTGGTCGAGTCCAAGGACACCATCCTCGGTGTGCACGGAAGTGACTTCCAGTTCTCATCTCTGATGAAGAACGGTCACCTCAAGTTCACCAAGGCTGCGGTCACGGCGGTTGCCATTGTTGCCCCTCACCTCAAGAAGGGCATGATGTACGGCAACATGCTGGATATGCGCCAGCCCAACAATGCGTTGCAGAACCGCGTGGTCGATCAGATCAGTGGTAACTACAACTACAAGATGGGTGTAGCGAAGGTTAAGAAGATTGGTGAGTCCAAGTACAAGAAGGAGTTCCGCTCCATGTCTTGGGCACCACGCAACATCGTCTAAACCGACCAGGTGTTCAACCGGAAACCCCGGCAGCGGTAACGCTGTCGGGGTTTTTTGTGATCGTCAGACTGCAGGGGTGAGCCCAACCTTCTGGTGGTATAATCAGAAAATGGAAAACAGTTATCGTACAGGGGAGCATGGCGGCAATCCGCAGATCCCCCCATTTCTTGCCGCACCGCTGAAGATGGTCCCCAATGTGGTCCATACACAGCTTCTTGTGGCGGTGCTGAACCACGTTTTCAAGCAGCAGCTGCGTGATGGGGATCTCGACTTTCTGGAGTCCCGTACCGCGGTGATCCGTCTGCTGGATGCCGGGGTGGAGTTCCGCTTTACCAAGGGGCGCAAGGGGCTGGTGGCCCACTCCGGTGAGGGGCCGATTGATCTGGCAATCAGTGGCAACCTCTACGATTTTCTACAGCTCTCTCTCGGAGAGGAGGATCCCGATACCCTCTTTTTCCAGCGCCGAATCCGCCTTGAGGGGGATGTGGAGCTGGGTCTGGAGACCAAGAACCTGATCTATGGGCTCGATGTCGATTCGCTCTCGATTCCGCCCCCGCTGCGGATTGCCTTCGACAAGGCGATCAGCTTCTACAGAGAGCGGCAGTAACCAACCAAAATAATCAAGAAATATTGGGTTCTCACCTACTGATCCGGTGGGGGATCCGATATACTTTTCGATTATGGCACTGACCGACTACATCAACACCTTTGGAAGCACCATGCAGGCCCGTTTTGGGGTGCGTGTCCACAAGGTTGCGATCGATGCCGGATTTACCTGTCCCAATATTGATGGATCCAAGGGGCGGGGCGGCTGCACCTTCTGCAATAACGTCTCTTTCAGTCCACACGGCAGGGCGCCGCGTGGGGTGGCGGAGCAGATCGAGTCGGGGCGCCAGGTGATCCGCAAGCGTACCGGGGCGGAGCGCTATATCGCCTATTTTCAGGCCTATACCAACACCTATGCCGACCCCGCTGCACTCAACGAGATGTATCGTGAGGCGCTCTCCGAGCCCGATGTGGTCGGGATATCGATAGGGACACGCCCCGACTGTGTGCCGGATCCGGTGCTGGATCTGTTGGCCGGCTACCGTGAGGAGGGGTATGAGGTGTGGCTGGAGCTGGGGCTGCAGTCCGCCTTCGACGAGACCCTGGATCGGGTCAATCGGCTCCACTACTTCTCTGAATACCGCCAGGCGGTGCGCGCCTCCCAGCTGCGGGGGCTGCAGCTCTGTACCCACCTGATTGCCGGGCTTCCGGGGGAGGGGGATCGCCACTACCGGGAGACGATGGATCGGGTATTGGAGCTGGGGACCGATGGCTTCAAGTTTCATCCCCTCCATGTGGTGAAGGGAACGATGCTTGCCAACGAGTGGCGCCGCGGTGAGTTCGAACCGCTGAGCCAGGCGCAGTATGTGGAGATTGTTGCCAACTGGATTGAGCAGGCACCGGAGGAGATGGTCTACCATCGCCTGACCGCAACCGCATCGGAGGATATTCTGCTGGCCCCCCGCTGGTGTTCCAAGAAGTGGGAGGTGCTCAACGCGATTGAGGCGGAGCTTGGGCGTCGTCAGGTCCGCAGCGCAATGCCACGGGTAAAGGCGGTATGAGCAAGAGAGAGGTTGATGTTGTTGTAATCGGGGGAGGCTCTGCCGGCCTCAGTTTTGGCTGCTCTCTGGCTGATACCAATCTGCAGGTGTTGATCCTGGAGCGTCAGGCGCTGGATGCCATTGAGAATCCGAGGATGGATGGGCGGGACTTTGCAAATACCCATCTCTCCAAAAAGGTGATGGAGGAGCTTGGGATCTGGGAGCGGATTCCGCAGCAGGAGATTGCGCCACTGCGTGAGGCGAAGGTGGTGGATGGTGAGTCCGACTACACGTTGCAGTTTGATACCAGCGGGCGCTCAATTGATGAGCTGGGGTATCTGATCTCCAACCATGTGATCCGCAAGGCGCTCTATGAGCAGGTTTCCGAGGCTGCCAATGTAGAGATCCGTGCCGGGGTTGAGGTCACGGCACTCAATACCGATCGTGATGGGGCCCAGGTCACCCTATCGGACGGTGAGCAGATTGAGGCGGAGATGGTGATCTCTGCCGATAGCCGCTTCTCTGCCACCCGCAGGATGATGGGGATCTCGGCTGACATGTTCGATTTCGGCCGTACCGCCATCGTCTGTCGTGTGACCCATGAGCGGTCACATGAGCAGACCGCCTATGAGTGTTTTCGTTATGGCCGTACCCTGGCACTGCTGCCACTGAATGGCAACAACGCCTCGGTGGTGATCACGGTCCCCTCCAACCAGGCACGGCACTATATGGAGATGGAGCCGGAGCAGTTCAATGCCACCATTGAGGAGGGGCTGGGACACCAGTTTGGCAGGATGCAGCTCAATGGGGAGCGCTTCTCCTATCCGCTGGTGGCGGTCCATGCCAACCACTTTGTCGGAACCCGTTATGCCTTGCTGGGGGATGCAGCGGTGGGGATGCACCCGGTGACAGCACATGGCTTCAATCTTGGATTGCGGGGACAGAACACCCTGGCCCTCAGGATGAAAGAGGCGATGGGGCAGGGGGAGCCCTTCTATGGGGATGAGGTGCTGAACCACTATGAGCGACAGCAGATGGTGGCCAGCCGCCCGATCTACCATGGAACCAATGCCATTGTTCGCCTCTTCACCAACGACAGCGCCCCGGCACAGCTGCTGAGAAAGGCGGCACTCCGTTTTGGCAACAACTTCCCTCCGGTGCAGTGGGCCATCATCCACAAGCTGACCGAGGTGGGCGGAATCAGTGGCATCGAACTCCCCTCACTCGGTGATCTCCCCGTCTCCCTGCCAAAGAAGTTCCCCAAGTACTCGACCCGCTAGTGCTCTCCCTGCAGTAGCCTCCCCGAACCAGCTGCGCGGGGTTGTTGAGTCTCCATGCACGCTTGATCTGGCTCAATGAAGTCTGCGATAGGGTTCGATTCTGGGGGCCGAATCCACTACAATTCCACACCATTATCCGTAATGGAATTGTGGAATATCAAACATGGAACTGGTCTGTCCGGCAGGTAACCTCCCCTCACTGAAAGCGGCGGTCGACAATGGCGCCGATGCGGTCTATATGGGGTTCAAGGATGATACCAATGCCCGTAATTTTGCCGGCCTCAACTTCAATGAGAGGAACATCGGTCAGGGCATCGAGTATGCCCACAGCCATGGGGCACGCCTCTTTGCGGCCATCAATACCTTCCCCCAACCCTCTGGGTGGGAGCGCTGGACCGGTGCCGTGGATCGCGCCGCAGAGGTGGGGGTGGATGCGGTCATTCTGGCCGATATCGGGATCCTTGACTATGCGGCCAACCGCTGGCCCGACCTGAATCTTCACCTCTCGGTACAGGGTTCAGCCACCAACTATGAGGCGATCTCCTTCATGCACCGAACCTTTGGCATCCGCCGGGTGGTGATCCCGCGGGTGCTCTCCGCACCGCAGGTGCGCCATCTTGCCGAGCACACCCCGGTCCCCCTGGAGCTGTTTGGCTTCGGGAGTCTCTGTGTGATGGTAGAAGGGCGCTGTCTGCTCTCCTCCTATGCTACCGGTCGCTCCCCCAACACCTATGGGGCCTGCTCTCCGGGTAGCCATGTGGAGTGGATTGATCGTAAGGATGGGGGGATGGAGACTCGCCTCGGGGGCATTCTGGTCGATAGCTATAACGCCGGAGAGAGTGCCGGTTATCCAACCATCTGCAAGGGGCGTTTTGAGGTCCAGGGCAGGGAGGGGTACGCGATTGAGGAGCCCACCAGCCTCAACACCCTGGAGCTGTTGCCGGAGATGGTGGAGATGGGAATTGCGGCGATCAAGATTGAGGGACGACAGCGCAGTCCCGCCTATGTGGCACAGGTGACCCGGGTCTGGCGTGAGGCGATCGATGCCTACAGGCGGGATCCAGCCGCCTTCCGTGTACAGGCGGCCTGGAATGCAGAGCTGGAGAAGGTGGCGGAGGGGGCCCAGACGACGCTGGGTGCCTACCACCGGGCATGGCAATGAAAATCTCGCTCGGCCCAATCCTCTACTTCTGGCCGGAGGAGAAGATCAGATCCTTCTACCGGCAGGTGGCGGACTCCCCGGTCGATATTGTCTACCTGGGGGAGACCATCTGCTCCAAGCGCCGCTCACTCAATACCGATCAGTGGATCGAGATCGCGAGGGAACTCAAGGCAGCGGGAAAGGAGGTGGTGCTCTCGACCCTGGCCCTGCTGGAGGCAGAATCGGAGCTCAAGAGCCTGCGACGGATCTGCAGCAACGGCGAGTTTCTGGTGGAGTCCAATGATCTTGCAGCAGTCAATCTCCGTTCCGAGGCGGGGGAGCCCTTTGTTGTGGGGCACTCAGTAAACATCTATAACCATGGGACGATGAGGGTGCTGGCCGAGGCGGGGATGAGCCGTTGGGTACTGCCGGTGGAGCTCTCTCGCGACACACTCAGGGATCTTCAGCAGGGTCGACCAGAGGGGGTGGAGACCGAGGTCTTTGCATGGGGGCGGATCCCGCTTGCCTATGCGGCCCGCTGTTACACGGCCCGCCACTACAACCTGCCGAAGGATGATTGCCAGTATCGCTGTCTCGGTGACCCGGATGGAATGCTGCTCAGAACCAAGGAGGGGCAACCCTTCCTCACCATCAACGGGATCCAGACCCAATCCGCACAGAGCTGTAATCTCCTCGCTGCAATGGAAGAGATGCGCTCACTCGGTGTGGATGTGGTGCGGGTCAGCCCGCAGGCGGACTCTACCTTGGAGATCCTGCAACTGTTTGACCAGCTGCAGCGCAAGGTGATCTCAACAGGGGATGCGATGGCAGCAGCCAAGCGCTTCCTCCCCTATGGTGGGGTGGATGGCTACTGGCGTGGTGAGGCGGGGATTGCAGAGACCGAACCGGCCTGAGTAGTCAGGTTAGGCTCAGTCCCCTTCGCCGTTACCGCTTCCGCTTCCGGTTATATTCTGACTCTCCAATAGCGAGAACCGCTTCTCCTCCCCATCCATTGGTGAGGTGAAGGAGAGTTCGCAGCTGCAGAGCATCAGCCCCTCTTGCTCTCCACCCTCCCCGTAGAGGCGATCCCCGACGATGGGGTGTCCAATCTCGGCGAGGTGTCTGCGAATCTGGTGTTTGCGACCGCTCTCGATGGAGATCTCAATGGTGGAGCGCCCCAGATCCTGGGTGAGTGGTGTCAGATGGCTAATGGCCGGCTTGCCATCGATGGGTGACCGAATGGTCAGTGGCTGCTGCTCCGGGTTGAAGAGTCCATGTACGGTTGCCCGGTAGATTTTTGTTACTTTCCGCTGTTGAAAGAGTGCCGAGAGGGCGGCTGCACTCCTTTTTGAGTGTGCCAGCAGGATCAGTCCATGGGCGGCACGATCCAGCCGGTGAACGATAAAGGCGCTGCGTTGTGGCTGCAGATGCTGCTCCGCCCAGCGCACAATGGTGGTGTGATCTCCCCATTTTGACCCCTGCGAGAGCATGCCGGCTGGCTTGTTCCAGATGCTGTAGTCGCCCCCATCGTGAATCAGCTCTGCAGCTGGTGGGGTCTGCGCCAGCACAGTCGGGTTGTAGTAGAGGTGGAGGGTATCCCCCTTGTGCAGTGGTCTCTTGGCCCTTCGGATGCGCTGGGTGGTCTGGTGGTGGGTCAGCCAGATAGCCCCCTTCTGCATCACCTCCTTGATTCGGTTTCTGGAGAGATCCGTTTCACTGGAGAGGAGACCGACTGCGCTCTCTCCACCACTTTGAACCTCAAGATGGAGCTCCAGTATGGAGGGTTCACTCATCCATAGGGCCTAGCTTCATCGGCTTGACCAGCACAATCAGCAGCGGCAGCAGCATCAGATTTGCCAGCAGTGCCACCACCATGGAGAGTCCGGCCAACAGTCCGAAGTAGATGGTGGGGATGA
>CAZYJG010000004.1:29537-33864 GCA_964647745.1 uncultured Piscirickettsiaceae bacterium
AGTGCCACCACCATGGAGAGTCCGGCCAACAGTCCGAAGTAGATGGTGGGGATGAAGTTGGAGAAGGCGAGGATGGAGAAGCCGAGTGTAATGATCAGGGTGGTGTAGTACATCGCCTTGCCAATCGAGCGGTGGCTGCGCTGGATCGCTGCCCAGTAGTTCCGGTCCAGAGTGAACTCCTCGGTAAAGCGGTGGACGTAGTGCACCGCATCATCCACGGCAATACCGATGGTGATGGCCGCGATGGTGATGGTCATCATGTCGAGAGGGAGCCCAAGATTGCCCATCAATCCAAGTATCGAGAGCGCGGCGATAATATTGGGGACAATGGTCACACCGGCCATCTTCAGGTTGCGGAAGAGCACCACAAACATTGCCAGGATGGCGAGGAAGACAAATCCCAGGGTGAGGATCTGTGAGCGGAACAGGCTCTGCAGCATGTTGTTGTAGAGCACCAGCATGCCGGTAACATGAACCTGCTCCGGCTCCAGCCCCAGATCATTCACAAGCCCCTGCTCGACTTTATGAATCAATTCATTGCGACGCAGGGTGGGGTCCGAGTCATAGACACGCATGGTGAAGCGGAGCTGATTCCCATCCTCGGAGATGTAGGGCCTGATCAGCGCCTTCTTGATCGACTCCGGCAGGTTCTTGTGGATCAGTGCGAGGTAGAAGTTGTCGATCTCCTCGTCATCATTTAGATCCCTGAGGATCTCCATGGTGGTTGTGGTTGAGAGTACCTTTCCGGTCTCCTCCATCCGATCCAGATAGTGGTGGATCTCGGCAACATCGTTGTTCAGCATAAAGCTGTTGAACCAGTAGCTCTCGCTGATGATCTCGGGCTCTTCCTCCATCTCTGGCATTTCCAGATCAATCATCTCCATCCCGAAATCGATCATCTCATCAAGCAGCGATTCATCCTCCTCCTCCAGAGATTCAGGTTCCTCGGTTTCTGGCGGGTTGAGGAAGGAGTCAGGGGCATCAATCACCACCTCCAGTGGGGTGGTCCCCCCCAGTTTCTGATCAATCAGGGCCATCCCCTGGTAGATCTCGGTGGAGGGTTTGTAGTAGTTGATAAAACTGTTTTCAACCGTCAGATGATTCATGCCAATGGCTGTTGCAACAACCACAGCACCGGAGAGTGCATAGACCATCCCCTGCCTTGACTGGATGAGGTTTCCGATTGCCCCGGTCACCCTGCCAGAGATGTCCCTGCGTTTTGCTGTGGCCAGCGGCTTCATCAGGATCAGTGCTGCAGGAAAGAGGGTGAAGGTGAGGACAAAGGCAACGGCAGTTCCGGTGGCCATCATGATCCCAAAGTCGATTACGGGGCGGATCTCGCTCACAATCAGTGAACCAAAGGCGACAATCGTGGTGATGGTGGTGTAGAAGCTGGGGGTTGCCTTGCTGCGTATGGTCTCCTCGACCAGCTCTCGCTGGCTCAACGCACCGTTTTCTGCATGGACCTCCCGATAACGGACTATCAGGTGGACGGTCAGTGAGAGGGTGATGATCAGCAGTAGCGAGATAAAGTTGGAGGAGACCACGGTAACGGGCCAGTTCATCCACCCCAGAAAGCCAACCATGATGGTGCCGGTTCCAAAACAGGTGATGATGGGCAACAGGATCCAGCGGGGTCTGCGGAATGAGATGGTCAGGATGGCGATGACAAAGAGCAGTACACCAACCCCAAAGGTTGCAAGATCGTGACGGACGAACTCGATGGAGTCTGCAACAATCATCGGTACCCCACCCAAGTGGAGTCTGGCGACCGATTCATGCTCGGCCATGACGGTACGTACTGCGGAGATGAGCTGTTGCTGCTGCTCCTGGGCAGCAATATTGTGCTCCCTGAACTGCTGGGAGACCCGGTCCAGCTCCAGCTGCTGCTCCTGAGTCAGCGTCCCGGACAGTCTGAGTTCACGCAGTTCGCTGCGCCGGTTGAGCAGTTTCAGGTAGGTCTTGTCCCGTTTCAGGTTGAGCTGCAGTGCAGTTGTCTCTCCATCCGGGCTGATCAGCAGGTTCTTGTAGAGCGGGCTGGTGAGAAACTCCTCCTGTGCCATCGCAATGTTGGTGGAGGGGGACTGCAGGGTCGGGGTCTCCCGCTGGATATCGGCGAATGTGATTGGGGGGCTGTTGATCAGTGGGACATTGAGGATGCTGTTGACGGAGTCGATGGCCTCAATGGAGAGCAGATTATTGTGGAGTCTCTCCAGATCGTTAAGGATTTCGGCACTGAAAAGTTCCCTCTCCGGGGTGTAGGTGATGATCAGATAGTCGTCAGACTGGTATCGCCCCTGAATGGAACGGTGGTAGCGCAGGCTCTCATCATTCTCCAGTACCAGGGAGTCGGCCGAGGCATCAAGATAGAAGCCCTGTGCATAGTAACCGGAGAGCCCAATGATGATGGCTGAAATCATCAGCGTGAGCCAGGGTCTCCCCAGTATGATCCGAAAATACATCGTGTTAACAATCCTCCAGTCGAGCAGATTCTACAGGGGTGGATGATAAATGTTGAGCCTTTATTGGTTGTAAATGTTGCTTGTAACTGTCTGAGGAATTACATAAAATTCGACGCAATTCACAGGTAAAGATTGTGATGTGGTTGGTGTTGGTTTCCTGTTTCTGGTGATTGCCCCCTGATTGCATGATGTACGGTGAGTTGTTGGTTCACTACCATACAACTGAGTATGAGTTGTGGAATACGTTTTGTAATTTATTAAGGTAATTGTTAATTATGGCAACAGGTACAGTAAAGTTCTTCAACGACTCCAAGGGATTTGGATTCATTGTTCAGGACAATGGTGGAGATGACGTCTTTGTACATTTCCGTTCAATTCAGGGTGACGGCTTCAAGACTCTCGCAGAGAATCAGAAGGTCAGCTACGACGTTGAAGATGGTCCCAAGGGGCTCTCTGCAGTGAATGTGGTAAAGCTTGAGGGATAATCCCATCCGCTTTACCGGATCAGGCCCGCTCAGTGCGGGCCTTTTTGTTTGGGCATGAGATGAAGAACCGGATTGAGATCTTTGTTGAGTTTGACTTCAGGGGGGAGACCTTTCGTCCCTCGGCTCTGATTGACCTGGACCACTGGATGGAGCGGGAAGGGAGGATCTCATCGTTCTATCCAATCCTTGCCCGGGAGGGTGGGATTGGACCCTACAGCTATGAGCTGGAGGTGATGGAGACCTGCCCGGTCCGGGTTGCTCATGCAGAGGGGTTGGCTGCTCAATTTGTCCAGGATGGGCAGTTTGATGCCGCTGCCTTTGAATCAGCCTGGCACCATGAGCATGATCGGCAGCTGGTGAGATCGATTGCAGAGCACTATTTTGGTACCGAGGAGCTGCTGCAGAGAGAGATGGCTGAGGAGGCACTTGTGGCCGCCTACCGGTTGGGGAAGAAGCGGTCCGGATAGGAAATCTCCCCAACCAGAGGCGGTCGGGAAGAATGTTGGTGGAGATGGCGGGAGTCGAACCCGCGTCCGCAAATCCTCCGCCTTCAGCTCTACATGCTTATCCCGATCTATTCATTTAACTGCGGGAAACCCGATGGGCAGGGTAATCCAACAGCGATTCTGGATAAGTTTTAACGAATCCACACCAGACATGCTTCATCGCGATCTTATGAGAGTCGACGCCTGGAATCTGAACGCATAAGCACGGCTTCAGTCAGACGGCACACAACAGGTGTTTAGGCTGCGAGTGCGTAGTTGTCGTCGTTGGCAACTATAAGTTTGCAGAGTGATTTACGAGGTTTCTACATCCTCGGCATGCACCTCAGGTTTTGTAACCCACGTCGAAGCCAGGTCATCCCCAAAGTATCAGTTAGATGATTTTAACCGGGAAAAGTTCCCTGGGAAAGGGGTCGCCCTATTGAAAGGGGCTAAATCGCTATGAATGTTTCAGAATGCGATTCTGTTCCCGCTTCCAGTCCCGCTCCTTGAGGGCTGCCCGTTTGTCATGGGCCTGTTTCCCCTTGGCAAGCCCAACCTCCAGCTTGGTTCTTCCCCGGCTCCAGTAGAGGGCGAGTGGAACCAGGGTGTACCCCTTGCGGTCAACCAGGCCGATCAGGCGGTCCAGTTCTCGTCGATGCATCAGCAGCTTGCGGCTACGCAGCGGATCGGGGTGGATATGGGTGGAGGCGGTTGGCAGTGGGGCAATATGGGCACCAAACAGATAGGCCTCGCCACCCTTGATCAGGACATAGCTCTCCTTGATCTGGATTCGACCGGCACGCAGGCTCTTCACCTCCCACCCCTCGAGGGCAATTCCCGCCTCGTAGCTCTCCTCGATAAAGAAGTCGTGACGTGCCTTTTTGTTGAGGGCGAT
>CAZYJG010000005.1:0-33548 GCA_964647745.1 uncultured Piscirickettsiaceae bacterium
GGCGCAGACGGTGGGCCCACTTGCCGCGTATGGTGCGGTCACGGAAGGCGTAGCCGACCGTCTCCCGTATCCCGACACAGGGACAGCCCCAGCCACAGACCACCCTCCTCCCGAAGAGGGTGACCAGCGCCAGAATCAGGAAGAAGGTGATGGTGCCGGGGACATGGATGCTGGGGAAGATGGGCTGATTCCAGAGGTACCCCACATAGGGCTCAAATCGCGGGATCAACCAGGGGATCAGCCACCAGAAGAGGGTGACCACAGCGACCAGAACGGTTAGTCGCTTGCGGGTGTAGGGGTTCTTTTCGGACCAGATCCGCCAGACCCCGAAGCCGAGGATAATTGCATACTCGGTATAGCGGTTGAGCCAGATCGGGCTCTCAAACCAGTAGAACCAGGACTCGTTGAGCCAGCCGGCAAAGGCGAGTGTGAAGGCGGCCATCGAGAACCACTGCAGGGATTTTCGATAGCGCCCGGGCAGCGAGTCCTGCTCCGATCCGGAACGTTGAACCGGCTGGTAGTGGATCAGCTCCTCAGCGCCTGCCATCACCCGATCCCTTCCGGTAGCGGTTGACCAGGCGCGGGATAAAGGCGACAACTGCAATCAGTGCCAGGGCAATGGCACCATTCTGAATCATCGATTCACTCCCCTTCAGCGCCTCACTCCCCGCATAGCCAAGATAGGTATAGGCAAAACAGGCTGGCAGCATAAAGATCCAGGTGGCAACGACATAGTGGAGAAACGAGATCCTTGTCAGCCCCAGTACATAGTTGAGCAGATTGAAGGGGAAGAGTGGGACCAGTCGGGTAAAGGCGACAAAGCGCCACCCCTCCTCCTCCACCCCATCAAGAATCCTCTTCATCCTGCCGGCAGCCTTCTGCTCCACCCAGTCGGAGGCAACATAGCGAGAGACCAGAAAGGCAAGGGTGGCCCCGATGGTGGCACCGGTAAGGTTGATCAGGGCACCAAAGATGGGGCCAAAGAGCGCTCCGCCTGCCAGGGTCAACACCATGCCCGGCATAAAGAGGACTGTTGCAACCGCATAGAGTGCAATAAAGAGGATGGGCGCCCATATCCCGGCCTGCTCGATCCAGAGCTCAATCTGCTGCTGGTTGATCTCATCCTTCCATTGCCAGACAACAACCAGAAGCAGGGCAAGCGCGGTGACCAGGGCTATTCTCTTCATCGGTTACTCATCATCCTAGATTCCTCAGTTGGGCGGCCCAAAGTGTGCGTACAGGCGTGCGCAGTACAAGGCACAACGACGCGGAATAGCCAGCTATTGCAAGGAGTTGTAACGCGGTAATGCGTGCGCCTGTGCGTGCAATTTGGATCGTAGCGGACTTCACCCATTGAGTGAAGCTGGCTTCTTGAAAAAATATCTGCATAAGAAGGGGTTAGATCTACTTCAAGCGGTCAACTGAGGATTCTAGGATCATGGAAGGGCTGGAGAAGCATCTGGTCCAGACGGTTGTCACTGAAGTTACGGAACTGCGGGATCCCGATCGTCATCCCCTGATGCCCTTCCTGCGGCTGGTCGATATAGGTACCCAGCAGGCGATCCCACCACGGGAGGTTGAAACCAAAGTTGCTGTCCGTCTCCTTGCGAATGGTGGAGTGGTGAACCCTGTGCATGTCCGGGGTTACCACGATCCAGCGCAGCCAGCGGTCGATGGAGAGCGGCAGCCGTACATTTCCGTGGTTGAACATCGCTGTTCCATTGAGCACAACCTCAAACAGGATCACCGCCACTGCAGGTGCACCGATCAGCAAAATGACCCCAAACTTGATGATCATCGAGAGGATGATCTCGATTGGATGGAAGCGTGCACCGGTGGTGACATCGTAATCAAGGTCGGCATGGTGCATGCGGTGGAGCCTCCAGAGGACGGGAACGGCATGAAACAACCTGTGCTGCAGATAGATTGCAAAGTCGAGCACCAGCAGTGCAATGATGATCTCAACCCCCTTGTTGAGGTCGACAACATTCAGCAACCCCCAACAATTCTCGGAGACAACCAGCGCAAAGCCTGCCGCTGCCACTGGAAACAGCAGACGTACCAGCAGACTGTTGAGCACCACAATCCCCAGGTTGCTCCCCCAACGTATCCCACGCCCCATCGAGAGCTTGCGCCGTGGTGAAAAAACCTCCCACAATGCCATCAGGGCAAAGATTCCGAGAAAGGCTGAGAGACGAATGGTGTTCTCATTCGCCTGTACAAAGAGCGATATCGTATCAATCACCCTGATCTCCTTGACAATTAACCTGTGGTAACAGAAACTTCATATAAACAGTCTCACATATGAGCATCAGCGCATACGTTATATTAAAGCACAACAGATGGAACAGGTCAAAAAACTGTCTGCCCTTTTCAAGGTTCTCTCCGAGCCCAATCGTCTGCGGATACTCACCTCGCTGGGTCTTGAGTGTCGTCCTGTCTCTGCTGTCATCGCAGATACCGGCCTGAGCCAGACCAACGTCTCATTCCACCTCAGAAAGCTGCGGGAGATGAAGCTGGTACGTGGCGAGAAGAACGGCAGCTTTGTCTTCTACTGCATCTCGGATCCTGAACTGCTCGACCTGTTGACCCGCTTTACGGAGTGGAGCAACAAGGAGTAAGTCAACAGTATCGGTAGTCAGAAGTCACGCCGGACCTCAACGAAGAGGCGGTCATTGTCTCCCCAGTTGGGAGGATATCTGGCTGCATCGTACCAGATCCCTCCGCCTGTGGCTGACCAGGCATCATCCAGATCATACTGTGCGGAGAGTCTCAGATATCCCCCCTCATCGAGACCGCTTCCATTGCGCAGCAGCACCCCCTTGAGGTGAAGCGTGTCGTTCTGTAAATCCTGCGTATAGGCGAAGACGCTCTGCCAGCTGTTCTCGTCAACATAGTCGGTCGCAGCGGCCAGGGCAGTGTCATAGCTGTTGATATGGCGGCGCAGAACCTCAAAGGAGAGTGTGGTATCGGCAATCCCACGATACTCGCCCCCGACCAGCAGATCGAGCCGTGACTTTTCGGAACTTCCGGCATTGAAGTAACGCAGCCCATCAATCAGCGCCACCTCCCCCTTCCAGAGCCAGCTCCCCGCGGCAATATTGAGGGCGGCACCCAGATGGTTGACCCGGGCATTTCTCATGATCTCTGTGGATCCGGTGCGATCCTTGTAGGGGGTATTGTTATTGAGACGGCCGCCATAGAGGGAGAGGTCCCAGCCACTGAAGCGGCCCATTGCAGAAAGGGCAATCTCTGCATCACTAAACCCATCACTGAGGGAATCCACGGGGACTGCATCCGCATCGCAACTCGCCTGTGTGGCTACCCCAGCCAGCGAGTACTCACTGCCACAGGGGGCAGTGAGGTTGGGTCGATTTTCCGGGATCAGCAGCAGACTCCAGCGCCAGGGACCGCGGTAGTAATCCCCCTTCACCATCCCCACGGGACGACGCAGGGTCTCAATATCGACCAGACCGGGCTCACGCAGATCGGCCGGATTGATCACGTCGTTGACCCGCAGATGGTCGGACTGCCCCCAGACCAGAATCTGTCGACCCACCTTGAGATCAAGATTGGGGGTGAGGGATCCCTGCAGCCAGAGTTCACCAATCTCCTCGTCACTCTCGTAGGTATCAAGGACACTGTCTGTGTACTGGTCACGCCCATTGATCTCATAGGCAAAGTCGTAACGTAGAAAACCCTCACCATGAAACTTCCACCCCTCACCAAGATCTTGCTCAGCCTCCAGCCATAGCTTGGTGGAGAGCCGGGTCAGGCGATCACTGGTGGGGCTCTCCCCGGAGATATTCCAGGAACTTCCAGTCACCCAGTGGCCACGAAGTGATGTGCTCTCCTCCTCGATAGCTTCATCCACAACCTCGACTACAGTAGGCTGCAGCAGCTCCTCATCAAACCCCTCCAGCGCCCCCTCAACTGACAGCTCCTCTTCAACCCCGACATCAAAACCCTCCAGTGCATCCTCCAGAGAGAGCTCCTCCTCTGCTGCTGTGACTGTTGTGGCTGCCGTTGCAATCAACAGCGCCAGCAAGAAGCAGCGGGGCATCACTCCGCCCCCTTCTCCAGACGCCTTACCGTAAACATCCCTTCATCAAGATCCTCTCCATAACGCACCTTCGAGTAGCGGATCACCGTCTTGTGCTGGGTTCTCTTCCCCTGCTTGGTGGTCATGGTGGTCTCCATCGGGGTCCATATCCCATCGATCTGCTCCAGCCTCTTCACATCCAGATAACGGAGCCTCCCCTTCTTCTCCAGCCAGCGCACTGCACGCACCACCACATGGTTGTCCTTGCGCACAAAGATGACCGACTGCCGATAGCCGGTCTCCTTGATGGTCTGCTTTGACTTTGGAACCGACTTGATCTGCCAGACCGGGTGTCCCCGCACCTCGGTCTCCTTCATCAGGGTAAATTCATAATCATCCAGATCGGGATCGGTCATGTCCGAGTAGTTGAAGTCCGACCCCATAAAGCTCCCGCTCTTGTCATCATTGGCGATGCGCTTGGTCTTGCGCAGGGCAGGAAGGTAGAGCCACTGATCATCGTCCTTGCCAGACTGGTCATAATCATAGGTGAGGAATCCGGTATTTTTTACATCCGATGGAGAGAGAAAGAAGAGCAGGCTGTAGCTGTCCTCTCCCCGATTCCCTTCTGTTGCAATGTCTATGGACCACTTCCTCAGCTGTCGAACACGCTCCTTACCCCGCTTGTCGATCAGCCGCATCTCCATCTCCATCAGCGCATTGTCCCCATCATCACGGTCATTGACCGCATCCATGATCTCTCGTGCGGTCGGTGCAGCGGCTGCAACCCCAACGGCAATCGAGAGAAAAGAGAGTGCTGCGAATTGAATTACCCTGCTCATGGACTGACTCCTTGTTTCGTTTGCTTTACCCCGGATCCGGGGCTTCCCTTGCCAAAGATCAGTGTCATCAGCGCGGGGGCCAGCAGCAGATCCGCCGCCAGCGAAAGGGTGATGGCAAGGGCGGTGAGGCCACCAAAGTTGTGTAGATTATTGAGGTCTGACTGGATAAAGATAAGGAAGCCGAGACTCAGGACAATGGTGGTCACCACCATCGCGCGCCCCGAGGTGTGGAGGGTGTGGGCAATCGCCTCCGTGGTATCCCCGGTCTGGCGATAGTAGCGCTTGAAGTTGTGCATGAAGTGGACCGTATCATCCACCGCCAGCCCCAGTGCGATACTGCCGATCAGCATGGTAAATGCGTCAAGCGGAAGTCCCGTCAGCCCCATAAAGCCCAGCACAATGGTAATCGGCAACAGGTTCGGGACCATGCTGATCAGACCCAGCCGCAGATGGCCAACCAGAAGGACCATCATCAGGGTAATGACAAAGGCGGCTATGGTGTAACTCTGCGCCATGCTGGTCATCATCGCATCCAGGGTTCTGGCAAAGATCATCATCAATCCCGTAACCTGGGTTGTGACCCCCTCCCCAAAGGCCTCATCAATACGTGCCTCAACCTCATCTACCAGGCTGGTATAGGCCCCGGCATCCCGCCACGGGAGGCGCAATGTGAGGCGTGCAGTACGCAGCTCACTGTCCACCACCTTCTCCAGGTCATCCGAGCCGCTGTTCTCAAACAGCAGCAGCTCCTGTGCCAGCAGCTCACGCTCCCCAGGGACCTTGTAGTGGCTGGGTCGGTTCTCATTCAGCGCCTGGTTGGTCTCGCGCAGGATATCGACCACCGAGATCCGTTTTCCGCTCTCCAGCATCTGCTCGCCCTGCCCCAGGGTATTGAGACCATCCTGCAGGGTTGCCAGGCTGGCGATCAGCTCCGGATCATAGAGTCCCTCCTGCTCACCACTGTCGACCAGCACCTCAACTGAGATGGTGCCTCCCATATCACGGTCAATATTGTCGCTTGCAATACGTACCGGCTGATTCTCCGGAAACCATTTCATCACATCATGCTTGAACTGGAGCTGGGTGATCCCTGCAATGGCAACAACAAAGAGCAGCGCGGAGAGGAAGACGACAACGGCCGAGTGGTTGGTGGCGATCGATACCGCACCATCCAGCAGACGGTCCATGCGACTGTTTGCCGTGTTGCCCTCCTCATCACGCTCCCCATCCTCAGTCGGAACACTGCGCTGGCGAACCGGCAGGATCGCAAGCAGAATCGGGAGCAGAATCACCGAGTAGAGCATCGCAAAGAGGACACCGGCACCACCAAAGGCGCCAAGCTCGGCCACGGCGCCCAGCTCCGCGGTGGTAAAGGAGAAGAGACCGGCTGCCGTGGTGAGGCTGGTCATCACCACCGCAAGACCAGAGTGGCCCAGTGCAAACTGGATTGCCTCGCTCTTGTCGCCGGTATGGTCGTAACGGCGGAAGAAGATGGAGAGGATATGGACCGAATCCCCCACTCCGACTGCAAGGATAAAGGAGGGGAGAATCTGTGTTGGCAACTTGAGTGGCACCCCGGTGGCTGCCATCAGTGCGATCGTGGCCATCAGGGAGAGAATCACCACAATCAACGGTACCAATACCCCGCTAAATCGGCGGAAGAGCAGGAAGAGAAAGAGGAAGATGATGGCCACCATGGTGAGGGTGAACTGGCGCATGTCACTCTGCATCGACTTTTTCAGCACCTCCATCACCACCGGTGAACCGGCCACCTCGATGGGAAATTTCTCACTGCGGTACTCCTCCACCAGACTCATTACCGCCTGCACCACCTCGCTGTTCTCCTCATCGGTGAGGAAGGTACGCTCTGTTGTCTCTGCTGACTGTTCAGCCTCCAGATCATCAAAACCGGCTGTCAGCTCATCTGCCACCGCCTCCTCGGAGAAGGCCTGGGTCTCAATCACGATGGTGGTGAGGGTGCCATCCTCGGAGATCAGCAGGTTGCTGTAGAAGGGGTGGCTCATGGCCGCCTCACGCAGCTGCTCCACCCCCCCCGGTGTAGCGGGGAAGGCCTCCATCAGATCCTCAACCAGCAGCTCCTCCTCCTTGCCGATGGTATAGCGCACATTGACCAGGCTGGTCACCTCATCGAGGTGGGGCACCTGCTCCTCCAGATCGTTGTGGAACCGTTTCAGTGTTTCAAGAAAGTCGGGGGCAAAGAGGTCTGCAGGCCGCAGTGCGATCAGCACCACCTCCTCACGCCCAAACTGCTCCCGGAAACGGTTGTAGTCGAGAAGGATGAGATCATCGGCACGCAGGAACCCCTCATTGGAGGTGTCGATGGTGATTTTCGGCAGATTGCTCAGCAGCAGTGCCGTCAGTAACACCACTATAAGCAGGGAGAGCCACTTCCAGCGGATCAGCTTTCCAGCCAGTGAGACGAAGCCCTGTTCAATGGCAGCTCTACGATTCATGGTGCTCTTCCTGTGGGTTTAGGAACCTCTGATCAGGGGTTCCGTTATTCTTGTTTTATCAGACTATACCAGAAAATTGTTTCTATCCTGTTTCCTGAAGAACTCCCCTGATATCAACCATTTCATCGGTTCATATTTTGGAAATTTTACAAAGAAAATCGTCATCCCCGCGAAGGCGGGAAACGTAGTAACGCCAAAGGCGGTCATTCAGAAAACAGTCGGTTACAACCCGTTTACTCTCTAGATTCCCGCCTTCGCGGGAATGACAGGTGATAATGAAAATTGCTGATTTCAGCGAGACCTTTGCATACCCCTAATGCAGTCGGATCTTTCTTAACCGCAGCGCATTGGTCACCACCGTTACGGAGCTCATGCTCATCGCAGCCGCCGCTACCACCGGGCTCAACATCACCCCGAAAACAGGGAAGAGCACCCCGGCAGCAACCGGAATACCCAATATATTGTAGATAAAGGCACCAAACAGGTTCTGCTTGATATTTCGCATAGTTGCCTTGGAGAGGGCAATGGCATCCACCACTCCACGCAGCTCACCCTGCATCAGTGCGATATCCGCCGACTCAATCGCAACGTCCGTGCCCGTCCCGATGGCAATCCCGACATCTGCCTGGGCCAGTGCCGGTGCATCATTGATCCCGTCTCCAACCATTGCCACCTGCTCCCCTGCAGCCTGCAGTTGACGAATCTGCTCGATCTTTGCCGATGGAAGCAGCTCTGCAGCAAGATCATCGATCCCGATCTGGCGGGCTACCGCCTCTGCTGTACGACGCTGATCACCGGTCAACATCATGACCCGGATCCCCATCTGCTGCAGCTGCCCAATTGCCTCTCCTGCCCCCTGCTTGATGGGGTCGGCGATCGCCAGCATCCCGCAGAGCTCTCCCCCTATCGCCATATAGATTGGGGTCATCCCCTTCGAGGCCCACTGCCGACTCTTGCTTGCCAGATCCAGCAGATTGATCTCATGCGCCTCCATCATTGCGCGGTTTCCGAGGAGAACCCGCTGACCACTAACCTCTCCACTCACCCCACGCCCTGTATCACTCTGGAAATCGAGCGCCGCCTCGACAGCCACGCCCCGCTCCTCTGCCGCCCGCAGGATGGCCGTGGCCAGTGGGTGTTCAGAACCCTGCTCCAGGGAGGCTGCAAGGCGAAGTAGCTCTGCCTCATCCATGGCTGCCGTCGTCTCCATCGAGACCAGACGGGGGTTCCCTTCGGTAATGGTTCCGGTCTTGTCCATCACAACGGTGGTGATTCGGCCGGATTGCTGCAGGGCCTCACCATTGCGGATCAGGACCCCCATCCCTGCCGCACGCCCCACCCCCACCATGATGGAGATCGGGGTTGCCAACCCCAGGGCACAGGGGCAGGCGATCACCAGTACTGTCATCGCCGCCACCATCGCATAACTGAGCTGGGGCTCGGGCCCAATCCAGAACCAGAGCGCAAAACTGACCAGCGCAATCACCACCACAATTGGAACAAAGATGGCCGCAACCCGATCCACCAGACGTCCGATCTCCGGCTTGCTGGCCTGCGCCCTACGCACCAGGTCGATAATCTGTGCCAGCACCGTCTCCCTTCCGATATGGGTGGTCCGCATCAGGAACGAGCCACTGCCGTTGATGGTCCCTCCCACCACCTCACTGCCCGCCTCCTTGGCGACTGGCATCGCCTCTCCGGTAAGCATCGACTCATCGACATGGGATCCCCCCTCCAGGATCACCCCATCCAGCGGCACCTTCTCTCCGGGACGGACCCGAAGGGTCTCATCCAGCCCCACCTCCTCCAGTGGCAGATCCATCTCCTGGCCATTGCGAATCACCCGCGCCGTCTTGGGTTGTAGCCCAATCAGCTGTCGAATGGCTGCCGAGGTCTTGCCCCGGGCACGCATCTCCAGTGCCGAACCGAGCGATACGAGGGCAATAATGATGACCGCAGCCTCAAAGTAGGCGTGTCTTGCAAGCGAGGGGACCAGACCGGGAAACAGGACAATCACAGTTGAGTAGAGCCATGCGGTTCCGGTCCCCATTGCAACCAGCGTATCCATGTTTCCGCGCCGGTTCTTCAGGGTTGCCCAGGCACCACGGAAAAAGTGGCCCCCAACGGTGATCAGCACCAGCAGGGTGATCAGGCTGATCCCGAGCCAGAGCACCATCCCCTCCTCAATCGGGGGAAGGAAGCCACCCATCCCGGCAATAAAGAGGATCAGGCCGATGGCACCAGCTGAGAGCGACCTCCACCAGAGCCGGCGATACTCCTGAAGTTCCCGCTCCTCCTTCTCCTCATCATCTGCAAGGCTGGTCA
Source organism: uncultured Piscirickettsiaceae bacterium (assembly GCA_964647745.1). GTDB lineage: Bacteria > Pseudomonadota > Gammaproteobacteria > Thiopontia. The sequence goes on from CAZYJG010000005.1 coordinate 9,681, forward strand.
GCTCTGCGGCGTTGTAACCGGCCTTCTGGACTGCACCAATCAGGAGTGCCACATCCACCTCACCAGAGACGATGGCACTGCGCTCTCCCAGATTGACCGTTGCGCTCTCCACCCCGGGAACAGCCAACAGTGCATCCTCAACCGCTGATACGCAGCTGGCGCAGGACATCCCGGAGATTGAGAGCCGTATCTCACTACTCATTGCACTCCCCCCTGTTTCAGTAGTGGCTCCACAAACCACTCAAAATGGTGATCTGTGAAGAGTCCGTTCTGGGTCAGTTCAACAGCGCCATCACGCCCCACCACAAACAGGTAGGGAATCACACCACTCGTATTGCCCCACTGCCCCATCAGTCCTGGATGTCGCTCTGGGTCAGCAACCAGTACCGGATAGCTGATCCCCAGGGTACGGGCATAGTTCTTCACCTTCTCTTCCTGGTCAAAACCGATACCGATGATCTGCAGCCCCTCTGGACCATGCTCCTCCTGCAGCTTGATCAGATGCGGGATCTCATAGCGACAGGGGGCGCACCAGGTGGCAAAGAAATTGACCATCAATACCCTCCCCTTCCACTCACCCAGTGTGCGCTCTGCTCCAGAGACATCACTTAATCGCAGTGGAGGGAGGTCACTCCAGACATTCCTGTCATCAATTTTCTCTGCCTTTGCGCCCACTGCGGTCAGCGAGAGCAGCAGTATCATCGGCAACAGCAGCAGAATCTGTCTGTTGAAGGAGCTCAGTCTATCCATTCCTCTCTTCCCACATCCGGTAGATCTCATCCGTCCAGTGAGTCTGCACCCAGGCCAGTACGGAGTCAATCTCCTCAGCGGTCAGGAGATCCCTGAAGGGGGGCATCTGTCCCCCCAGTGGGATGCCACCCTCACGCACCGTCTTTCTCAGCAGCTCCAGTGAGTGGTGCCAGGCATGGGCGCTGCCATTGAGTGGGGGTGGCGGGTAGTTGCCATTCTCGTCCAGCTCGCGCCAGTTGGGGATGGATGCCGCCTCTGGTCCATGACAGGCCGCACAGTGGGTCTGGAACAGCGGACCGCCCTGGGCCACCTGCTGTTCACTGTACCAACGATCCCCATCACCCTTCGGCACAGGGTTGGACACGGGAAACTGCGTACCGATGAGACCTACAAGAAGGAGCGGAATGACTACCCCGATGATCTTTCCTTTCATTCTCGTTCACCCCCCTCAGTAAAGGTTGTTTGCCTGCTGCAGCCAGCGCACAAATGAGATGATACGGGTCACATCCCTTCTCTTGATCCCCGGTACCGGGGGCATGTCACCAAATTTCCAGTGGTGTGCCTTGACCCCGTTCATCGCTGCACGATAGAAGGCGTCATCCCCATGGTGAGAGGGTTTGTAGTAATTGTGGATCAGGGGTGGTCCCTGTTCGGTTCCCCTCGCCCACTCTCCATGGCACTGCGAACAGTTCTGCTTGAACTTGCCCATTCCAACTGCCTGCTTGAATGGGACTCTTATCCCATTGTCCGTGGTTGCTGCGCTGGAGAGAGAGATCCCCATCAGCAATGTTACACAAAAAAACAGTACTCTCTTCACCATTGGATACCTCATCTTCTCCATTCTACTGAATACCAACCTGTTGTTGTTCTCTTCTTACAAAAGCCACGATATCCCCCACCTGTTCTGGTGTGATCCCGGTCAACATTGGCATGTCCCCATACTTCCAGTGGTGCGCCCTGACCCCGTTCTTCACTGCATGGTAGAACGCAAGATCTGCATGGTGGGAAGGGGCATAGGTCGAATCAAGCAGTGGTGGCCCCTCTCTGCCACCACCCAGATTGGAGCCATGACAACGTGCACAGAGCTCCTGATAACGGACCTCACCATCTGCCACGCTGGCCTGGTAACCGATCGCCGGGAGGAAGTTTCGGGCACGCACCTTCTCCGGATCGAACTGATCACAGGCCGAGAGAAGCGTGGCTGACAGCAGCAGAAAAGCAGGCCTTACCATGTCCAAAAGCCGTGATGGTTACCCTTTTACGTAAACCGTAATCTTCTCAGAGAGCAGATTTTCAAAATGGGTGTGCTCCTCGTCGGCCACAATCAGCTGCAGTGTGTGCTCACCAGGGGGCAGATCCAGTGTAGTCTCGCGCTCTCCAGCAGCGAATATCCGATGCTGCCCTGTCGGCTGCATCGGCTCATCAAGGTCCGGATCTGCATCCACATCGACCATCAGATGGAAGTGCCCTGCACTGTGTCGATCCACACCAGCCGGTGCAATCCTCACCCCCTGTGCCGAAAAGAGAACCCTGAAGGGGCTCTCCACCACAGCACCGTTTTGTGGGGCTGATATGGTTACACGCTCCCCGCGCTCATAGTTGCCATGCGCGTAAACGTTACCACTCACTAACGCTGCGATCATCATTGGTGCGATTACTATCGTTCCATATCTCATTTCCAGTTGACTCCTATGGTCTGTTGTTAATTTTGTTACATGCACTGCATGTGTTTTGGGCCCTGGCAGCCCTTAATACGGTCACCCCACAAAGTTTTGATATAAGCAATAAGGTGGTTGGCATCATTTCTTGTTACACCGAGTGGTCCCCAGGCAGGCATCCTGCTCGGCCGGGAAGACCCTTCAAGAATGGTTTTGATCAGTGCCTCGTCAGTGTGATGCCATGCATGTGCCGACTCATCAAGGGGTGGGGCCATGATATAGTCACGACTGGTCAGTGCCTCAATGGTATAGGTCTCACCAACACCTCTCTCCCCATGGCAGCTTTGGCATTTCTCCTTGAACAACCGCTCTCCCTTCCGCTCTTCTGTGGTTACAGGATTGGGTAGCCCATCCTCTCGTGCCCAGTTCTGCCCTCCATCTTCAGAGTAGATCCGTTTCCCATATTGATTTTGTGCAACCCACTGGCTCGCATCCCTGTTACTTTCAGAGTGACTCTCAGAGAGTGAGAGCAGCACCTGGGCCCCCATCCGATTATTAACCAGTGACCACTGTTGTTGATCTCCTGTGATTGCATACAGCCCCTTGCCAACCACAAAGGCGTATAGATCTCCATGATCCAGTGCGGTGATCATGGTGACCGGCAATGGTAATGGGTAGGAGCGTTTCCAACTCATACCCCCATCCCTACTCACAAATATCCCACTCTCGGTTCCCGCATATTGCAAACCGGAGGGGCGCTTCACAATCTTCCTCTTCCCGGGGAGCTGCTGAAGGGAGAACTGCTCCTCCATATTGACTGGCTCCATATGGTTGGCCTGGGCCTCCTCTCCTGAGATCAACGCATAGCTGGAAATACCCACAGCCGCTACAGCCATCACCACCCATACCGTAGCCATTCTTGATCTTGATTCCTTCCTGTTCACCTTGTCATTTCCTTTTCTGTGGATCATCTATCTTTCACCTGAATTCAGTCGACAACCCTGCAAGAGGTTCTCTTGCAGGGTTATTTAATCACCACCAGTGACTTACCGACTCTTCTGCAACTCAACCAACTCCTTGAGTGATGCCTCAATTCCGGCCAGATGTTTTTCAATGGCCCTCATATGGTTCTGCTTCGACTCCATCATCTGCTGCATAAGCTGAGGGTTCATCATTGAGCCATGACGGTTATCCATCATTCCATATGGAACCTGTTGCTGGTATCCCATCGGATTGCCCCACTGCTGCCGGTTCATCATCGGCATCTGCTGCATCATCTGTGGGTTCATTACCCCTTGTCTCCCCATCATCGGCATGCTGTTGATGGGGGTCTGCCCTCCCATCATTCCCTGCATTGCCTCAGGTGTCATTGCCTGTGAAGCTGTACTCAAATCACCTGCTGCAACTGCCGGAAGTGAAAGTAGCGCCGCTGTTGCGCTGATCATGTTTTTCCTAAATTTTTTCATCTGCCTTCTCCTTGTCATATCATCATTGAACGATCGAAATTACCTATGACACAGACGAACTAGAACCACATTTCAGGGTGTGCCATTGGCTTTCGTACTTAGAATAGTTCATCAATGTAACTCCAATTTGTCTCATAAACTCCTTTTTGTAACCGAATGTAACCCGGATCGATTCTTTTACAAATCGTTACAAAATTATCTCCTATTGAGGTATTTGCAAAACTCCATGGGGTGTCATCCCCGCGTAGGCGGGAAACGTAGTTTTGCAAATACCTCTATTTACTGACAATTTCTTCTGCAATCATCAACCGTTGTCTACGAACCTGATAAATCAACAACAATCCTCCAGCCGGAATCAGTAATAACGGAAGCCCCCACAAGAGCCAGGTTCGTGGATCCACCTGGGGTCGATAAAGGACAAAATCCCCATAGCGAACAACAAACCACTCCCTGATCTCATCATCGGTTTTACCCTTCATCAACATCTCATAGACTTTGGCCCTGTGATCCCTTGCTATGGCTGCATTGGAGCCAGCGATACTGGTGTTTTGGCATTTGACACAACGGATCTCTTCAATCAAACGTTTGTAACGATCCTCCTCAGCCTGTGTGTTAAAGGAAAAACTGTCGATTGGTGCAGCCCAAGAGGGCATGAATGGCATCAGGAAAAAGAATAAAGCTAAAGTGACTGTCCGTACGAAAGCGCTCATCATCACACCCCACTGGAGAGACACTTCCCACCGGTTGATCGCATCTTGCGAATGGTTGAAAGAATATTGCCAACATTGTGCTTCACCTCCTGAGAGTTCTCCGGGTTGGGCTTCTTCAGGTCGTTGATGGGTCCAGTCAATCGGTCACAAATCCTGCCGTCCACGTCGATGATAAATGTCTCTGGTGCCCCCGTAACCCCCCACTCCAGACCTGCAACATTGTCTCCATCATCCCCGGTCTTCTGATAGGGGTTACCCAGTGTTTCGAGCCAGCGTAGTGCAGCAGCCCTGCTTCCACCAGCCTCTTCCCGATCCTTCCAGTTGATACTGTTGATGGGAACCTCCCTGGTTGCCGCCAGCCGCATCAACACATCATGCTCGGCACGACATGCCGGACACCAGGTTGCCCATATATTCAGCAGAGAGACTTGGCCATTCAGATCAGCACGCGAAAACCGTTGGTTTGGCAGCAGAAGATCAGGGAGATCGAATTCGGGAGATGACTTTCCGATCATGGGAGAATCATCACTTTCAAGTCCCGGCTTCAGTTGAAGACCGATAAACAGAAGTACAAACAGTAGAGCCATGATGGTGATGGGCAGTATTGCCCGAGAGCGAGATGCCATATTATCTTCCTTGTGAGTTATTATTCAGATGAGCCACTCTTCTTTGGCTGCAGTGATCTCCCGCGTAGCGCTGAGATCCCCTTGATAATGAGTGGAAGCAGTGTGATTCCACCCAGTAGCAATAAAATCACTACGGCCCGGTCCAGACCTGCGGCCCCCAGTTCTCCGCCATAGTGTGCCAAGATAAAACTGACTGGAATTAATCCAATGATGGTGGCTAATACAAACCTCCAACTCTTGATAGGTGATAGACCCGCAACATAACTTACAAGATCAAAGGAGAGAAAGGGGATCAGTCGTGAAAACAGGACCATCATCATCAGGGTATCCTGAGACCCCATCCATCCCGATTGAAGCCTCTTTCCGAACAACCTCGACAGCGTATCGTAGCCAAGCAATCGCGCAATCCAGAAGGCACCAAGTGCCCCAATGGTTGCACCAACAACCACATAAAGAGTCCCCCAGGTATGGCCATAGAGCGCACCCGCCGCCAATGCAATAGGCGCACTTGGAATGGGATTGATAATAATCGCAACCGCCATCAACGCCATGATTGTTACAGGACCCCAACTACCCAATGCTACAACCCAGCCCCTCAGTTGTTCAGTATCGGTAATACGGTCCAGTACCTCCGTCTCCCTGAGCAAGGCATAGGTGGAGAGGACAATCAGGATAAACAGTAGAAGCAGGAGAATCTTCTGAACAATGAAAGTTGCCTGAGGATGAAGATGCATCGAGCCGACTCTATGGATACTCCAGTCATCTATCCTGGACAACGATCGCTATCTTCTGCCATAACCCCCACCACGCTGTCCGCCACCGCCACGCATCCCCATTCCACCTTGGCCTCCTCCTCGGTTACGCACCCCCTGTTGACTCATGTTTCCACTGCCACGACTCTGTCCGCCTTGCATCCTGCCACCCATCCCCTGCCGCATCATATCTCCTCGATCTCCACCCATTCCCATTGCAGCACCCTGCCCCTGCTGTCCAGTATTGAGCTTTTGCATCAAGGATCGTTCACTATCAGACATTGCCTCCATTTGATTGCGCATTTCGTCATCAACCGGGGCGTGCTCGCCAATTGGGGTGGACTGAGCCTGTTCTCTGAATTGCAGCATCTGATCACGATCGTACGTACCACGACCAATCTCCTGGGAGTGTACCTGACCACTCAGCAGTAATATTGATACCACCCCGATAGTATTTGTTGTTCTCATTTCACAACTCCTGGAAATTATTCAATAATAAAATGGCCCGTAACGTGAGCCATGCGCTTCACCTCAAACAGGCAAAGATTGTGACCGCTTTGCCCGAAAGGGAGGAATAGAAAGGGCCGGCGGGTCAGACCATTTGATCGTGCAATCAAGAATACACACAGAATGTAACCGCAGTTTGTCTCAGAACATCTTTTTTGTAAGCGAATGTAACATCCTCTTACAGCGTTACAGAGGGTTACAAAACAGCGGAGATTATTTGGATATCTGCGCTATGATGAGGGCATGAAGAGCAATCAGAGTGCATGGCTGGTAAAGAGGGGCTTCCGTGTCGCCTCTGCCTCGAAGAGAGTGGAACAGCTCCCTGATGTGCTGGAACTTGTCTGGAACAGCAGAGGCAACAAGCTCTATCTGACCTATGACATTCGGATCATCGATTACCTGACCGTACTGAACCAGCTCTCCAGTGCCGGTGTGATCGTACGGCAGGGCTTCTGGTCCCGATTGCTTGGGAAATTTCACCAATACAGCGACCGGGTCGGGCGGGAGAATGCATCCGTCAAACCCGGCCCCTGTTGCAACAAACCACCCAAATAGAGGAAAACACCATGATGGACACGTTCATGTTCGGCGGTTTCGGATGGATCTTCTGGATCCTTATCATTGCACTCTTCTTCTGGCTGGCCAGCACGCGCAGTCGGGGTGACGAGGGCCCGGGCACTACCCGCAACAAGAGCGCACAAGAGCTGCTCGATGAGGAGTATGCGCTTGGAAAGATTGACCGCGAGAGCTATCTGCAGAAGAAGAAAGATCTCTCCAGCTAGTCACCACCCTCTCTCCAGACAGTTATCCGGTTGGCCGCAAAATCGGCAACAAAGACGGTGCCGGACTCATCCACATCCACCGCAATTGCACTGTGGGATGGCTCCTTGGACGGCAGCCGGAGTGAGGTGAGAAATGCACCCTCCGGGGTGAACTTCTGCACACGGTTGTTGTAAAAGTCGGCCACAAAAACATTTCCAGCCGGACCAACAGCGACACTGGTCACCACTGAGAACCAGCCCTCCAGCGAGCCGTGGATATTGATCGCAAGGGGACCCCCCCATTTTCGGATCAACTCCCCCTGAGCAGAGAAGTGCTGAATACGATCATTGTAGCCATCTGCCACATAGAGGGTTCCATCCCTGCCCGTTGCAACATCGGTTGGATAGCTGAACTCTCCGCCCCAGAATCCACTCTCTCCTGGTGTTCCAATCTGGCTGACCAGATCTCCTCCCAAGGTTAACTCCGCAACCCGGTGGTTGTAGAAGTCGGCCACAAAGAGGTTTCCCTGTTCAGAGATGGCAACTCCTCCAGGCCCATTCAGCAACATCTCTTCATCATTGATCTGGATGGAGCGCAGATACTCCCCTTTCTGACTGTAGAGCTGAATCCGCTCATACCAGTAGTCCGCCACATAGAGCTGACCATTGTGAAGCTCCAGGTTCATCGGGCGTCCAAGACGGGCCTCCTCCTTGCCACTATTTCCAAACTCTCTCAGGAAGCGCCCCTGGTGGGTGAAGACCTGAATGCGTCCATTCCGGGCATCACTGACAAACACCTCGGTATCAGTGACAGCCACTCCGGTTGGCTCGTTAAACTCCCCGGGCCCACTGCCGGAACTCCCCCATGAACGAACCTGTTGATACCCTGCCTCAACGACGGTAACAGAGAGTGAGATCAGCAGAAGGGCAATTACGGACAGCAATCTCACCAGATTATCGGGCACGCTCAACAACCCCTCGATAGCTGAAACCGGAATCATCAAAGATCTGTTTAAGCTGAGCCTCACTGAAACTCACCCCCTCTCTGGTATCCACAATCACCAGCCCTTTTTGCAGATCCATATCCACCCGCTCAACCCCCTCCATTTTCATGAAGTTTTTCTCAATGCCATAGGCACAGAATGGGCAGGCCAGGCCATCCACCCGCATCTCATACTGCATGCCTGCTGCAAGCAGGGAGGTTGTCCAGCCACTCATCAACAATATTGCCGCAATGATCACTTTTTTCATTTCTCTATCCCCTTATAGGTGCCACTCAACCACCAGTTTTGCCCGCAGATCCGACTCCTCCTGAACCCCATTCAGGTCATGAGAGACAGGGATCTGCACCCCGGCCTTCACTGCCATATTGCGTTGTGTCCAGAAGATTCCAGGAGAGACGAACCACTCATCTCCCCCGGTATTGGCAAGCTCTGTCCCATTCTGCTCATTTCTGTCTGACAGTTCGCCATTCAGCTCCAGCAACCAGACCGTATCTGGCTCACGATAGATTGGCGGGGTCGGACGATAACCACCCACCAGGTCAACCATCCAGCGTCCGCCCCTGCGCAGCCCTGCACTATTCTCACCATTGTGACGATAACGCAGTGCACCCCAGCGGTACCATTTGACCCCTTCATAGCCATAGGAGAGGCCACCAATCCAGTCAGTTGACCCACTTCCCAGCGCCGGGCTCTTGCCCCCTTTTGCACTATCGCTCTTTACCTTGAGATGGACCGCAGCGGCCTCCTGCAGCCCCAGGCGATCCTCCCGCCAGAACCGATATTTGGTAAACAGTTTGAGATCACCGGCTCCATTGGACTCAGCTCCATCCTCCTCTTTGGTTACATAGGGGATCTCCATCCCCACAGTGAGATCCCCGGTCACCCCATAAACCAGTTCCAGCGCACTCTCCAGCTCCTTTTCAGAACCGGCCTTCTCATGGTGAACCTCAATGGCTGTCTCCACCCCCCCTTTATAGATGGTGTGGGGGCCGATCCCGAAGATGGGATCATGGGCCTGAACAACCAATGGCAGAAGAAGTCCTCCCAACCAACCAACTATTGTTTTCTGTTTCATTAATAACTCCTCTTATCCAGCACCCTTATCCAGCACAACAGGAGAGTTGCGACAGATCCTTGTCAAAAATCTGTGCACACAACTTTAACCCCTCCACCATGGTTAAATAGGGAAATAACTGCTCTGCCAGTTGCTGAACTGTCATCTGGTTACGGATTGCCAGCAATGCACTCTGGATCACATCCCCTGCCCCATCGGCAATCACCTGACAGCCAACAATCCGCCCACTCTCTGCCTCGGCAACCAGCTGAATGAAACCTCGGGTATCCAGGTTTGCCAGGGCACGAGGTACCTGATCAAGATCGAGGCGGCGACTCTCTACAGTGAGTCCTTGCTGTTCCGCCTCTTGAACCGTAAGACCCACCGTGGCCAATTGGGGATGTGTAAAGAGCACTGTAGGCATCAGGGAATAGTCGAACGTTGCATCTCCCCCCGTCATGTTAATTGCCGCACGGGTTCCCGCGGCAGCAGCGATATAGACAAATTGTGGCTGATTGGTACAGTCTCCGGCAGCGTAGATGTGATCGATTGAGGTTTGCAACCGCTCATTCACCTGGATTGCCCCGCGACTGTCTATAGTGATTCCGGCCCTGTCCAGTTGCAATGCCTCCACATTGGGTACCCGCCCTGTCGCAATCAGCAACTGATCTCCGACCAACGCCCCATAAGTTGTAGCAAGATGAAACTGCTCTCCATCATGAGTGACTTGCTCAACAGCTCTCTCTAAAACAACATCAACCCCCTCTTCCTCGAAAATCTGCCGTAGTTTTTCCCCAATTTCTGCAGGGTGGCGTGAAAGCAATCTGCTACGGGCCACAACGGTCACCTCGGCGCCCAGATGACGGAAGGCCTGTGCCAGCTCCAGCGCAATAACCGACCCCCCCAATACAATCAGATGGTGTGGAATCTTTTTGGCAACCAGTGCCTCCGTAGAGCTCCAGTAGGGGGTATCGGAAAGACCTGGAATTGTCGGAATCATTGGAGATGCGCCGGTAGCCAACAAGATCCTGTCGGGCTGCAACAGGATCTCCTCACTCCTGTTTTGTGCCTCCAGCGGGGTAACCGCCAGAGTCGATTGATCCCGAAATCTGGCCTTGCCATGGATCAAGGTTATTGCCGGGTTGTCTTCGAGGATATTTTCATACTTCAGATGACGCAGTTTCTCCACCCACTGCTGTTGCTGAGCCACCATTGCTGTTCGATCCACCGCAGGGGAGTGATGGGGAAGGCCGGCCACACCGTGATCCGCCTGCAGGTTGGCAAGAGAGGCAGCGTGGATAAAAATCTTTGAGGGAACACAACCGACATTGACACAGGCTCCTCCAATTTCATTATCACGTTCAATCAGCGTTACCTTTGCACCCTCCTCGGTGGCCTTGATGGCTGCTGCAAAGGCCGCGGATCCGCTACCAACAATTGCAATATGGAGCTCTTTGGATTCACACTGTTCGCAGCTCATTCGTTTCACCTCCTTCACAGTTATTCAAAAAAACCAGGGCAACCAGGTAGGGCTGGTGACCAATATCAGGGCGACGGTGAGCAACTCCCAGAAGAGGATTTTACGATTGGAGCGAACCTCGTTGGTCGCACAAGATGTTCCGGAATCACAGCTTGGTTGTGGACGATAGAGCAGCCACCCGGCATACCCAAAAGAGAGCAGCACAACCATGAGGAAGAGTGGTCGATAGGGCTCGAAAACTGTAAAGCCACTGACCCATGAGCCACTCACACCCAGCATCAGCAGAACCAGGGGTGCCGTACAGCAGAGACTGGCACCAACGGCTGCAATGATCCCACCAGTGAGAGATGCAGATTCTTTTCTATTATTCATAATCAGAGCATAGACACCGTACCATGGTACGTGGTCAAGGTTATTCTAGGATTATTTTTTCATCGATTATTTTTTCATCAATGATTCAACAATCGGACAATGGGATTGATCACTGTTTTCCTCACAGGAGTCGGACAGCTTCCGAAGTGCTGACTTCAATTTCACAAGATCAGAAATCTTCTCCTCTATCTCGGAAAGACGCCCCATTGACAGTTGATAGACCTCACTACAGGGTGCATCCCGGATTGTCATGAGATGAGTAATCTCCTTCAGGGTAAAACCAAGCGTCTGTGCCCGCTTGATGAACTGTATCTGTTTCAGGGTTTGCTCGGGATAGGTGCGAAACCCACCCTCAGGTTTCCGGGGTTGCTCAATCAATCCCTTGCGCTCATAAAAACGAACCGTCTCCACCCCTACCCCGGCAGCCTTGGCCAGTTTGCCAATCGTAAACATCAATACTCCCCCTCTATGTGCAGCTCCTACAGACAACTCCTTATGAACAGGGCAATTCCAGTATTGCTGCCACCCCACCCCACGGCGAGTTCCTCAGCAGCAGTTCACCACCATGGGCCCGGGCGATGTTTCTTGCAATACTGAGTCCAAGCCCGGTTCCGCCCGACCCCCGGCTTCTTGATTTCTCCACCCGGTAGAAGGGCTCAAAAACCTTCTCCAGCTCCGCTTCCGGGATCGAGGGGCCATCATTGTGGATAGTGATCTTCAGCCGATCCGTCATCTCCTTCAGCTCTATCCAGACCCTGCCAGTTCCATGACGGGCCCCATTCTCCAGCAGATTGGTGAGGCAGCGCCTGAGTTGCAGCAAGCGCCCGCGGATTGGCACTGTCACCTCCCCCTCGATCTCAAACCGGATCCCGATTGGTTCCAGATCCTCCTGCAGACTCTCCAGCAGTGCCTGCATATCGATCTGCTGCATCGGCTCCGGGTGCTCAGTCCCGCGCATAAAGTCGAGTGTGGAGCGCACCATCTCCTCCATCTGGTCCAGATCGGTCTCGAGCTCTGCACGAACCGGGGCATCCTCCAGCATCTCGGTACGCAGACGCAGGCGGGTAATCGGGGTCTTCAGATCATGCGAAACGGCAGAGAGGATCCGTGCCCGATCCCCAATGTAGCGACTTAACCGCTGCTGCATGGTATTGAACGCCTCTGCCGCCTGCCTGACCTCTTTTGGTCCCTGAATCTCCAGAGGGGATCGACGAATATCCCTGCCCAGTTCCTCAGCTGCATCAGAGAGCAGCGAGAGTGGCCGGGTAACCCAGCGAACCGCAATCCAGGTCAAAACGAGAACGGAGAAGAGGAGCAGAGAGAGCGCAACGACCATACGGGTGGGCCAGGCAAAGATCTTCTTAGGAAGATAGTAGTGAAAATCGACCCACATCCCATCACTGAGGCGGACCTGGACATGGAAGGATTTAACATGAAGGGTACGCCCTGATCCCCTCCCAACCTCGGACTCCTCCATCAGGTGCATGCCGGAGAGAAGGGGAATACCGTGGCCATCCCTGCCCATGAAGGTGGACTCCACCACCTCAACATGGGCCTCATGCCCTGGTGGAAGACTCTTGCGCAGGTATTCACGAAACAGCAGCACCAGCTTCTCATCCTCCACCTCTTGCTGGGTGGGCAGCCGCTCCAGTGACGGGGTCAGAACCACCTCCAGTGGAAAGCCGCTCAGTGCCGCAACCATCTCCTCCCGTTTTGCAGCGCTCATCGGGTCCAGCAGCTTCACAATGGAGCCAATTCGCTCTGCGCTGCCCGCCCCCATGGTCTGGTGCAGTACGGTATCCCGATCATAGAGGTGGACCAGTGCACTGAGGAGCTGTGGCACCATCAGCCCAATCAGCAGGATGGCCAGCAGACGCCCATAGAGAGACTCCGGGATCAATTTCACGGAGCGCTACTCATAGTTGACCTCTGGCACAAAACGGTACCCCTCTCCGCGCAGCGTGTGGATGATCGCCGGCCGCTTGGGATCCTCTCTCAACCTCTTTCTGAGACGTCCAACCAGCACATCGATACTGCGATCGAAGGGGTGTGCCTCCCTCCCCTGACTAAACTCCAGCAGCTGGTCCCGGCTCAACAGGCGTCCCGCATGGTCGATAAAGACCTTCAGCAGCCGAAACTCGCCACCACTGAGCGGAACAACCACCCCCTCCGGGGAGGTGAGGTGGCGCTGTTGCAGATTGAGGCGCCAATCAGCAAAGAGCACCTCGGTGGCCTCATCCTGAGAGAGGGGCTGCGGCAGACTCGCAGTGCGGCGCAGTACACTCTTGATCCGGGCCAGCAGCTCCCTAGGGCTGAATGGCTTGGCAACATAGTCATCCGCCCCCATCTCCAGCCCCAGAATCCGGTCCGTCTCCTCACCCATCGCGGTCAGCATCACCACCGGAATATTGGAGTGGGCGCGAAGCTTTCTGAGCAACACCAGGCCATCGTCCCCGGGCATCATCAGGTCCAGAACAATCAGATCAATCGGCGCCAGCTCAAGCGCATGAAACATCTCTCTTCCATCTGCAGCAATCGACAGGCGATAGCCTGCCCTCTCCAGATAGTCTCTTAGCAGTCGACGGATCTCTGGATCATCATCAACAACCAACAGGTGCTCTGCCTTATCCATTACTCCTCAATCGGATATCCAAGCTCAGCCAGCTTCTCGATGACTGACTGCATCACCCCCTCCTCAAGCCCCAGGGTGACGCTTTTCTCCTCCACATTGACCTTTACATAGTTGACCCCATCCATCTCCGAGAGGCTACTCTCAATGGTGGTTGCACATCCACCACACGCTACATTGGCTACGTTTACTGTCTGCATTCCATTACTCCCTTTGCAGTTGATGAATCTGTTTATCTATCGAATCCGGTATCCAGCATGGCAGGCGACGCAGGCTGCGGTTACCTCATTCAGCTGATCATAGGCAGCCAGACGATCCCCCTCCTCTGCCCGACGGGAAAAGCGACTTGCTGCCTTGTGCATGCCGGTCCCAATGACCCCCATCTGCTGCGGCATGAACTGGGCCATGTGGCTGGCCCCATGATCATCGAGTGAGCTCATTCCAAGACGGTTTTCAGCCACCGTCGCCGCCTGGTCCAGCTCATCCCTGGAGAGTGCTGTCAGGATCTCATGGAGGGCCAGCATATGGTCCCGCATGTTGCCCATCATATGCTGCTGCATCATCTCCGGCATCTGGACCATCTCCCGATCATCCGCCTCTACAGCTGTGGTTGCAGCAGCGGCAGTTAGTGCCAACGCCAGGACTGTTGTTTTATTCATTCTGAAACTCCTTGAGGTGCTCAATGGCAGAAAACTCAGCTTCACTGAAACTTTCTTTACTCTGGACACTCTAACAGAGCGAATGTTCCGATAGAATGGCAACATTGCTCGATCAATAGAGAATGTCACTCAGGGAGGAGTCAAGATGAAGAACAAGAAAACGGCCATTGCCGCAACCGTGGTTTCCGGCGTAGCCGCCCTCGCAATCTGGATCGGTACCGGTCAGGTTGAGGCAGGCCCCACCGTAGAGGTCTACAAGTCACCCACCTGCGGTTGCTGCAAAGACTGGGTTACCCATATGCGGGAGAACGGCTTTGAGGTCAAGGTCCACAATACCCAGGATGTCACCCCATACAAGAGGCAGATGGGGGTACCCCAGCAGCTCAACAGCTGCCATACCGCAGTGGTGGATGGTTATGTTGTAGAGGGGCATGTCCCTGCAGCGGATATCAAGCGGATGCTCTCCGAACGCCCCCCAATCAAGGGAATCTCTGCACCCGGCATGCCGGTCGGCTCTCCCGGAATGGAGATGGGAGATCGCAAGGCCCCCTACTCTGTGGTCACCTTTGATGATCGTGGGGAGATGACGATCTTCAGTCGTCACTGATTCAGTGGGTTACTTTACTTCAGGGTAAAGGCAATATACTCCCCGTCAAAGTCCAGGTAGATTGTTAATCTACCTGAGGTATTTCTTTTATCATTCTGTTTTTCAAAAAGAACCAACCATTCTGAATCATCCCCATAATCGGTAAACTGGACATTGGTGGCCTCGGACCCTCTCCAGAATGGAGGGATCAATCCATCCTGGATCAGCTCCGGAATGACCCGCTCCGCCTCTCTGGCGGCCTGCACCTCATCAATCTCCAGTTCGGGGTTGGGAACAGAGGTCCCGCCAATGGTCGTGTAACGGGGCACCTCTGGGGCCATATCCTGATGCGCATGGGCATGGAGATCCTCACTGAAACCGAGCTCATCCGGGTACTGCTGGTGCTGATAGCCATGCATCTGCAGCAGAAACAGCACCACCCCGAAGAAGATAAGCAGGTAGTTGGAGATCAGACTGAAGGGGCGGAAACTCTCCCCCCTTCTCCAGATCGCAATCAGCAGCAGCATGACGGAGAGGGCACCAATCTGCCCCAGCTCAATCCCCACGTTGAAGGAGATGATATTGAGTAGCAGCTGGTCCTGGTTCAACGGCAGCTCCTGGAGACGCGTGGAGAGGCCAAGCCCATGGATCAGCCCGAGTCCGATGATCATCCCCATCAGGTTTGGGGGGTTGATATTCAGCACCCTGCGAAACCCGTCCAGATTGGCAAAGGCGATGTAGCTGACACTCAACCCGATGACCGCATCGATCAGAAAGTAGTTGACCGTATAGCCGTTGAGTGTGGCGAGGATCAGGGTCACGCTGTGGCCCAAGGTGAAGGCGGTCACATATTTTACGATATCGAGGAAGCGGGTAAGAAAGAAGACGATCCCGAAGACGAAGAACAGGTGGTCATAGCCACTCAACATATGGGTGGCCCCCAGCGAGAGATAGCCGAGGTTGCCCCCATCAATAATGGCCTGCTTCTCGGCGGCCGACATCCCGTGTGCCATGGCCAGCGGTGACAGCAGAACAGCTGTCACGACTGTAGCAACCCGAAAAACGTTTCTCGCCCCTGATGACATCACTTTATGCTCCCTTCCAGTAAAACAAAGGGTGATTACGAGACCACAGCAAACCGCTACAATGGTAGCCTCACCCTCCGATCAGCAGAGTCTAACAGAGTTTTACAACCCCCCTTCTGATGACTGAACCATTTACCCTGCCAGCCCTCTTTCTCTCTGCCCTGCTCTCCTCCACCCTGCTGCCGGGTGGATCGGAGGCGGTACTGCTCTGGCTGGATCAGCAGGGCAGCCATCCGGACAGCACACTGCTCTGGGTGGCCACTGCAGGGAACACCTTGGGGGGAATCTCCACCTGGGCCGTTGGATGGCTGGTTGCCAGGCGCTGGGGACCAGAACTGCAACAGAAGCGAATTGATCCCCGGGCAGTGCGCTGGATTGAGCGACACGGATCTCCGGTACTGCTCCTCTCCTGGCTTCCGGTTGTGGGAGATGGGCTCTGTCTGGCTGCGGGCTGGTTTCGCATGCCCCTGCCCACTGTTGCGCTCTTTATTGCAGTGGGGAAGGCGGCACGGTACGGGGTTCTGTTATGGGTGACCTAACAGCGCAGAACTGCCAGAACCTTCCAATTGATACTAAGGTGTTCGAATCACCGCAGAGACAACCCCAAGAATCTTCACATCCTCATTGCGCAGAAAGATCGGTGCCATCGATGCGTTGGCCGGTTGTAGCCGTACCCCCTCCTTCTCGATATAGAGCTTCTTCAGGGTCACCTCCTCATCGTTGATCATTGCCACCACAGACTGGCCATTGGCGGCACTCTCCTGGCGCTCCACAACAATGATGTCACCATCCTGTATATTGTCCTCAACCATCGACTCCCCGACCACCCGCAGGGCATAGGTATCTCTGCGCACCATGTTCCGGGGTACCGAAACCAGCTCCCGCTCTTCCACAGCCTCAATCGGCAGGCCGGCGGTAATCCTCCCCAGCAGTGGGATCTCAACCATCAGCTCAGCCCTGAAATCCTCCGATTCCAGATTGGGGCTCCAGACCGGACGGTCCACCTTTGGGGTCAGCAGATGAAGGATTGCAGCCATGATCTCTCTCCTCTTGTTCTTTGTTTGTTTTCCATGTATCATAGCAGAACAAAGAGAGAACGCAAGACCCTGAAAGTTTATTATGGAGAGTCGCATGAACATTCCACTGACACGCAAACAGCGCGAGGTCTATGAGTATCTGCAGCAGCACCAGCCGGAGTTCAGGGAGAACCCGCCCAGCCTGGATCAACTCTGTCACCACCTTGGGCTTAAATCCCGGGGCTCCCTGCACAAGCATGTCCATGCCCTGATTGATGCCGGTCTGGTTGAGCCACTGGACGGACTACATCGGGGGATCCGGCTCTCTCCGCCACAGGAGGATGAAAAAGAGGGTGAACTGCCACTGGTGGGCCGCATTGCCGCAGGGATGCCGATCGAGGCCATCGAGGATGCAGAGCGGATTGAGGTTCCTGAACAGCTGCGTACAGGAGGCCCCTGCTTTGTGCTTCAGGTCAAGGGGGACTCGATGATCGAGGCGGGTATCCTCGAGGGGGACCACGTCATCATTGAGAAACGGAGCACGGCACGCAACGGGGAGGTGGTGGTTGCCCTGATCGAGGGAGAGGAGGCAACGCTCAAAACCATTGAGCAGCATCCAGGCAAGGTGATCCTCCACCCTGCCAACTCCACAATGGAGCCATTTGTCTATCGACCTGATCAGGTGGAGATTCAGGGGGTGGTGGTTGGACAGATGCGCAGTTACCTTTGACTCAAATCAATTCTGCCGGAGATAGCGGTTGCCAGAGACCAAGGTGAGCGGTAACTTGAGCCCCACATCAGATCTGTCCGAAACAACCCCCTATCCAGGAGGCCAGTTTCACCCCCATCTGCGATATTTCTGATGTAACTCCTTTGGTAGTGAAAGGATTTGCCCTTTCAATTAACCACCCCTTTCGGGGTGGTTTTTTTTGCCCTGCTACTGACCGCCTTCGGGTGAGGCTGCATCACCTGCGGAGGAGTTCCCCCCGTCAGCGGAAGCAGCCTCTTCCTGCTTTGATCTGGGTGGGAAACGATCCTCAATCGGCGGAAGTGGCTTGAGTGGCTCGATCGGTCTCATCGGACGGGGTCCAGGACGACCTACCGGTCCACCCCACCCTCTGGGTCCTCCCCAGTCACCCCAGGGTGCGGAGTTTCCGCCCCAGGGTGCGCCACCCCAACCACCGGGACCTCTTCCTCCCCAGTTGTTGCCACCCCAGGGACCCCAGTTTCTGGGACCACTGCCCCAACGGTTGCCACCCCAGGGGGTATCCCAACTGCCTGGACCACGACCCCAGCCACCTGGTCCTCCCCAGCCACTTCCAGGGCTACCCATGTTCCAGTCACCCATATTCCAATTGTTTGGCATTCCCCAGGAGCTTGGTCCTCCCCAGTTCATGCTGCTGGGGCCATCAGGCATACCGCCCCAGTTGTCCCCCTTCATGGGCCCTCTCATGTCTCCAAAGTCTACTGCCTGCGCAACAGTTGCAATGGATGCAGCTGTTGCAAGAAGGACAGCAAGCGATAGTCGTTTTGATCGTTTCATAGTGCTCCAGTTTTCACAATGGTGTTGTTATTAATGATTTATTTACTCAACTCCCAAGAATAGAGAGAGCAAACACAAGCTTACATCCTGCGCGACACGATTCAAACCATTTTATCCTGCAATCAGAAAAAGCAATGGGAAAACAGGCAGATGAATTACTTGACACCACCACCAGTTCTTATAAGAATGAGGGCATCTTATTTGCGCAAACCATTAGGGGGATTGATGATGAAAAAGGTTCTACTTTCAACCATTGTTGCAGCTGCGATGGCTGTCTCAAC
Source organism: uncultured Piscirickettsiaceae bacterium (assembly GCA_964647745.1). Taxonomy (GTDB): domain Bacteria; phylum Pseudomonadota; class Gammaproteobacteria; genus Thiopontia. The sequence goes on from CAZYJG010000005.1 coordinate 28,620, forward strand.
AACCGCCAGCGCTGGCTGGTTTGGCAGCAACAATGGCTGGGATGACTACGATGATAACGACTGGCCAGAGTGGACTCCAATGTACTGGATGGAGGAGATGATGGACGAGTGGGATGACGACGATGATGACGACCGCTATCGCTACGGTTATGGTGGTTACGGAAACCCAGGCTACGCCCCTGGATATGGTGGCGGTTATGGCCCCATGCCTCCATACGGCCCAACACCCTACTATGCACCACCGGCTGCACCCCGTGCACCTGCACCGGCAGCACCAGCAGAATAGTCAACCACACCATTCTCTAACAGAGAGCCGGCTGATCCATTCAGCCGGTTTTTTTTCGCCCCCGTTGGTGTAGACTTCGCGCCTTTCCACCCCACTTCACCCCCAGGAGTTGCCCATTCATGTGGTTTAAAAATGTCACCCTCTTCCAGCTCAACAACCCCTTCAGGGTCTCGATCGACTCATTAGAGGAGAAGCTTTCCAAACGCACAGCCCGGAACTGTGGCCCGCTGGAGAGCTCAACTCTGGGATGGAGCAGTCCGCTTCCCAACGGGGCAGCCCTCACACTCCCCATTAACGGTTCAATCCTGATCGCTGCAACGCGGTCAGAGAAGATCCTGCCCGCCTCCGTCATACGTGAGGCACTGAATGAGCGAATCGCGGAGATCGAGGCGACAGAGGAGCGCGAGGTACGCAACAAGGAGAAGATGCGGCTGCGAGATGAGATTACCGTGGAGATGCTGCCGCGTGCCTTCACCAAATCGAGAACCACCCACGCCCTGATTGATCCGACCAATGGATGGCTGCTGGTGGATACCGCCAGCCGAACACGTGCCGAGGAGCTGACCGTTCTGTTGCGCGAGACACTGGGTTCCCTGGATATCTCCAGCCCGGAGGGTGAGCTCTCACCCGCCGGCGCGATGAGCCAGTGGCTCTTTCACGATGCCCCGCCCGCCGGCTTTACCCTGGATGATGAGTGTGAAATCAGGGAGAACAGCGAGACTGGCGGCGTCATTCGCTGCAAGAATATCGATATCACCCAGGGGGCGGTACGCAAACACCTGGAGAATCAGAGCCGTGTGGTTCGCCTCGCCATGAGCTGGAACGACCATATCTCCTTCATGCTGGATCAGGATCTGACCCTGCGCAGAATCCGGCCACTGGATCTGATCAACAACCATCGGGAGGAGGAGCTGGATGGCGAGGATGCCGAAACATTCTTTGTTGCCGACATGATGCTGTTCCAGGCGGAGATACGCGGGTTGATCCAGCGGCTGTTTGAGCTGTTTGAGCTGCTTGAGACAGAGAAATAGAACCTTCTTACCACAGCGGACACAGAGAGCACAGAGGTTTTAAAGGAGAAGAGATTGAACTGAATTGCTGTTTCAGATGCTGTGTAAAAGCCACTGTTCCTCTGAAAAATCTTGTCTCAGTGATCTCTGTGTCCTCTGTGGTGAATGCTGTTGCTGTTGTCTACCCAATCAGCCGCTGATTGAGCCGTTCCACCTGATCCCGCAGCTGTGCCGCCTGCTCGAACTCAAGATCCCTGGCATGTGCATACATCCTCTTCTCCAGCCGGTCGATCTCTCGCTGCAGTAGCTGCGGATCATCCCCGCCGTAGATTGCCGGCTCCTCTGCCACCTTGCGACCCCGCCGCCCCTTGCTGGCGCCCGGTGCGGTCTCCAGGATATTGGAGACCGACTTGCGAATTGTCTCCGGGGTGATCCCATGAAATTCATTGTAGTGCTGCTGCTTGCTGCGCCTTCGCTCCGTCTCCTCAATCGCCCGCTGCATGGAGCCGGTGACCCGCTCCCCATAGAGAATCGCCTTGCCGTTGACGTTGCGCGCAGCGCGTCCAATGGTCTGAATCAGTGAACGGTCGGAGCGGAGGAATCCCTCCTTGTCGGCATCGAGAATCGCAACCAGTGAGACCTCCGGCATATCGAGCCCCTCACGCAGCAGGTTGATCCCCACCAGCACATCAAACTCCCCAAGGCGCAGATCACGGATAATCTCCACCCGCTCCACCGTATCGATATCGGAGTGGAGGTAACGCACCGCCACCCCATGCTCCGCCAGATAGTCCGTCAGATCCTCCGCCATCCGCTTGGTCAGTGTGGTCACCAGCACCCGCTCCCCCGCTGCCACCCGCTTGCGGATCTCACTCAACAGATCATCCACCTGCGTGGTTGCAGGTCGCACCTCCACCTCGGGATCCAGCAGTCCGGTGGGGCGCACCACCTGCTCAACAATATCCCCTCCGGAGTGGTCCAGCTCATAGGAGCCTGGTGTTGCAGAGACATGGATCATCTGTGGCGCCAGTGACTCAAACTCATCAAACTTCAGGGGACGGTTGTCCAGTGCCGAGGGGAGCCGGAAGCCATGCTCCACCAGGGTCTCCTTCCTGGAGCGGTCCCCCCGATACATCCCCCCTATCTGTGGGATGGTGACATGGCTCTCATCCACAACCAGTAGCGCTTCCTCCGGAAGATAGTCCATCAGGGTTGGGGGGGACTCACCGGCACCGCGTCCGGAGAGGTAGCGGGAGTAGTTCTCGATCCCGGAGCAGTAGCCCAGCTCCAGCATCATCTCGATATCGTACTTGACCCGCTGCTCCAGCCGCTGCGCCTCCACCAGCTTATTGAGATCCCTTAGCTGCTCCAGCCGCTCCTTCAGCTCCACCTTGATCTGCTCGATCGCATCGAGAATGGTCTGGCGTGGGGTCACATAGTGGCTCTTGGGATAGATGGTGACCCTTGGCAGCTTGTGCAGGATCTCCCCGGTCAGTGGGTCAAAGCGAGAGATCCCCTCCAGCTCCTCATCAAACAGCTCCAGGCGGATCGCCTCCCGCTCCGAATCTGCCGGAAAGATATCGATAATCTCGCCACGCGCACGGAAGGTTCCCCGGTGTAGCTCCACATCGTTACGGGTGTACTGCAGCTCCGCCAGCCGACGCAGGATGTGGTGACGATCGACCAGCTCTCCGCAGGAGAGGTGCAGCACCATCCCCAGATAGGACTTTGGATCACCCAGGCCATAGATGGCCGAGACCGTCGCCACGATAATGGCATCACGTCGCTCCAGCAGCGCCTTGGTGGCCGAGAGCCGCATCTGCTCGATATGCTCGTTGATCGAGGCATCCTTCTCGATAAAGGTATCGGTGGTGGGTACGTAGGCCTCGGGCTGGTAGTAGTCGTAGTAGGAGACAAAGTACTCCACCGCATTGTTGGGGAAGAACTCCTTCATCTCCCCGTAGAGCTGCGCCGCCAGTGTCTTGTTGGGCGCCATCACCACGGTTGGGCGCTGCACCCGCTCAATCACGTTGGCAATGGTGTAGGTCTTCCCCGAGCCGGTCACCCCCAGCAGAACCTGATGTGCCAACCCATCCTCAAGCCCCTCAACCAGCGCCTGAATGGCTGAGGGCTGATCCCCAGAGGGCTCAAACGGGGAGACAATCTGAAATGGGCGCTCACTCATTGCGATGCAGTTTCGTCCGTGCAGAAAGGAAAGCAGTGAAGTATAGTATCGTCCTGATTTGGAACCACCTATTTTTTATCGGAGAACAGATCTTGAGCTCCCCACAAACCATTCAACTCTCCAACCGGGTACAGCGGGTCAAGCCCTCCCCCACCCTTGCCGTTACCGCACTCGCTGCACAGCTGCGAAGCGAGGGGAAGGATATTATCGGCCTTGGTGCCGGTGAGCCGGACTTCGACACACCGGACCATATCAAGGCGGCCGCCACACAGGCCATCGCCGATGGATTCACCAAGTACACCCCCGTTGACGGCACCCCCTCCCTGAAGCAGGCGGTGGTCGACAAGTTCAGCAGGGAGAATGGTGTTGAGTATGGACTGAACCAGGTCATGGTCAGCTGTGGGGGCAAGCAGGTCTTCTACAACCTCTGCCAGTCGCTGCTCAACCCGGGCGATGAGGTGATCATCCCCGCCCCCTACTGGGTCTCCTATCCTGACATGGTGATGCTTGCCGATGGCACACCGGTCATCGTCCCTGCCGGAATTGACCAAGAGTTCAAGATCACCCCAGAGCAGCTGGAGGCGGCGATCACCCCCCGGACCAGACTGTTTGTCCACAACACCCCCTCCAACCCCACCAGCGTGATGTACACCCAACAGGAGCTGGAGGCACTGGGAGAGGTGCTGAGGCACCACCCCCATGTAGTAGTTGCCACTGATGATATCTACGAACATATCCTCTTGAGTGACATCCCGTTCAGCAACCTGCTGATGGCCAATCCCGATCTCTATGACCGCACCGTCATGATGAACGGAGTATCCAAGGGGTACTCAATGACTGGCTGGCGGATCGGCTATGCGGGCGGCCCGGCTCAACTGATCGCTGCAATGAAGAAGGTGCAGTCCCAGAGCACCTCCAACCCGACATCCATTGCCCAGGTTGCGGCCGAGGCGGCACTGAATGGAGAGCAGGGGTTCATGGAGACCATGAACAGCGCCTTCCGTGATCGCAACCGGTTTGTGGTCGAGAGCCTCAACGCCATCCCCGGGGTTGCGTGTCTCCCCTCGCAGGGCGCCTTCTACGCCTTTGCCAATGTTGAGGGGGTCATTGAGAGACTGCCCGGCATCGCCAACGATACAGAGCTGGCGGAGATGCTGCTCAACAAGGGGGAGGTTGCCGTTGTGCCCGGTGCTGCATTCGGCGCAGAGGGGTACATTCGACTCTCCTTTGCCACCAGCATGGAGAACCTCAGCAAGGCCCTGGAGAGGATTGCAAACACCCTCTAAAGCCCCTTCTGGTGCGGAAAAAATCGCCCTCTATCTGTTGACCAAAACTGGGGGCATCTGTAAGATTCGCGCAACTATTCCCCTGTAGCTCAGTTGGTAGAGCAAAGGACTGTTAATCCTTGGGTCACTGGTTCGAGTCCAGTCGGGGGAGCCATATAAAAC
>CAZYJG010000006.1:0-31126 GCA_964647745.1 uncultured Piscirickettsiaceae bacterium
GACGTACATCAACCAGGGAGCCTGGGAGGAAGGCACGAATATCATCCAGATCAACGGTGAAGCCGCCACGAACCTTGCCGCTGATCATGCCGGTTACGGTCTCGTTTGCATCCAGTGCAACCTGCAGGCGTCTCCACGCCTCCTGACGCTTCGCCTTCTCACGAGAGAGAATGGTTTCGCCGTAGCCATCAGCCACAGACTCCAGAGCCACCTCAACGATGTCGCCAACCGCAACCTCCATCTCACCATCACGGCCACGGAACTGCTCCGCAGGGATAGCAGCCTCGGTTTTCAGTCCGGCATTAACCAGAACAACCTCATCGCTGACATCTAGTACAGTACCGCTGACCAGTTCACCAGTCTGCATGACCGTTGAACGGAAGCTCTCTTCAAGTAGCTCTGCAAAATTCTCACTCATAACAATCTTTTCCTAATTTCTACCTAACAGGTGCATGACACGATTCCTTTCGCTCTTGCCACCGGTCAAGTGGTTGGGGGGCTGCCCGGAGTGCGGGGCCCATTAAACAGACGAGAGCACATCAAACGGATGCCTCTCCACCAATACAGACATTCTTTCAAAGGGGGGGTTGAATCAGACAGAACAACCCAGTGACTCTTCAGGCCGCTCAGTTGGCCGTCAATCCACGTGCTGCTGCCAGATCCATGACTGCCGAGATTACCGAACCGATATCCATCTCTGTTGTATCCAGCGTTACTGCATCTTCTGCAGGGCGCAGCGGGGAGACAGACCGCTCGGAATCCCTTCGGTCACGTTCTTCAATCTCACTTTGAAGGGCGCGAATATTAGCACTATCACCTTTCTCGATCAACTGCTTATAACGCCTTCTGGCCCGTTCTTCGGCACTTGCAGTCAGAAAAATTTTTAATGCAGCATCAGGAAAAACTGTTGTTCCCATATCCCGGCCATCGGCCACAACACCGGGAGGGCGCTCAAAGTCACGCTGGCGGCTCAATAGTGCCTCACGTACTGACGGCAGTGCAGAGACCCTCGATGCTGCACTGCCTGCAGTTTCTGTACGAATCTCATTGGTTACATCCTCCCCATCAAGCAGCACCCGAACCCCCAGATTGGGGTCATCTGCCCCAAAACTGACTCCCAGCCGGGCTGCCTCTGCTGCCAACGCCTCATCATCATCGAGCGCAATCTGTTTGCGTGTAGCGGCAAGACCCAGCACCCGATAGAGTGCGCCACTGTCAAGATAGTCCCACCCCAGACGGTTGGCCACAGCCAGTGAGATGGTCCCCTTCCCGGCCCCACCCGGGCCATCAATGGTAATCACGCCACAGTTCATGATTGTTCAGACTCGATATCGAGACCCACAGATGCTGCGAGCTCACTGAAACCAGGGAATGAGGTGTTGACGTTGTCACACCCCTCAATCGTGATCGGTGCAGTGGCCCGCAACCCCGCCATCGCGAAGGACATGGAGATGCGGTGGTCATGGTGAGAGTAGACCGTTCCTCCCCCCATGGTTCCCCCCTGAATCACAATTCCATCCGCTGTGGATTGCGCATCAATGCCCAGCGTAGTCAAGCCATCAGCCATCACCTGAATGCGATCACTCTCCTTGACCCGAAGCTCCTCCGCCCCCCGCAGCAGCGTCTCTCCCTCGGCGCAGGCGGCTGCCACAAAGAGTGCAGGAAATTCATCAATCGCCAGCGGCACCTGGTCCACAGGGATCTCGATACCTTTCAGGGCAGCTGAGGTGACCCGGAGATCCGCAACCGGCTCTCCACCAGAGGTCCGCTCATTCTGAACCTCGATATTGGCCCCCATCTCCCTCAGGATATTGATCACCCCAACCCGGGTGGGATTCATCCCCACATGTTGCAGCAGCAGATCAGACCCCTCTGCAATCGAGGCGCCCACCAGAAAGAAGGCGGCCGAGGAGATGTCCGCCGGGACATCCACCGTGGTCGCCTGCAGCTTTGCACCCCCCTGCAGACAGGCCCGGTTGCCCTCTCTTCGAACCTCAACCCCAAACCCATTCAACATCCGTTCGGTATGGTCTCGGGTAGGTGCCGGCTCGGTGACACAGGTCTCCCCCTCTGCATAGAGTCCAGCAAGCAGCAGCGAGGATTTAACCTGGGCACTGGCCATCGGCATCTTGTAGTGAAAGCCGTGCAGTGGTGCGCCCCCGGAAATCCTCAGGGGGGCTGTTCCATCACGCTCGCTCTCAATCTCCGCCCCCATCTCGGCAAGTGGATCGGTGACCCGACGCATCGGGCGACCGGAGAGCGACTCATCTCCAACCAGCGTCACATCAAAGGACTGTCCAGAGAGCAGTCCGGAGAGCAGCCGCATCGAGGTGCCTGAATTTCCCAGGTCCAGCGGTGCATTCGGCTGCTGTAGCCCATCCATCCCCACCCCGTGGATGGTCACCCTGCCCTCTTCCGTTGGCCCCTCAATCACAACCCCCATGTCCCGGAAGGCATTGAGGGTGGCCAGGCTATCCTCCCCCTGCAGAAATCCACTCACCTCGGTCCTCCCCTCGGCCAGGGATCCCAGCATGATGGAGCGGTGAGAGATCGACTTGTCTCCCGGAACCCGGATGGTTCCAGACAACCGGCCACCCGGCTGCACGTTAAATCTTAGTTCTGACATTCCCTGTAAAACCCTTCCCTGTAGTTGCTGTTCATCACTACTGGCCCTTCATCAAAACCACAAAGCACATGAAGGAGAGGAGCACCTCTGCAAAATGCACCCTTCGGGAACTTCGTGTTCTTTGTGGTAAAACGCTTCAAAACCATAAGGCGCCAGCTTTGTTCCTTATGGGCATGAGCTGCACGCAGACTGGGGCGATGTCAACTTGCGGCTTTCCAGCTGTTGCTCCATATCATTCATAATGGTCATCCCGTGCCTTCTTGGCCCGCTCAAACAGCTCCAGCAATTGATCCCCCTCCCCGTTGCGGATCATCGACTCCACCTGCTCCAGCTCCAGCCGGAAGTGCTCCAGTGTCTGCAGCAGTTTCTGCCGGTTGGTCATGGAGATATCGCGCCACATCGTCGGGTTGCTGGAGGCGATCCGGCTGAAGTCGCGGAACCCGCCTGCAGCAAAACGGAAGATCTCCCGATGCGCCTCCTGCTTGGCCAGCGAATCGACCAAGGTATAGGCCAACAGATGGGGAAGGTGGCTGGTTGCGGCCAATACCTCATCATGGTGGGCGACCTCCATCTCAACCACCTCGGCACCGGCACGCTGCCAGAGCTGCGTCACAATCTCAACCGCCTCCGGATCACTCTCCTCCAGCGGGGTTAGGATGACACGGCGCCCCTGGTAGAGCGAGTCGAAGGAGGCCTCCACCCCGCTCTTCTCTGTTCCTGCAATGGGGTGGCCGGGAATCAGGCGGGGCGGCACCGCACCAAAGACCGCCCGCGCATCCTCCACCACACTGCACTTTACACTGCCTACATCGGTAATCACCGCATCGGGTGAGAGGTGCCCCACCATCTCACGGAAGAGGGGACGAATCGCCCCCAACGGCACAGAGACCACCACCAGATCTGCACCAGTCACCGCATCAGCCACACTCTCGGCAATCTGGTCAATGACCCCGAGCTCCAGCGCCTTTTCAAGATTCTCGCGGCCACGCCCATAGCCAACCACCTCTGCCACTGCATTGTCTGCACGCAGTGCTCGTACCAGTGATCCGCCGATCAGTCCAACACCCAACAGGGCAAGCCGCTGAATCCTCATCCGTTCAATACCGTAGCAAGTGCCTCACCAAGGAGCTCATTCTCCTCAGGTAGGCCAATGGAGATCCGCAGATGGTTGGGCATCCCGTAATTCCCAACGGGGCGGGTAATGACCCCAAGCTTTTCCATCGCCGCAAAAACTGGCATTGCGGGCTGCCCCAGATCGACGGAGACAAAGTTTCCCACTGAGGGGATCCACTCCAGCCCCAGCTGCCTGAAGATGCCCACCATCTTCTCCATCTCGGAATGGTTCAGCTCCACTCCGCGCTGCAGATGCTCCTGATCATCCAGCGCCGCAAGTGCTGCTGTCTGGGCGAGCGCATTGACATTGAAGGGCTGGCGCACCCGATTGAGAAGCTCTGCAACCCGCTCACTGGAGATCCCATATCCAACCCGATATCCCGCCAGCCCATAGGCCTTGGAGAAGGTGCGGGTCACAATCAGGTTGGGAAACTCATCGAGCCACTGTGAGCCGTCCGGGTAGTCCTCCTCATCCACAAATTCGATATAGGCCTCATCCACCACCACAACCACCTCCTCCGGCACCACCTTGAGGAAGCTGTAAAGTGCATCGCGCCCCACCCAGGTGCCGGTCGGATTGTTGGGGTTGGCCACCCAGATTACGTGGGTGTCCATATCCGTACCCACACGAACCGCCGCTGCCATCGCCTCCAGGTCATGGCCCCACTGCTGTGCCGGCACCACAATCGATTCCGCACCGGCGGCCTGCGTCGAGATCGGATAGACCGCAAAGGCGTGCTCCGAGAAGATCGCCGAGCGCCCCGGACCAAGAAAGGTACGTGCAACAAGATCAAGCACATCATTGGAGCCATTCCCCAGTGTCAACTGCTGCGGGCTGCAGCCATGATGCTCTGCCAGGCGCTCCCGCAGCTCAACCATTCCACCATCGGGGTAGCGTGCCTGCTCCTCCAGCTGCGCCGCAACTGCCTCATTCACCCGCGGGGAGGGGCCCAGTGGGTTCTCATTGGAGGCAAGTTTGACGATCGAGGACTCCTCGATCCCAATCTCTCGCGCCAGAGTGGAGATCGGCTTGCCCGGCTGATAGGGGTGGAGCCCCTGTACGCCGGAGACCGCACAGTCGTAAAGGTCACATCCAGACATCAAAGGGTGCCTCGAAAAATTGTGATTTTCTTGTGAGAGCAAGGAAGACCCGCACGGAAAACCGCAGTGTACACAAAAGCAGATGAGGGTTTGAGTACGGAGCTGACGCCGCTATCGCAAGAAAAGTGCATTCCTGGAAGTGCCCTAAAGGATTGCCTTGGGATAGGACCCCAGAATCCTGAACATGCTTGCAGAGGACTCCAGCTGCGCCAGTGCCCTTTTGACATTCTCATCCTCTGCATGACCCTCAATGTCGACAAAGAAGAGGTAGTCCCAGTTCCCCCTGCGGGAGGGACGTGACTCGATTCGGCTCATCGAGACCCCATTCTCGGAGAGGGGGGTCAAGAGGTCATAGAGCGCCCCGGGACGGTTGTCGGTTGAGACCAACAACGAGGTCTTGTCATTCCCACTCGGGCTGGGGGAGTGCTTGCCGATGATCAGGAAACGGGTGGTGTTATCGGGCTCATCCTCGATATTCCTTGCCAGCAGGTTGAGATGGTAGATCTCGGAGGCAACCTCACCAGCGATGGCTGCAGCCCCTTCCTCCTCGGATGCGAGACGCGCCGCCTCTGCATTGCTGGAGACCGGAATCTGCTCCACTCCCGTCAGGTGTGCCTCGAGCCAGTCCCGACACTGCGCCAGTGACTGCTGGTGCGAATAGATCCGCTTCACCTCTTCCAGCTGCCCCATGGGCCCCATCAGGTGGTGGTGAATCCGCAGCTCTACCTCCCCATTGATCTGCAGCGGGGAGTTGATAAACATGTCCAGGGTATGGGTAATCACCCCCTCCGTCGAATTCTCAACCGGCACCACACCATAGCTGGCCTCTCCAGACTCCACATCATGAAAGATTGAGGGAATTGCCCCAAGTGGCCGGGTGGTTACCGAATTCCCGAAGTGCTTCAGTGCCGCGGCCTGGGTAAAGGTCCCCGCTGGCCCCAGAAAGGCGATCCGCATCGGCTCTTCCAGTGCCAGACAGGCCGACATGATCTCCCGAAAGAGGCGGGCCATCTCCTCATTCCCCAGCGGCCCCTCATTCCGCCCCATGACACGGGAGAGCACCTGCGCCTCCCGTTCCGGACGGTAATACTGGATCTCCTCCTGCTTCAATCCACCTGTCGAGAGCTTAACCTCCGCGACCTCTTGTGCAAGTGATGCCCGGCGGTTGATCAACTGCTGGATCTGCTCATCCAGATGGTCGATCTCTCCGCGAATCCCCTCTAGTCTCTTCTCTCCGTCCATCTTGCTCCTACTGTTGCAGTCACCACATCAGAGTGTACGAACTGACAATACCCCCTCAATTGCCTGAATCTTCTCTGCAATATCAGAACTCAGCTCGCCCTCAACGTCCAGAAGATTATAGGCGATATCTCCCCTCGACTTGTTCATCATGTCCACAATATTGATCCCCTCATCCGCCAGCAATGAGGTAATCTGCCCCACCATATTGGGGACATTGGAGTTGGCAACCGAGATTCTTGCCGAACCAGCACGTGGCATCTTCATCTCCGGGAAGTTGACCGAATTGACAATGTTTCCATTCTCCAGATAGTCCCGTACCTGATCCGCAACCATGATGGCACAGTTGTCCTCCGCCTCGGCGGTAGAGGCCCCCAGATGAGGGAGACAGACCACCCGTGGGTGGTTCTTGTTCTCGTTGGTTGGAAAGTCATTGATATAGGCGTAGACCTTGCCGGAATCCAGGGCCTCCAGTACCGCTGCATCATCGACAATACCGCCACGGGCAAAATTCATGATCACGACGCCATCTTTCATGTTCTGAAGACGATCTGCGTTGATCATGTTCTTTGTTGCATCAATCAGGGGGACGTGAAAAGTGACAAAGTCAGCCTCTGCCAGCAGCTCATCCACACTGTGGGCACGGGTCGCCTCCGACGAAAGGTTCCAGGCGCTCTGGATGGTCATGGTGGGATCATAGCCGATCACCTTCATCCCCAGTGAGATCGCCGCATTGGCAATCTGCACCCCAATCGCCCCCAGGCCAATCACCCCGAGGGTGCGACCGGGCAGCTCAAAACCGACATATTTCTTCTTGCCTGCCTCAACATCCTTGGCGATGGAGGCATCATCCCCCTCCAGATTGCGCGCGTAATCCCACGCCTGCGCAATGTTTCGGCTCGCCATCAACATGCTGGAGATCACCAATTCTTTAACCGCATTGGCATTGGCGCCCGGCGCATTGAAGACAGGGATTCCCGCCTCAGTCATCTTCTCAACCGGAATATTGTTGACCCCGGCACCGGCACGTCCTACCGCCTTCAGCGTCTCCGGAATCTCCATCTCATGCATCTTGTAGGAGCGAAGCAGAATTGCATCCGGATGCTGGATCTCGGAGGCAACCTCGTAGCTGTCACGTGGCAGGCGATCCAGCCCAGAGACGGAGATATTGTTCAGTGTAAGAATCTTGTTCATCAATCTAATCTTCCATAGTTTCCATAATCACCACACCACTCCATGGTGCAGCATGTGGCTCAGCCCCTGACTCAGGCCTGCTCCTTCTCAAACTCCTGCATGTAAGCAACCAGTGCATCGACGCCCGCCTCAGGCATTGCGTTGTAGATGCTGGCCCGCATTCCACCCACGGAGCGGTGCCCCTTCAGGGTCACCAGTCCGCGCTCTGCCGCACCGGCCAGGAAGGCCCCATCCAGCTCAGCATCCGCCAGGGTGAAGGGGACATTCATCCAGGAGCGTCCATTGACCTCTACCGGGTTGGCATAGAAGTCGGATCCGTCAATCGCCGCATAGAGCTTGCCCGCCTTGCGCTGATTCGTTGCGGCAACAGATGTGAGACCGCCCTGCTCCTTGATCCACTCAAAGACCAGCCCCGCCATGTACCAGCTGTAGGTGGGCGGGGTGTTGTACATTGAGTCGGATTTCACATGGGTCGCATAATCAAACATGGTTGGGGTCCCACCGAGGGTCTCCCCCACCAGATCCTCACGCACAATGACAATCGTCAGCCCTGCAGGGCCGATATTTTTCTGTGCACCCGCATAGATGACACCATATCTGGAGACATCCATCGGACGGGAGAGGATTGTGGAGGACATGTCCGCCACCAGCGGAACCCCGCCAGTCTCTGGCACATAGTCGAACTCCACACCACCAATCGTCTCGTTGGGGGTGTAGTGGACATAGGCCGCATCCGGATTCAGATTCAGTGACTCCTGCGCTGGAACCGCAGTGAAACCACCCTCCGAGGTATCGGCTGCAAGATTGACGCTGCAGTAGCGGCCCGCCTCGGCAACCGCCTTCTTGGACCACATGCCGGTATTGAGGTAATCCGCACTCTCCCTGCCTCGCAACAGATTGAGCGGAACCATCGCAAACTGGCTGGAGGCGCCCCCCTGCAGGAACAGTACCTTGTAGTTCTCCGGAATCGCCATCACCTCACGCAGATTGGCCTCTGCCTTCTCTGCAATCGACATGAACTCCTTGCCACGATGGCTCATCTCCATGACCGACATGCCGGAACCATGACCGCCCGCGGCGTTACTACGTTTCCACTCCAGCATCTCCTGTTGTGCCCGCTCAATCACTGCAGTCGGCAACATCGCCGGTCCAGCACTAAAGTTGTATGTTCTTGCCATCTTCCAAGCTTCCTTACTTACTGTGAATGGCTGCATTCGTTCGCCATACCCTTTATCAGGGTACGCACTACAACATCCCTGTTTGCTCGGCGGTAGCCGTCCTTGGCTACCGACGCCCCTGAAAGGGGTATGACGAACCTATGCAACGCTTAATATCTACAATTTTCCAAAATCACGAATCCTCGCCCGAGTCACTCTCGGCCTCCTCACTCTCCTCAACCCGCTCGATTCCCACCAGACGCTCCTCGTCTCCCAGACGAATCAGCGTGACACCCTGTGTATTGCGGGCCTGAGTTGAGACCTCAGCCACACGCGTACGGACCAGCACACCACCGCTGGAGATCATCATGATCTCCTCGTCCTCGTCCACCTGAACCGCGCCAACCACAGCACCATTGCGATCGGAGGTCTGAATGGAGATCACCCCCTTGGTGCCACGCCCCTTGCAGGGGTACTCCTCGATTGGTGTACGCTTGCCATAACCATGTTCAGTTGCAGTCAGAACATGGCTCTTCTCAGGTACCAACAGCGAGATGATGCGCTCTCCTGCATCCAGCTGCATCCCCTTCACCCCACGAGCGGTTCGACCCATGGCCCGCACCGTTGATTCCGGGAAGCGAACGGCCTTGCCACCACTGGCAAAGAGCATGATGTCACTGCTTCCGCTGGTCAGCTCCACGCCCACCAGTTCATCCTCATCTCTCAACTCGACCGCAATGATTCCTGCCGTTCTTGGGCGAGAGAAGGCCGTCAATGGGGTCTTCTTGACGATGCCACTGGTTGCCGCCATAAAGATAAACTGATCCTCGTTGTACTCACGAACTGGGAGGAATACAGTAATCCGCTCCCCCTCATCCAGTGGCAACAGATTGTTGATCGGCTTTCCACGTGCTGTACGCCCTGCCTGCGGCAGCTGATAGACCTTGAGCCAGTAGAGCCTTCCACGGGTGGAGAAGCAGAGGATGGTGTCATGGGTGTTGGCCACAATCAGCCGATCCACAAAGTCCTCATCCTTGATTGCCGCTGCCGTCTTTCCTCGCCCCCCGCGACGCTGTGCCCGGTAGTCAGAGATCGGTTGTGCCTTGACATACCCACCATGGGAGAGGGTCACCACCACATCCTCTTCACTGATCAGATCCTCCAGCGAGAGATCCATCTGGGTCTGGACAATCTCACTCTTGCGATCATCCCCATACCGCTCGCGCATCTCCACCAGCTCCTCACGAATCACCTCCATCAGGCGGTCCGGGTCACGCAGAATATGGAGCAACTCAGCAATCCGCTCCAGCAGGGCGCGATACTCATCCAGGATCTTCTCCTTCTCCAGCCCGGTCAGACGGTGGAGCTTGAGATCCAGGATGGCCTGCACCTGAGCCGGAGAGAGGTGGTAGAGCCCCTCAATCAGCCCGTACCCATCAGACAGATCCTCAGGACGGGTATCGGCCGCATTCCCACGATCCAGCATCTCCACCACAATTCCCGGTGGCCAGCCCTGGGCCGCCAACTTCTCTTTTGCCTCGGCCGGGGTTGCTGATGCCTTGATCAGTGCAATAATCGGATCGATATTGGTAAGGGCGATCGCCAGCCCCTCCAGGATATGGGCACGCTCTCTCGCCTTGCGCAGCTCAAACAGGGTACGCCGGGTCACCACCTCACGACGGTGACGCACAAAGACCTCCAGCGCCTGCTTCAGGTTGAGCAGACGGGGCTGGCCATCGACCAGTGCCACCATATTGATGCCAAACACATTCTGCATCGCCGTCTGCTTGAAGAGGTTGTTACGCACCACATCGGCCACCTCCCCCCGCTTCAGCTCGATCACCATCCGCATTCCGTCCTTGTCGGACTCGTCGCGCAGCGCCGAGATACCGGTCAGCTTCTTCTCACGGACCAGCTCTCCAATCCGTTCCAGCAGACGCGCCTTGTTGACCTGATAGGGGAGCTCATCCACCACCAGCGTCTGCTTCTTCCCCTCCTCTCCCTCGACATGGGTGCGGGCACGCAGATAGATGCGCCCCCTGCCGGTCTTGTAGGCCTCATGAATCCCCTTGACCCCATTAATGATCGCCCCGGTTGGGAAATCGGGCCCCGGCAGATGCTCCATCAGACCGGGAATATCGAGATCAGGATTATCGATCAACGCAATGGTTGCACCAACCACCTCCGTCAGGTTGTGGGGAGGGATCTTGGTCGCCATCCCCACCGCAATCCCCTCAGATCCATTGATCAGCAGATTGGGAAGTCGGGTTGGCAGAATCGAGGGCTCATGCTCGCTCTCATCATAATTGGGGGTGAAATCGACCGTCTCCTTGTCCAGATCAGAGAGAAGATCGTGGGCGATCCTGGACATGCGGATCTCGGTGTATCGCATCGCCGCTGCAGAGTCACCATCCACGGAACCGAAGTTGCCCTGACCATCCACCAACATGTAACGCAGCGAGAATGGCTGCGCCATGCGAACGATGGTGTCATAGACCGCGGTATCACCATGCGGGTGATATTTACCGATCACATCACCGACAATACGGGCCGATTTCTTGTAGGCCTTGTTCCAGTCATTGCCCAGCTCGTTCATCGCGTAGAGCACACGACGGTGAACCGGTTTCAGTCCATCCCTGGCATCTGGAAGCGCACGCCCGACGATGACACTCATCGCATAATCGAGGTACGACTGCCGCATCTCCTCCTCGATATTGACCGGGAGAACTTCCTTTGCAAATTCAGTCATTAATCTGGCTTTTCTGGTGCTACAGGTTGCTGTGGGGAGAGCAGAAATGTCGCCCCATTCAAACGGTGGATTGTACCAGAACTAGTCCGAAAAAAGGGCGCTAATTTTCTCTCGATTGGGGCTCTCAACCACACCACGCTCGGTGACAATGAGATCCACAAGTCCTGCCGGGGTAACATCAAAAACCGGGTTCCAGCCCGCCGCATTCTCTGCCGCCATACGCCCCCCACCGCTGCAGGAGAAGAGCTCCTCGGGTTGCCGGGTCTCAATCGGAATCTCCTCGCCGGAGGCAACATCACGATCGATGGTGGAGGTGGGTGCCACCACCATGAACCTGACCCCATGATGGCGCGCTGCAATCGCCGTGGCATAGGTGCCAATCTTGTTGGCGACATCCCCATTGGCCGCAATCCGGTCGGAACCGACCACCACCCAGTCCACCTTCCCCTGCCGCATCAGCCAGGAGGATGCACCATCCGCCAGCAGGGAGACCGGAATCCCGTCCTGCAGCAGCTCCCAGGCGGTCAACCGTGCCCCCTGAAGCCAGGGGCGCGTCTCATCAGCAAAAACTGCACTCAGCCGCTGCTCCTCCCATGCCGCACGGATCACCCCAAGTGCCGTGCCATAACCCCCTGTTGCCAGGGCCCCGGCATTACAGTGGGTCAACACACCGCTACCGGCATCAATATAGGCTGCACCAAGCCGGCCCATGGTCTTGCAGGACTCAATATCCTCAAGATGGATCGCCTCCGCCTCGGCGCTCAGATGCGCAACCATTCCCTCCGTCTCCCCGTCCAGCAGGGGGCGCATGCGCTCAATGGCCCAGTGGAGGTTGATTGCTGTTGGCCTCGCTGCCGCCAACCGATCCAGATCACCATCCAGATCCTCTCTCCATCTGGAGCCGGAATGTTCCAGCCGATTGCTGGCGGCCAATACCACACCATAGGCTGCAGTAACCCCAATTGCAGGTGCACCACGCACCACCATCTCACTGATTGCGTCAGCGACACTGTCCACATCCCGGTAGCTGATGTACTCCTCCTGCAGTGGCAGGATTCTCTGATCCAGCAGAATCAGCTGCTCCCCATCCCACTGAATGGCTGGAGACTCCTTTCGATCCATGATCATTTGCTTTTTTCCTTGTGAGTTATGTTTTGCATCTTGTGTTTTGAGGCAGAGTCCGTAATCTTACCCGGATGCAAGCCATTGATACACTGATTCATGCGCGCTGGATTCTTCCCATTGAGCCCAGCACAACCATACTGGAGAACCATGCGATAGCGATCCACGATGGTCTGATTGTCGAGCTTCTGTCCAGCACAGAGGCCAGCAACAGATACCAGGCCAATCAGACCTTCAATCTGGATCAGCATGCGATCATGCCGGGTTTGATCAATGCACATACCCACGCCTCGATGTCCCTGCTGCGGGGGATTGCTGATGACCTCCCGCTGATGACCTGGCTACAGGAGCATATCTGGCCTGCAGAGCAGCAGTGGATCAGTGAGTCCTTTGTGCGGGATGGCAGCGAACTTGCGATTGCAGAGATGTTGCTGGGGGGCACCACCTGCTTCAACGACATGTACTTCTTTCCAGAGGTGACCGCTCATGTGGCCGCCCAGTGTGGCATTCGTGCAGTGATTGGACTGATTGTGATCGACTTTCCCACTGCCTGGGGCTCTGGGCCGGATGAGTATCTGGAGAAGGGGATCAGGATTCATGATGAATATCGCAACTCCCCCCATATCCACACCGCATTCGCCCCGCACGCCCCCTATACCGTTTCGGACCAGCCACTGGAGAGGATTGAGGTCCTCTCCGAGGAGCTCGACATCCCGATCCACATGCATATCCACGAGACTGCCCATGAGGTGGATGAGGCGATGCAGCAGTCCGGTATGCGGCCACTGCAGAGGGTGGAAAAGATGGGGCTTCTGGGTCCGCGTCTCGCTGCTGTCCATATGACCCAATTGAATGATGAGGAGATCCGGCTCCTTGCAGAGCGCGGGGTCAGTGTCGTCCACTGCCCCGAATCAAACCTCAAGCTGGCCAGTGGCTTCTGCCCGGTCGACAGGCTCCTCAAGGCAGGGATCAATGTTGCATTGGGGACCGATGGTGCCGCCAGCAACAATGATCTTGATCTGCTTGGGGAGATGCGCAGTGCAGCCCTGCTTGCAAAAGGGGTGGCAGAGGACCCCACCGCACTCTCCGCCCATCAGGCACTGGAGATGGCAACCCTATCCGGTGCACGCGCCCTTGGTCTCGAATCAACTGCCGGATCCCTGGTTCCCGGAAAGGCCGCAGACATGATCGCCATCGACCTTGGCGCAATAGAGAGCCAGCCGATCTACAATGTAGCCTCTCATCTGGTCTATGCAACCAATCGTAGTCAGGTTCGTGAGGTCTGGGTCAATGGAGAGCATCTGGTACGCGATGGGACGCTCATCCCGCTTAATCTGGAAAAAGTGAAGCGACAGGCAAACCAATGGCAGAGTAAAATAGCCTCATGAGCAGCAACAGACCCAATGTCGACCAGGAAGAGATCGCCAAGTTCGAGGCGCTCGCCCACCGCTGGTGGGATCGTGACAGTGAGTTCAAGCCACTGCACGACATGAATCCACTGCGACTCGACTATATCGAGCGCTTCACCCCCCTGAATGGAAAACGGATCCTTGATGTGGGGTGTGGTGGTGGAATCCTCTCCGAAGGGATGGCCCATGCGGGTGGTACTGTCACCGGCATTGATATGGGAGAGGCCCCACTGTCAGTGGCCCACCTCCATCTTCTTGAGTCCGGACTGGATATTGAGTACCAGCAGATTCCGGTCGAGGAGCTGGCAGAGAGAGAACCAGGAAGCTACGATATCGTCACCTGCATGGAGATGCTGGAACATGTTCCGGATCCATCATCAGTAATCAGCGCCTGCAGCCGGCTGGTCAAGCCCGGTGGCCACCTCTTCTTCTCTACCATCAATCGCAATCTGAAATCCTACCTGATGGCCATCATCGGTGCAGAGTACATCCTCAACCTGCTTCCCAAGGGGACCCATGAACATGACAAGTTCATCAAACCCTCAGAGCTGGAGCAGTGGGCACGCAGTGCCGATCTGCTGCTGGATGACCTCACCGGAATGCACTACAACCCCCTGACCATGACCTATTCTCTGGGATCCAATGTAGACGTCAACTACTTTGCCCACGCACGCCCGACCAACAGTCAGGGAAGCTGATGATCAAGGCGGTGCTACTGGATCTTGATGGAACACTGGCGGATACCGCGCCCGATCTTGCCTACGCCCTGAACCAGGTACTGATTGAGAATAGCCATCCACCACTTCCATTTGAGAAGGTCCGGCCCGTGGCATCGGATGGCAGTGCACCACTGATTCAGCTCGGTTTTGGGGAGCAGCTCGAGGCGTCACTCTTCGAATCTCACCGACAACGCCTGCTGACCATCTACAGTGAAAACATATCGAGAGAGACCAGTCTGATGAGCGGCATGAAGGAGCTTCTTGCAGAGTTGGAAGAGCGGGAGATCCCTTGGGGGGTGGTCACCAACAAGCCTGCCCGCTTTACCGATCCGCTAATGGAGGAGCTGGAGCTTTCACAGCGGGCTGCCTGTATCATCAGTGGAGACACCACAGACCACTCCAAGCCCCATCCGAAACCACTGCTTCATGCCTGTGAGCTGCTGCAGCTGGAGCCCCGGCAGTGCATCTATGCAGGGGATGCGAGCCGGGATATCGAGGCGGGGAGACGGGCCAACATGACCACCATTGCGGCCCGCTTTGGATACCTTGGTGATGGTGACGAGATTACCGAGTGGTCTGCCGACGGGATCATTGACCATCCAAGCGAGATCCTGGAGTGGTTATGAGCGAACTTCTCCTCTCTCTTATCCTGATTACCGCGACAGTGGCTGCCCTCATCCTGTGGCGCAGATCTGAGCAGACCCAGCAGCAGAACAGCAAACTGCGGGAGGAGAATGCACGACTCCAGGCAACACTGGAGAGTGAACGCAACCACCTTGAGGAGAAGATCGCACACGCGCGCGGAAAAAATCAGGAACAGCTCAACCAGCTGATCAATGATCTCTCCTCCAGGGCCCTTCAGCACAACAGTGAGTCCTTCCTGAAACTGGCCCGGGAGTCACTCGCCAAACACCACACCCAGTCCGAGGGAGAGCTCAAGCAGCGCCAGCAGGCGATCGATGCCCTGCTGCAGCCGATCCGTACCACTCTGGAGAAGAGCGAGAAGCAGCTGCGCGAGATCGAAAAGGAGCGCAAGGAGCAGTATGGCGCCCTGACCCACCACCTGGAGAGCATCACCCTGACCCAGCAGCAGCTCCAGCAGGAGACAAGAAACCTGGTCCAGGCCCTGCGTCGCCCGGAGGTTCGTGGACAGTGGGGGGAGCTGACGCTCAAGCGGCTGGCCGAGCTGGCCGGCATGGTCGAGCATGCCGATTTCCATGAACAGCAGCAGACCGATGGGGAGTCGGGCACGCTGCGCCCGGACATGGTGATTCACCTCCCCGACCAACGCGCCATCATTGTCGATGCAAAGACCCCCCTTGATGCCTACATCAATGCA
Source organism: uncultured Piscirickettsiaceae bacterium (assembly GCA_964647745.1). GTDB lineage: Bacteria > Pseudomonadota > Gammaproteobacteria > Thiopontia. The sequence continues at coordinate 15,769 of CAZYJG010000006.1, forward strand.
ACCGAGGCAGAGAGTGACGAGATTCGTGACCAGGAGCTGGCGCGACACACGCGCAATGTACGCAAGCGGGTCAAGGAGCTGGCTGCAAAGAGCTACTGGTCACAGTTTGAGGAGAGCCCCGACTTTGTTGTGCTCTTTATCCCGGGAGATCAGTTCCTCAGCAGCGCCCTGGAGAGGGACCACAGCCTGCTTGAGGATGCACTGAAGGAGAAGGTCATTCTTGCCACCCCAACCAGCCTGGTTGCCCTGCTCCGTGCCGTCGCCTTTGGGTGGAAGCAGCAGGAGGTTGCCAAGAATGCGGAGACCATTCGGGAGGTGGGCGTCCAGCTCTATGATCGCCTGGCCACCTTCAGCAACCACCTTGCAAGGGTGGGGAAAAATCTTGAGGGTGGCGTGGACGCCTTCAACAAGGCCGTTGGCTCACTGGAGCGGACTGTGCTCCCCAGCGCCCGCCGCTTCACAGAGATGGGGATCCACCCCAAAAAGGAGCTCAATGAGCCCACTCCGGTTGAGAAGCTGGCCCGGGCCCCAAAAAATCTGGACAATGACGAGAACGGACAGTGACAGAGCAGAGAATCCCAGAGACCATTCACAACTACTCCCCCACACCCGACCTGCTGAAGGGTCGCACCATACTGGTAACCGGTGCAGGTGATGGCATTGGACGTGCCGCTGCAGAATCCTTCGCCAGTCACGGCGCAACGGTACTGCTGGCGGGAAGGACCGTTTTCCGCCTCGAAGATACCTACGATGCCATTGTCTCTGCAGGAGGCCCGCAGCCCTACATCTTCCCGATCGATTTTTCCAAGGCAACAGAGAAGGAGTTCCAGGGGCTGGCCGGTGGCATTGCACAGGAGATTGGCCATCTGGATGGCCTGCTCCACAATGCTGCCCATCTGGGGGATCTCAGCCCCATTGAGCACTTCTCACTCAAACAGTGGGAGACGATCATGCAGGTCAATGTCACGGCACAGTTCCTGCTGAGCAAGCACTGCATCCCGCTGCTCAAGCACTCTGACGATGCATCGATGATCTTCACCAGCTCAGGTGTTGGGCAGCAGGGGCGTGCCTACTGGGGGGGCTATGCAGTCTCGAAGTTTGCGGATGAGGGGATGGCCCAGGTTCTTGCTGACGAACTGGAGCAGGATGCGATCCGGGTCAACATCATCGATCCCGGTGTTGCACGCACCATAATGCGTGCCAAGGCATTCCCGGGAGAGAACCCCAACAACAACCCGAAACCGGAGGCACTGATGGGGGCCTATCTCTACCTGATGGGGGCAGATAGCCAGGGCGTTACAGGGCAGCGCCTGGATGCCTGGATAGAGAACCAGGGACAGTAGCTACATCACCTCAGAGAGCCAGCCACCCATCTCCATATCAGCACCGAGGATATGGCCGGTCAGCCACTGCTCAAGAAACTCAATATCCTCACCAGAGAGTCTCTCCCCCCCCTGTTTCAGCCTCTGTTGAAGCACTCTGGCACTGTCGATCAGCTCCCGGTGCTCGGCCTTGTGTTCCGCAGCACCCTCATAACCATGCCTCAGCATCAGACGCTCCTCGTGGCTGAAGTGCCAGGCCGTACAGTTGACCAGCTCCTCCATCACCGCATTGATATAGTCTGCTGCATCCCCCTCTCTCACGGCCCGGTTCAGGATATTGAACAGCTCAACGAGCCTGCGGTGATCCTCATCGATCTCCTGAACCTGAACACTTAACGAGTCGTCCCAAACCAGATCATCCATGAGCGCTTCTCCTGATTGAGTTTCCAATGATTGTTGCATGAGTGGATATCTTGCAACCGCTACCATAGAGAGTAGGAAATTCAATGGCACTTTTCAATGCAATAATCCATTTTCATCAATAACAGCAAAAGTGTTGGGAGTCCTGAACTACAGCACGCTCGAGTACGTCCATGTATCGCTCGACCGCGGCCTTCCATGGCCGCAGAAGGCTGTAGTTCAGGACTCCCAACACTTATGCAACGCTTTACCTGGGCCAAGGTTCCACAACAAAACCGCAGGAGAGGGGGCAGCCATCACAGCGGGGGGGCTTCCTGCAGTGCTCCTTGGCATGTACCACAATCAGTGCATGAAGCTCATTGAAGCGCCCTGTACGGCTCTGCTCCTCCTCTCCGGAAAAGGCCTTCTCAACCCAGAGACGAATCTCCTCATAGGACTCCTCTCCAGAGGACCACCCAAGGCGCTGAAGAACTCTTCGGGTATAGGCATCCACAACAAACACGGGGCGCTGAAATGCATAGAGGAGAATATCATCCGCAGTCTCCGGACCAACCCCATGAACCCCCAGAAGCTCCTTGCGCAGAGAGGCCGTATCACTCTTCCAGAGTCGCGCCTCATGTTCCAGATACCAGCGACAGTAGCTCTGCAGCCTCTTTGCCTTGAGATTGAAGTATCCGGAGGGACGAATCAGCTGCGCCAGCGCCTCCTGATCCATCGCAACGATCGCCTCCAGTGACAACATATTCTGGGAACGCAGATTGGCAATCGCCTCTTCGACCCGTTCCCAGGCGGTATTCTGGGTCAATATCGCCCCCACCATCACCTCAAACGGGCTCTCTGCCGGCCACCACTGCTGGGGACCGTAATGGTGATGGAGTTGTTGAAAAAGGGCGGGGAGGTCAGCTTGAGCGTCCATTCCGCCCGGACGATTTATAGCGAATCTTCTTCCTTCTGGAGGGGGCTCTCCTCCCTTCCCGCGAGGTGTCAAGCTGCAGCGGCTCTGTCACCTCCACCCCCGCCGCCTGCTGCAACTGACGGATCTCCTCGCGACTCAGCTCCCTGCTCCTGCCTACCCTGACCCCGGAACCGAGCACAATCGGGCCAAAACGGACACGCATCAGGCGGCTGACAGTCAGCCCAACGGCCTCCCACATCCGGCGCACCTCCCGATTTCTCCCCTCCTGCAGTACCACGTGGTACCAGTGGTTTGTCCCCTTCCCCCCGGAGTCAACAATATCCGAAAAACGGGCCTCTCCATCCTCCAGTTGAACACCGTCACGCAACTGTTGCAGCTGCCCATCAGTGGCCTCACCAAGGGTACGTACCGCATACTCTCGATCGATCGCAGCCGACGGATGCATCAGACGATTTGCAAGATCACCATCGGTGGTAAAGAGCAGCAGCCCCGCGGTGTTGTAGTCGAGACGCCCGATCGCAATCCAGCGGGCACCCCGCAGTTTGGGCAGGTGGGAGAAGACCGTGTCACGCCCTTCCGGATCCCTGCGTGTGGTGATCTGACCCGCCGGCTTGTTGTAGAGCAGTACCCGGGCACGCTGCCTGCTGCCCTCCCTTGGAAAGGGGTGAACACGCTCACCATTGAGCCGGATCTCATCGGCAGCGGTGACACGAATGCCTGGTGTGGCCGGTTTGCGATTAACCTTGACCCTGCCCTCCTTCATCCAGCGCTCCACCTCTCGGCGTGAGCCGATCCCGGCCCTCGCCATCACCTTCTGCAGGCGCTCACCAACCGGAGGGGTCTCTCCCTCGCTGCTGCCCTCATCAGGCTCATCTGAGTGGGTGTGGTCCATTACTGTTCTGTCTTCTCGTTTACGACCAGACGCAGATCAACCCTGGACGCCTCTTCACCCTCTGCAGTCAGATCAGGCTCCTCCTGCTCCAGTTCAAAATCTGCCTCGCCCCCCATCAGATCCATCTCCTTCAACTCCATCAGGGTTGGCATCTCCTCCAGGGTCTTGAGACCGAAGTAGTCGAGAAACTTCTTGCTGGTACCGTAGATTGCAGGTCTTCCGGGAACATCACGATGGCCAAGCAGGCGGATCCACTCCCGCTCCTGCAGGGTCTTCATGATATTGGTACTGACCGCCACCCCGCGTATCTCCTCAATCTCCCCGCGGGTGATCGGCTGACGGTAGGCGATGAGCGCCATGGTCTCCAGCAGGGCGCGTGAATAGCGGGCCGGCTTCTCCTCCCAGAGACGGTTGATCCAGGTGGAGAGCTCCTGCCGCACCTGCATGCGCCAACCGCTGGCGACCTCAACCACCTCATATCCGCGCCCCTCACTCTCCTGCTGCAACTGCTGCAGGGCCTCCATAACCTCCTTGCGCTCAGGGCGTGCCTCCTCCTCAAACAGGGAGCGCAGCACCTTGGTGCTGAGCGGTCTGCCGGCGGCCATCAGCGCGGCCTCAATGATATTTTTCAGACTGCTCCCCATCTCACTCTCCCTGCTCTACCGGCTCCTCGGACGAGGGGCGAATATAGATTGGCCCATAGGGCTCACTCTGCACCACCCCAATCAGTGACTCCTTGATCAGCTCAAGCACTGCCATCAATGTAATCACAACCCCGGCACGACCCTCCTCGAGCTGAAACAGGGTGGCAAATTCAATAAATGGGGCATCATCCCCGGACACCTCATCCAGTCGCGAGAGTATCGTACTCATGCGATCCCGGATCGAGAGCGGCTCGCGCTGCACATGATGGCTGTTGAACAGCTCTGCCCGCTGCAGAACATCGCTGAATGCCGTCAACAGCGCCTGCAGCTGCACCTCAGGCTGTGGGCGAGGCCCGCGCTCCGGGGCAGCAATCTCAACCGGGCTGATATCCCGTTCCATACGGGGAAGATCACCCAGCTCCTCCGCTGCACGCTTGAACTGCTCATACTCCTGGAGTCTCCGGATCAGCTCTGCCCTTGGATCCTCCTCATCCTCGATCTCCTCATGACGGGGCAGCAGCATCCTGGACTTGATCTCTGCCAGCATCGCAGCCATCACCAGATACTCTGCCGCCAGCTCCAGGTTGAGGGCATGCATCATCTCCACATAGTTCATGTACTGCCGGGTCACCTCGGCAATGGGGATCTCCAGAATCTCCAGATTCTGTTTGCGAATCAGATAGAGCAGCAGATCCAGCGGCCCCTCAAAGGCATCCAGCACAACCTTGAGCGCCTCTGGCGGTATATAGAGATCCTTGGGAAGCTCCTGCAGAGACTCTCCCGAAATCCTGATCTCGCGCAGCAGTCGTTCACTCTCCGGATCTACAGCGGATGAATCACCCAGTGGCAGCTCATTGTTCATCTCAACCCCCCTCAATCAATCACTAATAGGCTAGACCCATCGCCTGACGAACCTCAACCATGGTTCTCTTTGCCTCATCCCTGGCGAGCTCTCTCCCCTCCTCGATGATACCCCTCACCAGCGCAGGATCATCGGTAAAGCGCTGTGCACGTTCCCGCATCGGGACCAACTCCCTCAGCACACCATCCACCACGGACTGCTTGCAGTCCAGGCATCCAATCCCTGCGGAACGGCACCCCTCTGCAAGTTCTGTACGGGTCTGCTGGTCAGTATAAACCTTGTGGAACTCCCATACCGGACACTTTGCAGGATCTCCTGGATCGGTTCGACGTACCCGCGCCGGATCAGTTGGCATGGTTCGTATCTTCTGCTCTGCCTCGGCCGGATCCTCTCTCAACGAGATGGTGTTGTTGTAGGACTTGGACATCTTCTGGCCATCCAGCCCTGGCATCCTGGAGGCCTTTGTCAGCAGCGCCTGTGGCTCCGGAAGGATGACCTTGCCACCCCCATCCAGATAGCCGAAGAGGCGCTCCCGGTCCCCCATCGTAATATTCTGCTGGGACTCCAGCAGCGCCCGTGCAGTTTGCAGCGCCTCATGATCCCCCTCCTCCTGGAAGCTTCGACGCAACCGGTGGTAGAGCTTTGCGTTCTTCTTCCCCATCTTCCTGGCTGCACTCTCCGCCTTCTCCTCAAAACCGGGCTCCTTTCCGTAGAGATGGTTGAAGCGGCGTGCCACCTCGCGGGTCAGCTCGACATGGGCCACCTGATCCTCTCCAACCGGCACCTGGCCTGCACGATAGGCAAGAATATCGGCACTCTGCAGCAGCGGATATCCGAGAAATCCATAGGTGGAGAGGTCTTTCTCCTTCAGCTTCTCCTGCTGATCCTTGTAGGTGGGGACCCGCTCCAGCCAGCTCAGCGGCGTCATCATCGACAGCAGGGTGTGCAGCTCCGCATGCTCCGGCACATGGGATTGGATGAAGATTCTCGAAACATTGGGGTCAACCCCCGCCGCCAGCCAGTCAATAACCATCTCCTGGACACTCTGCTCGATTACCGATGGATCCTCGTAGTGTGTGGTCAGTGCATGCCAGTCGGCAACAAAGAAGAAGCACTCATACTCATGCTGCAGGCGCACCCAGTTCTCCAGTACTCCATGATAGTGACCCAGATGGAGATTTCCGGTCGGTCGCATCCCTGAAACCACTCGATGAAATTGTGATGGCACCGCAGAGTGGCTATAGGTTGTTGAATTCATGTTTCCGGTACAGTTTGTGAGATTACAAGATTAGATTGAGCACCACTTCAGGGTTGTCGAGAGCGATCATCATGATGTGGACGATCAGCCACGAGATGATTGGACCGATCACCCCCCAAAGTATCCCCGTCACCAGCAGTGCGATCAGTATAAAGAAGCCATAGGGCTCGATCCGGCTGAATTTCCAGGAGAGCGGTCCGGGGAGCAGCCCGGTGACAATTCGCCCCCCATCCAGCGGAGGGAGTGGCACCAGATTGAGCACCATCAACATCACATTGATGACCACACCGGCACTCCCCATCAGCACCATCGGCAGAGCAACCGCAGAGAGCGGGATCAGTGCCCCGATCTGGATCACAACAACCCACAGCAGCGCCATCAGCAGGTTTGATGCAGGGCCTGCCAGTGCCACCCAGACCATATCCCGCTTGGGGTGGCGCAGATTCTCCATTGTCACCGGAACCGGCCTCGCCCACCCGAAGAGAAAGCCGGTCTGCAGCACGACCAGCAACAGCGGAACCGCAACCGTCCCCACCGGATCCACATGCTTGAGTGGGTTGAGGGTCAGGCGCCCCATCATCATTGCAGTCTTGTCTCCCAGCCTCTTCGCCACCCAGCCATGGGCTACCTCATGGGCGGTAATTGCAAAGAGAACGGGAAGCGCCCAGATGGCGATATTCTGAATCATGGAGAACTGGCTCATTGGGGGCAATTATACCTCTCTGTTCACTCAAATGGTGCCGGATCACCACAACCAACACGGACAACCTCAGGGATTCCATCCACCATGTTGACCACTGTCGTCGGCTCCACGCCACAGTGCCCCCCATCAATAATCAGATCCAGCGCATGGCCCATCTGCTGATCAATCTCATGGGGATCATTCAGCGGAAAATCCTCGCCCGGGGGGATCAGGGTGGAGCTCATCAGCGGCTCACCCAGCGCCTCCATCAGGGCATATGCAACCCGATTGTCGGGAACACGAAGACCAATCGTCTTCCGCTTGGGGTGCTGCAACCGGCGCGGAACCTCCCGACTTGCCCTCAGGATCAGGGTATAGGGGCCCGGCATGACCCGTTTCATCAACCGAAACGAGGTGTTGTCGACCTTCGCATAGAGGCTGAGATCGGAGAGATTGGGGCAGACCAGTGTGAAGTTATGGTCTGGCCCCACACGACGAATCCTGCGAATCCGCTCCATCGCCTGCTTGTCCCCAATATGGCAGCCCAGCGCATAGCTGGAGTCGGTGGGGTAGGCGATCACCCCCCCCTTTCGCACCACCTCTACCGCCTGCCCAATCAATCTTGGTTGTGGGTTGAGCGGGTGAATCTCAAGAATCCTGGCCACCTATCCCCCCACCACCAACTCTGCTGACACACTCTGCGGCAGGGCAAGATCCATCCGCTGCCAGATGGGTTCACACCCGTCAGGTAGCGGAGGGAGGCGCCCCAACTCAATCCAGTGGTTGTCGGGGTCATGAAAATCGGAGCCTCGAGAGGCTGCAAGCCCCAGATCAATGGCATTCCTGGCCATGGTTCGGGTCTCATTCCCATTATGGCTACTGGAGACCACCTCCAGTCCCTCTCCGCCACACTCGATAAATTCGCCCAGCATCGCCCTCAGCTTTGTTCGGGTCATCCCATAACGGGCCGGGTGGGCGACCACCGCAACGCCGCCTGCCCCACGGATCCAACCCACAGCCTCCTCCAGCGTTGCCCAGCGCCCCGAGACATAGCCCGGTTTTCCGCGCAGCAGATACCTCTTGAAGGCCTCCTGCATCGTCTCCACCACCCCGGCACCGACCAGAAAACGGCCGTAGTGGGTCCGGGTCAGGAGATCACCCTGCCGATAACCGAGTGCCCCCTGGTATGCGTTCTCAATGCCTGCTCGCTCCAGCCTGCGCCCAATCTCCTCACCGCGCCACTCCCGGTACTTCCTGAGACGTGCCAACCCCTGCTGCAGCTCCCGACTGTCCGGGTCAACATCCAGGCCAACCAGATGGATGGTCTGCTTTCCCCAGGTAACCGATATCTCGACCCCCGCCAGCAGCCGGATGCCGACCCGGCCCGCCTCCCCTTCAGCATCGGCAACACCTGCCACCTCATCGTGATCGGTCAACGCAAGCACATCAACCCCCTGCTCCCAGGCACGGCGCACCAGCGCAGCCGGAGAGAGTGTTCCGTCCGAGACTGTGGAGTGGCTATGGAGGTCGATATTCAGCATGAATTGATATGGTATGATCAGCGCCTGATTAAAGGCCCATTTTACCCTCCATCCAATGAAATTTCTTTTTGATCTCTTCCCCGTTATCCTCTTTTTTGTTGCCTACAAGATGTATGACATCTTTATCGCAACAGCAGTCGCCATTGCAGCCTCCGCTGTACAGGTTGCCCTCTTCTGGCTGCGCCACCGCCGCTTTGAGAAGATGCACCTTGTCACCCTCGGCCTGATTACCGTGCTGGGTGGGGCAACCCTGATCTTTCAGGATGCCGCCTTCATCAAGTGGAAGGTGACGGTTGTGAACTGGGTCTTTGGACTGGCCTTTATCGCAAGCAGCTATATCGGGGAAAAACCGCTGGTCAAGCGGATGATGGGGGGGAGCGTGACGCTCGAAAACAACATCTGGAACCGGCTCAACTGGAGCTGGGGGATCTTCTTCATCATCGTGGGGATGATCAATATCTATATCGCCTTCTACTACGGCCTCGAACTGGATGAGAAGACACGCGAGGAGATCTGGGTCAACTTCAAGCTCTTTGGCGTGATGGGGCTGACCTTCACCTTCGTAATCGCCCAGGCCTTCTACATGACCCGCCATATCCAGGAGGAGGCCACAGCTGAAACCACTCTGGATGAGTCAGAGATAGAGAGGGAGAGACCATAATGCTCTACGCCATCATCAGCCAGGACCAGGAGAACAGTCTGGAGAGACGGCTTGCTGCCCGCCCGGACCATCTGCAGCGACTGGAACAGCTGCGCGACGAGGGGCGACTTCTCCTCGCCGGCCCACACCCCGCAATCGACAGCGAGGATCCGGGTCCGGCAGGGTTCAGTGGGAGCCTGGTGGTTGCCGAATTCCCCTCACTGGAAGAGGCCCAACAGTGGGCGGAGCGGGACCCCTACGTTGCAGCCGACGTCTACCAGCAGGTTTCGGTAAAACCCTTCAAGCATGTACTACCATAGCAGCAATAATGAGACCGGAAGAGCGCATTGAGGCCATTTGGGCACTCCTGACAGAGGCACTCTCACCAACCTTTCTGGAGATTGAGGACAACTCGGATGAGCATGCCGGCCACAAGAGTGCTGGCGGGGCTGGCCACTTCACCATCCATATCGCCTCGCCGAGGTTTGATGGCGAGTCCCTGATCCGGAAACACCGACTGGTCTACGACGCAGTTGACTCCCTGATGGGGAGTGAGATCCACGCCCTTAGCATTAAAATAGAATAGACCAGCCGCTGAAACATTCTGAAACAATCCGGAAATCAGGATGAAACATCCCGCCGGCAGAATGGCCACCAATGAGCTGATGCCGGAGCGTCAATCCCTCCTCCTCATGACCTCTGGCATCGGCATCATTTCTGAATTTGAGCATCTGAACATAAGCAGTTCCAGATCTTCATGACCGCTGCTACTCCTCCTTTGGTGGTTATGATTCGGCACGATCCAGAAGGGTCGTGCCATTTTTTTGCTGTAGCCTACAAACCGTAGCCCCCTGAAAAAATCCCGCTACCCCCAATAGATCTGTGCGACCATATGCAGACTCAACCAGACAGCAGGACCCTCTTATGCACAACAATTTTGCTCTACTGCTCGCTGCAGTATGGATGACATCTTCAGCGATCGCGGATGAGACACTCTACAACCCATTTGATGCCCGGGATTTTGGGCGATCCTCAATGGATGACCGTTCAGCCCATGGTGAAACCGAGAGTTGGGTGGGACCGGGAGGTTCAGCACAGGGAGCATCGAAGGTCGATGTTCTGAGGCGCCTTGAGAACAGCCTGGCCCGGTCCATAGAGAAAACCTCGCTGATCGAACAGGAGATCCGCTGTGTTCAGCGGGCGAGCGAGGAGGATGACTCGCTGTCGATCTGTTATGAGACGGCCCGGCAGCAACGGCAGTACCTGAAGCAGAAATACGGGACCAACAATCCGTATCAGAGGCGAAGCCGCTATAGAGAGGGAGGAATGCCTAACTTCAACAGGATGGGGATGGGGATGATGCCTACCCCATGGTAGAAACTTCCGAGAACGACCCTTGAACTGTCCTTCAGACTGCCACAAAAAAACCAGCATACGGCTTCGAAATCGTATGCTGGTCTGATCCGATACTATCTTGGGAGGAAAGTAAGTCGGAAACCTGTTGCTGACTATTACAGCTACTGTATCAATGCCCCTATGATGATGAATGGGTGAATTGCCAAGACAAAAAACATTGAGAACATGAGGTGTCCAGCTACAATACCGAGCCTCTCTTTGAATTGATCTTTGGGTTTGCTTGCGGTCTTTTCCATTATTCTCTTCCTGAGCAGTAAGACCCCCCTCGCACAATCTTTATACAGCCACCGCCCAGAATAAGCAACAGCTAATATATCTATTTTCATATTATGACATGCCTCAAAGGCGACACTGAAACACTTTAGAAACAGTGTGGAAATAATAACGCCACATTCTGACCTTATCGTGCAGCCTATGAGCTGGTATTGAGGGATAAAACCTCCTCCTCAGCCCCTTAGTATCGGCTTTAGTTACAGCAAGAAGGCTGTAACTCCATCCATCAATACTGTTGAAGGAACTCAATCATGGAAGAACAGATCAAAGCTATTGCAAAAGGTTTTATCGATGTGGGCGCTATACTGATACTCTCACTAGCCTCACTCACAACCCTCTTTATCATCGGCTCTGCATTGCTGAAATGACCTGGAGGGTCATGATCTTCTCTTGTAGACGCTGAACAGACACCCTCTTTAACCATCAAAAAAGCCAGCAACACCATATTGAGGAGGGAGGAGGTGTTGCTGGCTGTGCTTCGACTTTTTGCCCCTAAGAAGGAGAAGAAGCAGATAGCAGTATCCCCCCCCCGACACCCTGTCAAGCTCCGTTCGTGGCTCGGAAGTAGCTACATCACAGCTACAACAGAAGTTATTTCATCAGATCCACTTCAATGCCCTGCTCATGGAGCGCATCTGCACGGCTCTGCACAAAGCGCTGGAAATTGGGTTGTTCACGGTAGCTTCCTGTCAGGACATACTGCATGGCGGAGTGGGTGTGAAATGCCTTGAGATAGGCCTCGGTACGGAATACCTCATACCCTTCCTGGTCAAGAAACAGCAGTGTCGGTGAGAACTGGATCTTCAATCTCTTTGCCCAGTCACGCTCACGAAGCTGCTCTCCGTCAGGAAGGGTGACCACCTGATCCCCCCAGATATCGAGAAGAACCACATCGAACCGCTCCAGATCTGAGCGGATCTCAGGACGCCTGAGGATATCCTGATGTAGCTCATCGCAGGAGCCACAGCGCTTCTGCTCAAACAGCAGCAGCTTGGGTCTATCACTCTCGCTCAGTGCCCTGAGGTCGATGGGTGCCCTGCCCCACCCAGGCTCATGGTGCAGTGCTGCCGAGGGTTGAACCGGATTCAGTTTTGCGTAGTGCTCCTGAAATGTGATCTTCTCCTCCAGATGGCGCCCAACATAGTCCAGTACTGCAGTGAACTGGTGTGGTGGATAGTAGCCGTTCATCCTGATCACCCCCTCCCCTGACTCATTGAGGAAGAGGATGGTGGGGGTAAAGAGAACCTTCATCGACTCACTGAACTGTTTCTCGGTGGTCGCCGCATCATTAAAAACCACCACCTCACGATCACCCCACATGTTGATCTCCACAACATCAAAATGGCTCTGGGCCTTTTCTGCCAGGCTTCTGGAGTGGAGATCCTCAATCAGGGTGGCGCAGTAGGGGCAGCCATCCTGGTGAAAATAGAGCATCAGTCGCCTCCCCTCCGCTGCCGCCTCGGCAACATCCTCCTGCAGATCGAGAAAGGAGTCCTTGAACCAGTCGGGCTTCTCGACATAGCCAGGATTGACCAGCCCCTCACCAAGCCCCTCTTCCACGGCAGTTGCCGGCACCATCGCCAGAGCCAGCAGAACAGGCAGCAACATCCCCCGAACAACCATTTTCAATGCCATACCATCCCCCTTCTATTCACTCCAGCTATTGTCAACCAGAGGCCGCAACAGTTCAATGCAGTTGGGGTAGAATCCCCCCAACAGAAAACTGCATCAGCGCCATATTACAGGAGAGACCCATGCTGAAGACCAACCACTATTTTGATGGTAATGTTGTATCCATTGCCCTCCAGACAGAGAGCCTGCCGGCCACAGTCGGTGTGATGGCTGTTGGTGAATATGAGTTCTCCACCAGCGAGCGGGAGACAATGCGTGTTGTCAGCGGCGCACTGACCGTCAAACTTCCTGGAAGCAGCAAGTGGACCACCTACAGTGAGGGGGGGCAGTTCGTTGTCGAGGCAGACCAGAGCTTTCAGCTCCGGGTAGAGGTTGAGACCGCCTATCTCTGCCTCTATGGCTAATTCCCCGGATCCGGAAATACACAACTGCTTGATTTTCTGAAATCAAACAGAAACAATGGGGCTCTACCATTGTCCATCTTTTTCAGAAGGAGCTCATAACATGACAAAAAATGTTGGAAATATTGATCGGATTCTTCGCATCCTGATTGGCGCCGTATTGATTGCCGAGACTGCAATGGGGAGGCTTCCAGCATGGGGATGGATTGGTATTGTCCCGCTGGCAACCGGACTGCTCTCCTGGTGCCCCGCCTACTCAATCTTCGGCATCAACACCTGCAAGACTAAGTAGCAACCTGATGGGGTATTGAGGGGGGATGCCTTTTACCAACCCCACACTGGATCAGATCCATACCCACCTGAGCCAGGTACGGACCATTGCGGTGGTTGGGCTCTCAACCCAACCCAACCGCCCCAGCCATCGGGTCTCTGCAGCGATGCAGGCCTATGGGTTCCGCATCATACCGGTTCGCCCCGGTGGTGGAGAGATTCTCGGCGAACATGTATACAACTCACTGGATGAGATCCAGGGCCCCATCGATCTGGTCGACGTTTTCCGTGCCCCAGAGCATGTGCCCTCCATTGTGGAGAAGGCGATCGAGCTCCAGCTGCCAGCCATCTGGCTACAGGAGGGGGTTGTTCACACAGAGGCAGCGGAGAGGGCTGTAGAGGCGGGTATCTTTACGATAATGGATCGCTGTATCTACAGGGATTATGTGGAGCTGTTCCGCTAGGAGCCTGTCCGACCACTCACTCCGAGAGCAGTGCATCCAGATCGGATTCGCCCAGAACCGGCACCCCCAGTGACTCCGCCCTGCTCCGCTTGGATCCGGGGTCCGCACCACAGATCAGTGCGGTTGTCTTCCCGGAGACACTCCCTGCCACCCTGGCACCAAGCTGCTGTAGCCTCTCTCTGGCCTCGGAGCGGGTCCACCTCTGCAGGGTACCGGTAATCACATAGGTATTGCCCAGCAGGGGCTGGCTGGACTCCTGCAGTTGCGGAGTTGGCCCCCAGGAGATTCCTGACCCCAGCAATGCCTCAATCACCTCACGGTTATGCTCCTGCTGGAAGAAGGTGACAATATTCCGGGCCACAATCGGCCCCACATCCTCCACCTGCTGCAGCACCTCGATTGCTGCCTGCATCAATGGCTGGAGATCCCCAAAGTGGCGGGCTAGAGAGCGCGCCGTTGCCTCCCCCACCTCCGGGATCCCCAGTGCATAGAGGAGGCGGGGCAGCGTTGTCTCTCTGCCCTGAGCCAGTGCAGCAATCAGATTGTCCGCTGACTTCTCCCCCATGCGCTCAAGTGCAGCGAGCCGATCCCTATCCAGATGAAACAGGTCGGCCGGTGTCTTCACCAGATCGTGCTGTACCAGCTGGTCGACCAGCTTGCGCCCCAACCCCTCGATATCGAGCCCTTTTCTGGAGGCAAAATGCCATATCGCCTCTCTGCGCTGGGCCGGGCAGAAGAGGCCACCACTACAGCGTGCGACTGCCTTGTCAGCCTCACGAATCACCTCGGAGCCACAGACCGGACAGTGGTGCGGCAGGTTCCATACCTCACTGTCCTGGTGACGCCGTCCAGGGATCGTACGCACCACCTCCGGGATCACATCCCCTGCACGGCACACCACCACACCATCACCAACACGCACATCCTTGCGGTGAACCTCATCCTCGTTGTGCAGGGTTGCATTGGAGACGGTAACCCCGCCAACCAGAACCGGTTCCAGGCGCGCCACGGGTGTCAGGGCGCCAGTACGCCCCACCTGGAGATCAATTGCCAACAGTGTTGTTGTGGCCTCCTCTGCAGGGAATTTCCAGGCGATGGCCCAGCGTGGCGCGCGCGCGGTGAACCCCAGCCTTTTCTGCAGCCGGAAGGCGTTGACCTTGAATACGACACCATCAATCTCGTAGGGGAGAGCGGGACGGCGCCTGGAGAGGTCGGCATAGAGTGCTGTGCAGGCATCGATCCCCTTGACCACTTTGTGCTCAGGTGAGACCGGAACCCCCCAGGCCGTGAGCATCTGCACCAGCTGGTGGTAGCTCTCTGCCTCTTCCCCCCCCTGCTGAATACCAATTCCATAGCTGATAAAGGAGAGCGGACGTGAGGCAGTGACCGATGAGTCAAGTTGACGCAGACTCCCTGCAGCCGCATTTCTCGGATTGGCAAACTGCTTCTCTCCCGCCGCCTGCTGACGCCGGTTCAGTATCTCGAAGTCCCGCTTGAGGATAAAGACCTCACCACGCACCTCCAGGCGTTGCGGGATCTGGTCACCCTGCAGCCGCAGCGGGATTGAATTGATGGTGCGGATATTTGCAGTGACATCCTCCCCCTGCTCACCATCCCCCCGGGTTGCACCACGCACCAGCACCCCATTCTCATAGAGCAGGCTCAGGGCGAGCCCATCCAGCTTGGGCTCTGCCACATACTCAACCTCCTGCTCCCCGCTGCGCT
>CAZYJG010000007.1:0-30378 GCA_964647745.1 uncultured Piscirickettsiaceae bacterium
TTGTAAGATGCACCACCATGAGAGGATCGATAGCACAACTGGCCATTATTGCCGTTCTGACTGTTCTGACCATGCCACTGCATGCAGGGATCTATCCACTCGCCTTCGGAGGCCGCGGAGAGAGTCCCACACTTGCACCCATGCTGGAGCAGACCATACCCGCAGTGGTCTCTATCTCCGCCACAGCAGGGCGCAATCCGGCACAGCCCCCAGATGGCCAGAAAAGCATGGGGCAACAGGGCAAGGGGGGGCAACCGCTTGATGGGTTCAGCTTCCATTCCCCTCGTCCGGGAGATCCTCTCTCCAACAACCGGTCGGGGCTTGGCTCCGGGGTCATCATTGATCGGCACCAGGGGTACATCATCACCAACCACCATCTCATCGATGGCGCGAAGGAGATTGATGTCATCCTGGACGATGGCCGCACCTTTCCCGCAACAACAGTGGGAACCGACATGGAGACCGATATTGCACTACTCAAAATACGGGCCTCCAATCTTCAGGCCATTCCGCTTGGGGACTCAAGCCAGCTACGTGTCGGTGACTTTGTCATTGCAATTGGCAACCCCTTTGGTCTTGGAAATACGGCAACCTCAGGCATTGTCAGCGCACTGGGGCGATCCAATCTTGGTCTGGAACGGTTTGAGGAGTTCATACAGACCGATGCCTCCATCAATGTAGGAAACTCCGGTGGCGCCCTGGTCAATCTGGAGGGAAGGCTGGTTGGGATCAATACCGCTATTCTGGCCCCCAATGGGGGCAGCGTGGGTATTGGCTTTGCGATACCCATCAATATGGTGCGCGAGATTACAGCACAGCTGATTCAGGATGGCAGCGTGCAGCGCGGCTATCTGGGGGTCACCTCCAAAAAGCTCTCCCCCAATCTGGCCCGAAGCCTCCGCCTCGATCCGGAAGAGGGGGTATTGATCACCCGTGTCGAGCCCAACTCACCAGCCGAGGAGGCCCGTATCCAGAAGGGGGACATCCTGATCGCAATCAATGACCACCGGATCAACAACCCGAACCAGCTACAGAATGTCATTGGACTCTTCTCCGTAGGCAAGAAACTCAAACTCACAGTTCTGCGCGGAGGGCACACCCGTCAGTTGTATGCAACCATCCTCAAACCAGTCAGCAAGCGTCTGATGGGAGAGGATCTGCACAACAACATGAGCGGGGTGGTACTGGTCCCCATGCCGGCCGCAAAGAGGGCCTACTACCCCTCGGGCGGGGTTTCGGTCCACTCTGTTGATCCCGAGAGGGCAGGGTGGACGCTGGGTCTGCGCCCGGATGATGTCATCTTCTCTTTCAACCGGCAGCCGGTTAATGGTCTGCGGGATGCAGAGAAGGCGGCAAGCCTCTCCGGGAAGATGGTGATTCTCCGGGTCTACCGCGGTGAGAAGATCATCGAGATGATTATGCGCTAAGGTTCCGGTTCCCCAACCTGATCCAGTTGAACCGGCCCGTAGGGGGCAGAGCGGATCTGGTCATGGAGCACCATCCGGTAGTGGACAAACTCCTCCACATCGGTGAGCTGAAGAAATGGATTACCCAGACATTCCTCCCCAAGAGTTGAACTCAGCGCTGTCGAGTAGCTGTGCCCCGGGTAGACTCGGGTAGCTGGATCAAAACGGTCCACCAGCCCATGCAGTGAGTGGAACATTGCCACCGGATCACTCCCCTCGAGGTCACAACGCCCGCAACCATAGACAAAAAGTGTATCTCCGGTAAACAGGTTGCCGTCAACATAGTAGCAGACACTCCCCGGTGTATGGCCCGGTGTTGCCACACCCAGAATCTCACTCTCCCCAAGAGTGAGGTGCATTGGCGCATCAAACAGACTCCACCCGGAGGCCTCCAGCGCAAAGAATTGGGCCTCCTGGCGGCTGATATGGACCTCCGCGCCCGTCTCGCGCTGCAGTTGAGCGGCCCCATTGATATGGTCCTGGTGACCATGGGTCAGCAGAATGGTTGAGATCACCACCCCTCGCTCCGCTGCACACTGGAGTATCGCCTCAACCTCCCAGGCCGGATCAACAACTGCTGCCGTGTCCGTTGAGCAATCCTTGATCAGATAGACCAGATTCTCCATCGGCCCCAGCTCCAGGGTATCTATTTCCACCATCCTCACCCTCTCCGGTTATAATTTCATCGTGACCACAAAAACAAGATCCAGTCAGCCCTCTGCCAAACGCAGCGGCAGCCCATCCGGAACCAGTTTGGTGAGGGATATGGCCGGTTTTGTCTCACTGTTTCGTGGTGCAGCGCCCTATATTAACGCACATCGCGGAAAGACTTTCGTCATCACCTTTAGCGGAGGGATGGTGGAGAACCACAACTTTCATGGACTCATCCAGGATATTGCACTGCTCAACAGCCTTGGGGTGCGACTGGTACTGGTGCATGGTGCCCGCCCGCAGGTGGAGCAGCGGCTTCAGGAATTTGACATTGAGAGCGAGATCATCAACGGGCTCCGAATCACCGGTGATGACGCACTGCTCTGCGTCAAGGAGGCGGTTGGAACGGTTCGTATCGACCTCGAGGGGCTGCTCTCCTCCAGTCTCCCCAACTCCCCGATGTCCGGCTCCCGGATCCATGTCGCCTCCGGAAACCTTGTCACCGCTCGACCCCTGGGTGTTCGTGAGGGGGTGGACTACCAACATACCGGAGAGGTGCGTCGCATTGATGTCGGTGCCATTGAACGACTGCTTGATGAGGGGTTCATTGTACTCCTCTCCCCCCTCGGCACCTCTCCAACCGGCGAGATCTTCAACCTCAGCAGTGAGGATGTGGCCACCTCTGCAGCGATACAGCTGGGGGCTGACAAAATGCTCTCCATGATTGATGAGCGTGGACTGCTTGATGGCAGGAGGCGACTGATCCGTCAATTGACCCCGGACGAGGCCGAGACCATCCTCTCCTCCCGCAGGAAGCTGCCAGAACAGACGGCACGCCACCTTCTCAGCGCAGTTCATGCCTGCCGAGAGGGGGTCTCCCGTGCCCACATCATTCATGGCGGGGAAGATGGGGCACTGTTGCAGGAGCTGTTTACCCGGGACGGGAGCGGCACCATGGTAACTGCCGGCCACTACGAGGAGATCCGTCCGGCAACCATTGATGATATTGGTGGAATCATCGAGCTGATCCAGCCCCTGGAGGATGAGGGGATCCTTGTGCCCCGCTCCCGTGAGCTGCTGGAGATCGAGATCAACCACTTCATGGTCATGGAGCGGGATGGCACCATCATTGGAGTCGTTGCACTCTACCCCTACCCATCACAGAGGGTTGCCGAGGTTGCGGCCCTGGCCATCCACCCGGAGTATCAGAATGAGGGGCGTGGAGAGGCACTGCTCGACTATCTGGAAAACTCCCTGCCAGAAGAGGGGATCAGACAGCTCTTTGTGCTCTCAACCCGTGCCTCTCACTGGTTCCAGGAGCAGGGGTATGCACCCGCCAGGCTGGCCGATCTGCCGGTGGAACGTCAATCTCTCTACAACTACAAGAGAAACTCCAAGGTATTTATCCGGACACTGGACCGCTCTCCATGAGTGCAAAAAGGGCTATTGCAGACCGCTTTCGGGGATTTCTGCCGGTTGTGGTGGATGTCGAGACCGGTGGATTTGACCCCAAAAAGGATGCCCTGCTGGAGATCTCTGCCGTTATCCTCAACTTTGATGAAGAGGGGAGGCTCTCACTGCAGGAGAGCCATGAACAGCATGTTCTCCCCTTCAAGAGTGCCAACCTTGATCCAAAGGCACTGGAGTTCATCGGACTCAAGGATCCCTGGCACCCCTTCCGGATGGCAGTTGAAGAGAAGGAGGCGCTGACGGCACTATTTGCCCCGGTCCGTCGCGCTATAAAAAGTACTGGCTGCAGCCGTGCCATCCTGATTGGCCACAATGCATGGTTTGATCTTGCATTTCTCAATGCCGCGGTAGAGCGCTGCAAGATCAAGAACAGTCCGTTTCACTCTTTCAGCAGCTTTGATACCGCAACACTGGGCGGTATCTTCTATGGGCAGACGGTACTGGCCAGGATGGCACAGATTGCAGAGATCGAGTGGGATCATGAGGCGGCCCACTCTGCACTCTATGACGCAGAGCAGACTGCGAAGATCTTCTGCCGAATGGTCAATGAGTGGGATGAACGGAGCAGAAACTCCCCGCTGATTTAGCTGGCCGCTACAGCAGCAGGGAGTGGTTAGCCTTCAGTCTTTTCGACTGCAGCCTCCATCATCCTCTTCAGATCCCCACTCTCACCAAGTTCCAGGGTGATATCACAACCACCGATCAATTCACCCCCCACATAGATCTGCGGAAAGGTGGGCCAGTCTGCATACCGTGGCAGATTCTCAAAGACCTCAGGGTCCTCAAGCACATTGACATAGGAGAACTCAACCCCGGTCTCCTTGAGCGCTGCCGAGGCACGGCTGGAGAACCCACACACCGGAAACATCGGTGTCCCCTTCATAAAGATCACAACGGGGTTTCCCTTTACCTGGCGCTCAATTCGTTCCATCACATCCATCTCTACTCTCCAAGGAATGGGGGAAACTGCATCTGTGCAATTTCCTGACTATATTAGTTGGTCATTATATCAGACGGGGTTATCCTCGTCGATAAAATGGTGCACCACTCCATAACGGTGGCCAACCCACTCCCCCAATGCCTGCACGCCCCCGCGCTCCGTAGCATGGTGCCCACAGGCAAGAAATGAGATCCCCCGTTCCCGCGCCTCATGGTAGGTGCGCTCCGAGACCTCACCACTCAGATAGGCATCAAGCCCCTCTTTCGCCGCCTGTACAATATAGTCCTGCGCTGCCCCACTGCACCAGCCAATCTTTTGGATTGGGCGCTCATGCCCCTGAATGAGCAGCGGGGAACGCCCCCCCAGCCCCGCTGCAACCCGCTCACCCAGCTGCCTCAGGGTCACCGCCTCATCCATCACCCCCCAGCTGACCAGCTCTGCCGACTCCAGTTGCCCCTGGGTGGCACAACCCAACTGCCTGCCCCACTGCACATTGTTTCCCAACTCAGGGTGCGCATCCAGCGGCAGATGATAGGCAAGAAGGTTAATGTCGTTCTCCAGCAACAGCTTCAGCCGTCTCTGTTTTGGCCCCACTATTCGCGGCTCCTCCCCACTCCAGAAAAAACCGTGGTGAACCAGCAGCAGATCCACACCCAGCTCAACCGCCCTGTTGATCACCTGAAGAGATGCGGTTACCGCCGTGGCAACGGCCTGAACCTCCCCCCTCCCCTCGACCTGGAGACCATTGGGAGAGTAGTCCTGAAAACGCTCAATCTCCAGAAGGGTGTTCAGCTCACTGACCAGCTGGTTACGTTCCATTTCATCTCTCCGGTTTCCTGCATGAATTGTTGTACAGGTGGGTATTTGTATCACAGTTTCGTTATCATCTACATCATGAACAGCACCACAACCACCGCCCTGATCCGCCTGCTGACCGTGGCAATCATTGCCCTCTTTCTGCTTATGGTGGTGCGTCCGGAGCTCTTTATCCGCTCCGGTCCGGTTGTCGAGATCCAGCAGAGCCAAAATCTGCCCTCTGGCAGTGGACCTGCCTCCTATGCAGATGCCGTTGCCAATGCTGCACCAGCCGTAGTCAACATCAATACTGCCAAGGTGGTTACGGAGCGGCGGGTCACCCTCTTTGATGATCCGATTTTCCGCCACTTCTTTGGTGACCGCCTGCGTGTTGTCCCGCAGCAGCGGCTCGAGACCAGCCTCGGCTCCGGTGTGATTGTCAGCAGGGACGGCTATATCCTCACCAACAACCATGTAATTGATGGTGCGGATGAGATCCAGATCTCCCTGCACGATGGGCGTAGTGGCAGGGCCAGACTCATTGGCAGTGATGCGGATACCGATCTTGCACTGCTCCGTGTTGAGCTTGATGACCTCCCGGCCATCACCTTCGGCCACTCCACACCGCTCCAGGTTGGGGATGTAGTGCTGGCAATCGGCAACCCGTTTGGCGTGGGTCAGACGGTCACCATGGGGATCATCAGTGCAACCAACCGCAGTCAGCTTGGAATCAGTACCCAGGAGAACTTCATCCAGACCGATGCGGCGATCAACCCGGGCAACTCCGGGGGGGCGCTGATTGATGCACATGGCAACCTGATCGGCATCAATACCGCCATCTTCTCCAAGACCGGCGCCTCGCATGGAATCGGCTTTGCCATCCCGGTTGCCACCGCACAACATGTGATGAGACAGCTGATCGAGCATGGGGCGGTACAGCGCGGATGGATCGGGGTCGAGATGCAGAACCTGACCCCTGAACTGGCGGAATCCTTTGGGGTGGAGACCACCCACGGCGCCATTATTGCCGGAATCTACCGGGACGGTCCCGCCGCAGAGGCCGGTCTCTCCCCCGGAGACATCATCACCCATCTCAACGGAGAGGCCATCCAGGGGGGCGAGGAGATCGCACAGCGCGCCCTCAACATGAAGCCGGGCACAGTGCTTATACTTGGTGGAATCCACAATGGTGAGCCCTCCTCATGGAGCGTAACCATTGCCCCCAGGCGTCAGTAACTGCTCACTCTGCAGTCGATACTGACAGGGCATCGAGGAACTGCCTGTTCTCCTCCGGGGTACTGACGGTAACCCGCAGGCAGTCGGCCAGTGGCCCACCTGCAGGGTCCAGATTCTTGACCAGCACCCCACGCTCCTGCAGCTGCCGGAAGAGCGCCGTTGCCCTGCCTGCTGCAACACGGAACAGAATGAAGTTGGCACGACTGGGGTAGAGCTGAACCACGCCTGGAATCTGCTGCAACTGCTCCAGGAGGGTCTCCCGATCCTCTCTCAGGCTGGCTGCCTGCGCCTCCAGAACATCTGCGTGGCGCAGGATAAAGGTGGCTGCATGCTGGGTCAGCACATTGATGTTGTAGGGGAGACGGACCTTGTTGATCTCCTCGATCCATCGCGGATCCCCTGCCAGCAGCCCCAGTCTCAGCCCTGCAAGCCCCATCTTGGAGACGGTACGCATGACCAGCAGGTTCTCATACTGCGGCAGCGCCCCCATGAAACTCTCCTCGGCAAAGACATGATAGGCCTCATCCAGCACCACAAACCCTGGTGCCGCCTCAATAATCCTCAGCACCGCCTCCCTGTCAAACAGATTCCCGGTCGGGTTGTTTGGATAAGCCAGAAAGATGACCACCGGTTGATGCTGCTCAATGGAGGAGAGCATGGCAGGAAGATCCAGCCCAAAATCGGAGTCCAGCGGAACCCCCACAAAGTTCATCCCGACAAACTCGGCAACCATCCTGTACATGACAAAGGTGGGCTCGGGTGCCAGGACGGTTCGTCCACTACCCGAGAGGGTCATCAGCAGCATCTGGATCAGCTCATCGGAACCATTTCCCAGGACAATCTCACAACCCTCCGGGACCTCCATCACCCGATGCAGCTGCCGGGTCAGCTCCCGGGCCGCGGGATCGGGGTAACGGTTGATCTCGACACTCCGGACCGATTCAAGCCACTCCTGCTGCAGCGACTGGGGCCAGCGATAGGGGTTCTCCATCGCATCCAGCTTGATCCAGTCACCCGACTCGGGGATATGGTAGGCGGAGAGGGCGGCTATTTCAGGGCGTATCCAGTTTTTCATAATGAGGAGTGAACTGTGCCATAAGATGCTACTTGATCCGATACTCGGCAGAGCGGGCGTGTGCGGTCAGCCCCTCACCACGTGCCAGCACGGAGGCTGTCTTGCCCAGCTCCGAGGCTCCATCTGCGGAACACATGATCAGGCTGGAGCGCTTCTGGAAATCGTAGACCCCCAGTGGTGAGGAGAAGCGTGCCGTCCTGGAGGTTGGCAACACATGGTTGGGGCCTGCACAGTAGTCCCCAAGTGCCTCTGCGGTATAGCGCCCCATAAAGATGGCGCCTGCATGGCGAATCCCCGGAAGAAGTGCCTTCGGATCCTCTACCGAGAGCTCGAGGTGTTCAGGGGCAATAAAGTTGGTCACCTCCACTGCCTGCTCCATGTTCTCGACCTGGATCAGGGCACCACGCTCATCCAGTGCGGTCCGGATAATATCGGCGCGCTCCATCCCATCTAGCAGCTTGTTGATGCTCGACTCGACCGCATCCAGAAACTGGCCATCCGGAGAGACCAGGATCGACTGCGCATCCTCATCATGTTCTGCCTGGGAGAAGAGATCCATCGCAATCCAGTCCGGATCGGTCTCTCCATCGCAGACCACCAGAATCTCGGAGGGGCCCGCAATCATGTCAATCCCCACTGCACCAAAAACCATCCCCTTGGCAGTGGCCACATAGATATTTCCCGGGCCGACAATCTTGTCCACCTGCGGAATGGTCTCCGTCCCATAGGCCAGTGCCGCCACTGCCTGCGCCCCACCTACAGTATAGACTGCGTCTACATTTGAGATTGCTGCCGCTGCCAGCACCAGCTCATTCACCACCCCATCCGGGGTTGGCACCACCATAATCAGCTCTTCAACACCCGCAACCTTGGCCGGAACGGCGTTCATCAGTACGGAAGAGGGGTAGGCAGCCTTGCCACCGGGCACATAGAGACCAACACGGTCCAGTGGTGTCACCTGCTGCCCCAGCATGGTGCCATCGGCCTCGGTATAGCTCCAGGACTCCATCTTCTGGTGCTGGTGGTAGAGGCGCACCCGTTCAGCCGCATGCTCCAGTGCAGCACGCTGCTCCCCCGGGAGCCCATCCAGGGCCTGCTGCAGACGCTCCTGCGGCAGGGTCAGCTCCGCCATCTCCCCGGCTGAGAGACGATCAAAGCGGTTGGTATACTCAACCAGCGCCAGGTCACCACGACTGCGAATGGCGCCCAGAATCTCCCTGACCGTCTGGTTGACCTGCTCATTGGAGACCCCCTCCCAGTCCAACAGCTGCTCCAAATCCTCCTGAAACCCCGCATCGGTTCGCTTCAGCCTTCTCATCCCGCTGCCCCCTCTCTCTGCTCCACAGCCTCTGCCAGTGATCGGACCAGCTCCTGAACCTGCCTGCTCTTGATCTTCATCGAGGCCTTGTTCACCACCAGACGGGAGCTGATCTGTGCAATCTCCTCCAGCGGCTCAAGGCCGTTGGCCTTGAGGGTACTGCCGGTCTCCACCAGATCGACAATTCGATCGGCCAGACCCACCAGCGGGGCCAGCTCCATTGCACCATAGAGCTTGATGATCTCGACCTGCTGCCCCATTGAGGCAAAGTAGTCTCTGGCAGAGTTGACATATTTGGTCGCTATACGCATCCGCCCTGTCGGCCTCGGTGCCCCAACCACACCTGCAGTCATCATGCGGCACTTTGCAATCTGCAGATCAAGTGGCTCATAGAGGTTGCTGCTCCCATACTCCATCAACACATCCTTTCCAGCCACCCCAAGATCCGCCACCCCACGCTCAACAAAGGTTGGGACATCGGTTGCCCGGATTACCACCACCTTTACATGGTCAAGATTGGTGTCCAGGATCAGCTTGCGGCTGGTCACCGGGTCGTCAACCGGACGAATCCCGGCCGCCTCCAGCAGGGGCAGTGTATCCTTGTAGATCCGCCCCTTGGAGAGGGCAATGGTCAATGTGCTGTTCATCCGCCTATTGTAACTGATTCGTAATTGTTCAGCTCACCTCTGAAACCCGCCATCTCTGTGTAGCGCGACCTCGCAAGCTCGGTTTCCAAAATGGACATTTACACCTGTAACCCCATATTTTGCGCCTTGACCTGACGAATTTCAGAGGCAACCTGCTTCGCCTCGAACAGCCGCAGGCTGGTAATCAGTTACGGATACAGCTGAATAGATACACTGAGTGCATGGGTTCGCCAGGAGTTTGTCAGACTCAGAAAACTGCAAGGGTAGTCAAGGGGTCAGGGCACTAAGGCAATCTCTCGATCTCAGCCCCCAACTGCATCAGCTTCTCCTCAATCGCCTCATAGCCGCGATCGATATGGTAGATTCGGTCAACCAGTGTCTCTCCCCGGGCGGCCAATCCGGCAAGCACCAGTCCAGCCGAGGCCCTGAGATCGGTGGCCATCACCCGCGCCGCATTCAGTGACTCTACCCCCTCCACCATCACGCTACTGCCCTGGATCTGAAGCCTTGCCCCCATCCGCTGCAACTCGGGAACATGCATGAATCGGTTTTCGAAAATGGTCTCGGAGATCATCCCCACCCCATCTGCAACCGCATTGAGCGCCATAAACTGCGCCTGCATGTCTGTAGGAAAGGCGGGATGGGGGGAGGTAGTAAAGCTGACTGCTCGTGGTCTTCGCCCCTCCATATCCAGGGAGATGCTCTCACCCCCCACGCTCAGGGTGGCACCCGCCTCCTCCAGTTTCAGCAACACAGACTCCAACAGCATGGGATCCGTCTCCACCAGCTCAATGCTCCCTCCGGTGATTGCGGCTGCAACAAGATAGGTGCCGGTCTCGATCCGATCAGGAATGACTGCGTAATCCACACCACGAAGAGCGCTCACCCCCTCAATCTCGATGGTGGAACTTCCTGCCCCACTAACTCTTGCCCCCATCCGGTTGAGGAAGCGGGCGAGATCCACTACCTCTGGCTCCCTGGCGGCATTCTCCAGAGTGGTTTTCCCCTCTGCCAGGGTTGCCGCCATCATCAGATTCTGTGTGCCGGTAACGGTCACAGAGTCGAGCAGAATATGTGCCCCCTTCAGCTTCTTGGCCGTGGCATGGACATATCCATTCTCAACCGCAACCTCTGCACCCAGCGCACGCAGCCCCTCTACATGAAGATTGACCGGTCTTGCGCCAATTGCACAGCCACCAGGAAGAGAGACCCTGGCCTCCCCCAGCTTTGCCAGCAGTGGCCCCAGGACAAGAATGGAGGCACGCATGGTCTTGACCAGATCATAGGGTGCAAATGGGCTCTCAATGGTGGAGGCATCAACCCCAACCCGATTTGCCCCCTCCACAACAACCCCTACCCCCATGGTGGAGAGCAGATTCATCATGGTACTGACATCACGCAGCTGCGGAACCCGCTGAATGGAGACAGGCCCCTCTGCCAGAAGGGCTCCGGCAAGGATGGGAAGCACCGCATTCTTGGCGCCAGAGATCCGGACCCTTCCATGAAGCGGCCTTCCGCCAACAATTCTTAACCTCTCCATTACCCTCTCAACTTGTATCCTGTCCGGAGCATCCAGATCGACAGCAACGATAATCCCACAAAAAAGAGGGCTGCGACCAGAATACTCTGCAGATAGGAGACATCCGAGGTACCGAGGAAACCATATCGAAAACCGTCAATCATATAGAATACCGGGTTCCATGATGAGACCTGTTGCCAGAAGGGAGGGAGGTTCTCAATTGAGTAGAAGACCCCGCTCAGAAAGGTGAGCGGCAGAATGATGAAGTTCTGAAATGCGGAGAGATGGTCATACTTGTCTGACCAGATTCCGGCAATAATCCCCAGGGCACCCATCACCCCACTGGATAGCGTTGCAAAGAGGAGGATCAGCAGGGCGGAGTGGAACCCTACCTCAACAATCATTGCGGCCACCAGCAGAACACCAGCACCAACCACCACCCCTCTCAGGATTGCCGCACCAATGAAGGCAAGATAGAACTCAAAGGGAGAGAGTGGAGCCAGCAGGACAAAAATAATATTTCCATTCATCTTCGACTGCAGAATACTGGAGGAGCCGTTTGCAAATGCATTCTGAGCCATTGCCATCATGACCAGCCCGGGAATCAGAAAGTCACTGTAGCTGTGACCCTCATAAACCACCACCGCCTCCTCAAAAACCACACCAAAGACCAGCAGATAGAGTAGTGTGGATACCGTTGGGGCCAGTACAGTCTGGATAAAGACCTTAACAAAGCGCAGCACCTCCTTCTTGAACAGGGTCCAGCAGCCAAAAAGATTGTATGCCTTGAGGTGTTCGGCCCTCTCTGCTCTCCGAATCATGGGTTCCCCCCGGTCAGGTCGAGAAACACCTCTTCCAGGGTTGGCTCACGCAGCTGCAGTTGGTCACGACCAATCCCGACCCCCTCCAGCTGCTGGAGAAACTGTTGCTGCAGCCCCTGCTCACGCGGAATCCTGAACTGGATCTGGGTTCTGCTTCTTGAAACAATCGCCGCATTGATCTGCTTCGGAAGGTCTTCCTCCAGATCCCGATCCACGGCACCGATCCTCCATGAGTTTCTGGAGATCAGCGCACTCTTGTCGCTCAGTGCCACCACCCTGCCCCGGTCCAGAATGGCAATCCGGTCGCACATCGACTCAGCCTCCTCCAGATAGTGCGTAGTCAACAGAATAGTGTGTCCCTCCTGGTGCAATCGATGGGCAAACTCCCACAACGCACGCCGCAGCTCCACATCCACCCCCGCCGTTGGCTCATCCAGCACCACAACCGGGGGGCGATGAACCAGGGCCTGTGCAATCAGGACACGTCGCTTCATCCCCCCGGAGAGGCGCTGAACATTCTCGTTGCGTTTATCCGAGAGGTTCAGGGTCTCCAGCAGCTCCTCCAGCCAGGGATTATTTTCCGGACCCAGACCAAAGTAACCGGACTGTATCCTCAACATCTCCCAGACAGTAAAGAAGGGGTCATAGACCAGCTCTTGGGGGACAATACCGATCTGGCTCCTTGAGTTTCGGTAGTGGGTCACCACATCATGTCCCATCACCCGAACCGCTCCCGAGGTCGCGTGAACCAGTCCACCCATGATATTGATCAGTGTTGACTTGCCCGCCCCGTTGGGGCCCAGCAGTCCAAAGAATTCCCCCTGCTCCACAGTAAAGCCAACGCCCCGCAGTGCGTGAATATCGCCAAACTGCTTCTCTACCTGAATCAGTTCAAGTGCAGGAGGTGCCATCACTACAGGTTAAGGGCCACCTACTCCTGCCCGGAGGAGGGGGCAAGAATCTCATAGACCCCGCTGACACGGGCTATCCCCTCCAGTTGACGGGGCAGATTGGTAAACCAGATGTCCCTATCCTCTGCCTCAAGACGGCGGATCCACTCAATCAACAGGGATAGACCAGCACTGTCCACCCGCTTGACCCCTTTCAGATCAATCTGGAGCCCCCCCTCCGATCCAAAATGGCGTTCTGACTCCCTGAGTGCGGCCGTAACCGTCACATGGGTCATCTCACCTCTTAGCTGGAGACTCCCGGAAACCTCAGAGACAAACCGAAGCTCTCCCACGCTCACCCCTCTGCCGGTACCACTGAGGGGGTACCCCCCTGCTCACTGTTCTCAGCCCTGTTGTGGGTAGAGAGGCGCCTGATCAGGCCATCAAACCCCACCTTTCGAATCTCAGCTGCGAAACTGGAGCGGTAGTTTTTTACCAGACTGATGCCATCAACAATAAAGTCAAATACCTTCCACTCCCCCTGCCTGTCCCTGCGGACACGAAACAGAACCGGGATTGGTGGTGCCCCGCTGCCATCAAAGAACTCGGCACGGACCACTGCATCCTTCCGTTTTGGGTCATGGTGAAAAGGCTTGAAGGTTACACTCTTCCCACGAAACTCAATCAGGGCACCCGCATAGGTGCGAATCAGCATCCCGGTAAACTCATCCATAAACTGCTGACGCTGCTGTGCGGTCGCCTTGCGCCAGCTCTTTCCGACAATCCAGCGAGACATCAGCTTCATGTCGATATGGGGGATGATGAGCTCATCCACCAGCATTCTTGCAACCTGCTGTGTATGGGCCGGATCCAATTTCATGGACTCCTCCTCCAGCAGCAGTTGGTCCAGAATCTGATCCGTCAGATCCTTGATCAACAGATCAGGGGTTTGCTCCTCTGCCTGGACACTCGGGAGGGCAAGCCAAAAGATGAGAAAGAGGGAGAGCAGCCAACCCTGCATGACTCCGCCTCTGCTCACCTTGAAGGGATTTCGTTTTTCGAACATAGCTGCCTATTTTCCTTCTTCCAGCGAATAGTCTCAAGATACAAAATACTACAGCGCTTCCGGTTACTCCTTGTCCACCTGGTTAAAGAGGAACTGCCCAATGACCTGCTCCAGTGCAATGGAGGACTGCGTCATCTGGATCTCATCCCCAGGCAACAGGAAAGTCATGGCCCCTCCACCAGGCTCCAGCCCAACATACTGCTCACCCAGCATGCCTGCCGTCAGAATTGTTGCTGCGGCATCCTCATACAGTACGGTTGCACACTCTGGGAACAGCGTGACATCGCTCTCTGGAGGGAGATCCTCCCCGCACAGCACCAGTACTGGCTGGCCATCCTGGTCCTGAATCTGCTCCCCCATCTCGGTTACCCGCTGCAGGGGCAGTTTTTCCGGGTCAATCCGCATCCCGACCACGGCCCGGTATTCAAGGTTGTCGAGCTGGATACTGGTCACCCTGCCGACCTGAACCCCGGATATGGTTACCGGTGCACGCACCTTGAGTCCGCCAATCTCGTCAAATCGTGCCTCCAACCGGTATCCCGAATCACTGTTGTAGCTACTGAGGTTCCCCACATAGAAGGCCAGCACAATCAGGGCAACGATTCCCAACCCCAGAAATAGCCCTACCAAGATCTCTACTGTTCTGTTCTGTCCCATCCCTAAGTCCCAAACATCAATACCGTTAATACAAAATCGAGCCCCAACACCGCCAGAGAGGCGTGAACCACCGTCCTGGTGGTTGCACGAGAGACACCCTCCGAGGTTGGTGTTGCATCATACCCCTCAAACAGGGCGATCCATGTCACCACAAAACCGAAGACCACACTCTTGATAATCCCGTTCAGAATGTCGTCATAAAAGTCTACCCTTGCCTGCATCTGGGACCAGAAGGCCCCATCATCCACGCCAAGCAGTGGCACCGCCATGAAATATCCCCCAAATACGCCCACCACCGTAAAGATGGCAGCCAATAGTGGCATGGAGAGAAAACCGGCCAGAAAACGGGGGGAGATAATCCTGCGAATGGGATCAACTGCCATCATCTCCATACCGGACAGCTGCTCTGTCGCCTTCATCAGACCAATCTCTGCAGTCAATGCAGAGCCTGCACGCCCGGCAAAAAGCAGTGCGGCGACAACTGGCCCCAATTCACGAACCAGTGAGAGCGCAACAAGGACGCCAAGAGACTCCTCGGCACCAAAATCAACCAGCGTATTGTAGCCCTGCAGCCCCAGCACCATCCCCACAAAGGCACCTGCAACCAGGATGATTGCCAACGAGTGGACACCAACCGAGTAGATCTGGCGCACCACAAGCCCGAAACGGGTCAGAAGAGAGGCCATCCCCCCCAACATCTGGAACAGAAAGAGCTGACCCCGCCCCAGTCTGCGAAAAACCGAGAACAGTTTCAGCAAACGATTCTGGAGATCCTCAATCCACTGTGAGGGCTGTGGCATCATGACCCCAATAACTCCTCTTCAAACTGGGCTGCAGGGTAGTGAAAGGGGACAGGGCCATCCGGCTCTCCCTGAATAAACTGCTGCACCCATGCAGAGCGCTCCTGCTGTAGCTGTTGTGGTGTCCCCTTGCCGATGATCCGCCCCTCGGAGAGGAGATAGACATAGTCGGCAATCGCCATTGTCTCCTGTACATCATGGGAGACGATGATACTGGTCAGACGCAGGGATCGGTTCAGCTCGTGAATCAGCTTCATCAGGATACCCATGGAGATGGGATCCTGCCCGGTAAAGGGCTCATCGTACATCACCATCATCGGATCCAGCGCAATGGCCCGAGCCAGTGCCACCCGACGCGCCATCCCACCCGATAGCTCGGAGGGCATCATCTCCTGCGCCCCCCGCAACCCGACTGCCTGCAGCTTCATCAGAACCAGGGTGCGGAGCATCGACTCCGGAAGGTCGGTATGCTCTCGTATGGGGAATGCAACATTCTCAAAAACCGTCATGTCCGTAAGGAGTGCCCCACTCTGAAACAGCATGCCCATTCGTCTACGCAGCGCATAGAGCCCCTTGTGGTCCAGGGTTGAGAGATCCTCTCCATCGACAGCAATGGTTCCCGAGTCCGGTGCAAGCTGTCCGCCAATCAGGCGCAGCAGTGTGGTTTTCCCTGTCCCGCTTGGCCCCATGATGGCAACAATCTTACCCCGATGGATATCCAGATTGATGCCGTGAAACAGTGGCTGCTGTCCCCCCCTGCGACTCTCGTGCGAGAACCCCAGATTACGGACCCGAACCAGGACATCCGCCCCCCTTTTCCGCCTGCGGGCAGCCGAGCGCCTGCGAGAGGAGTGGGCGCCGGCAGGGGATCTGCTGGAGGCGTTTGACCTGCCTGCTTGCTGGTGGGGTTTTGGCACTAATGGTTGCTCAACATGCTGAATACTGGGAGAGAATTATGCCTGAGCGTCAGTGGGGACAGCAATCACGGTCACTGTTACCCCAATAATTCGGAGATGGTCTCCGCACTCTGCAGATTTACCCTCAGCCCCTCTGCAGGGACAAACAGCAGCGTATTGACCCCCTCGCTCCTGAGCAGCTCAACTACCCTCCTCATTGCCATCGGTGTCAACTCCCGCTCCGCATGAAGCAGCGCCACCCCGTCACCCCCCTGCAGGGAACAGATCCCCTCCTCAGACAGCCCTTCTGGATGCAGATCTGTAAGCTGACAGAGAGGAACTTGAGAGCGCCCCTCTCTCTGCAACATATGCTGCAGGAGGGAGATATCAGATTCTGTACGGTCTGCACCAACCAGAATCCCGACCAACTGCTCTCCCAGCGGCTCAAGCTGCTGCAGGAGGTTTCGAAACAGATGAAGCTGATCCTCCTGCCGAGGATTGAAGCCTGGCAGCAGGAGATAGAATCCAAACCGGTCATGGGTATCCTCTGCCCACTCCTCAACCATTTCGGGGTCCAGGTCGTGCAGCCCCTCCAGAGGAACTGCTACACAATCCAGCTCATTGGAGAGGTAGGTTAGCCTCCACTCGGACGGGAGATCATCGGGGAAAAAACCGCTCTTCTGGAGACCATCGCCCCATCCCAACAGCCCCAGCTGCAACAGGGGTCTTTTCTCCTCTGACATTGACAGATCCACCATTGACCCCGGAAATTATCCAGTATACTACAGCGCTATGATTGAAAACCTGATTGCCATTGTTTCCGGTATTGCACTTCTCATCTGGAGTGCCGACCGCTTTGTGATTGGTGCTGCAGCAACGGCCCAATATCTGAAGGTATCACCACTTGTCATTGGTCTGGTCATCATGGGGTTTGGTACCAGTGCGCCCGAGCTGATGGTCTCCTCCCTTGCGGCCTGGGAGGGCAGCCCGGGCATCGGGATTGGAAATGCCATTGGGTCGAATATTGCCAATATCGCACTGGTTCTTGGGGCAACTGCACTCATCCTCCCCATTGGGGTCCGCTCCGAGATTCTGCGCAGGGAGTTCCCAATCCTCCTGGTGGTTACCGGGGCCTGTGGGCTGATGCTTATTGACTACTCTCTGGACCGGTGGGATGGGGCAATCCTTCTTCTCTCCCTGTTTCTTCTTATGACCTGGCTGATCCAGAACAGCAAGGAGGAGCCGACAAGCGACCCATTCTCCTCCGAGGTGACCTCGGAGATCCATGATGAGATCCCGGCCGACTTCTCACTAAGGGGCGCCCTGCTCTGGACCCTGGTTGGACTGGTGGTCCTGCTCTTCAGCTCGCGCCTGATTGTCTGGGCCGCGGTTGAGATTGCCCATACATTTGAGATCAGTGAGTTGATCATTGGCCTGACCATTATTGCAATTGGCACCAGCCTCCCTGAACTGGCGGCATCCATCACTGCAGCCCGCAAACAGGAACATGATATGGCTGTCGGCAACATCATCGGCTCCAACCTGTTCAATATTCTCGGTGTTCTGGCACTCCCCGGTCTGATCGCACCTGGTGCCATTGATGCCTCCGTACTCTCACGGGATTTTCTGATCATGGCCCTGCTAACTGTAGCGCTCTACCTGATGTCGATCCTCTTCAGGAGTGAGAAAAAATCAATTGGCAGAATTGAGGGGGCCGCTCTTCTTACTTGCTTCTTCGGTTATCTGGGGCTACTGTACCAACAGGCCATCTAACAATAAAATCAAAGAGATCATGCAGCAGAACATTATTCCAGACAGCGCCCAGAACAGCCTCTCTGCACTGGGAAAGGCGGTCATCCAGGAGGAGGCCGAGGCGATCAGTGCATTACTCAATCGAATCGACCACACCTTTGAGCAGGCGTGCGAGGCCATTCTCGGCTGCAAGGGGCGGGTTGTGGTCATTGGCATGGGGAAGTCGGGCCATATCGGGAACAAGATTGCTGCCACGCTGGCAAGTACCGGCACACCCGCATTCTTTGTCCACCCCGGAGAGGCGAGCCACGGGGATCTGGGGATGGTCACGGAGAGTGATGTAATCATCGCACTCTCCAACTCCGGCGAGACCAGTGAGGTACTGATGCTGCTCCCGGTCATCAAGCGCCTGGGGGTTCTGATGATCTCACTGACCGGCAGCCCCGGCTCCACTCTGGCAACTGAATCGGACATCCATCTGGATGTGGGTGTCGAGAAGGAGGCCTGCCCCCTGGGCCTTGCCCCCACCTCCAGCACCACAGCAACACTGGTAATGGGGGACGCGCTGGCGGTTGCACTGCTGGAGAGCCGGGGGTTTACCGCAGAGGACTTTGCCCGTTCCCACCCTGCCGGGGCACTGGGCAGAAGATTGCTGCTCCGTATTGGGGATATCATGCACAAGGGGGATCGGGTCCCCTCGGTTCCCAGTGACTCCACCATTGCCGAGGCGCTCCTGGAGATGACCTCCAAGGGGCTGGGCATGACCGCCATAACCGACTCAAATGGAGAGATCCAGGGAATCTACACGGACGGGGATCTGCGTCGCACCATGGATCAACAACTGGAACTGCAGAGCACCCCCGTAGATGAGGTCATGAGCCGCAACTGCACCACTGTCGAGCCTGAGCTGTTGGTTGAGGAGGCACTGAACATTCTTGAGAAAAAAAATATCAATGGCCTCTTCGTGGTCAACGAGCAACAACAAATTGTTGGCGCACTCAACATGCTTGACCTGCTTCACGCAAAGGCAGTTTGAGCATGAGCACTGCAATGGATAGCAGTCTGAGAGAGCGAGCCCAACGGATCAAACTGGTCATCTTTGATGTTGATGGCGTTCTGACCGATGGTCGTCTCTTCTTTGGGGATGATGGCCAGGAGTACAAGGCATTTCACTCCAGGGACGGGCTGGGGATGAAGATGCTGATGCGCAGTGGCGTTGAGGTTGCAGTAATCACCGCCCGCTCCTCGCAGGTAGTGGCACACCGGATGAAAAACCTTGGGATCCGCCGCTTCTACCAGGGGCAGTCCAACAAGGTACCGGTATTCCAGGGAGTTGCCGAGGAGATGGGGCTCGACTACAGTGAGATCGCCTATGTTGGTGACGATATCATCGACCTTCCGGTAATGGTGCAGGTTGGCCTGGCGATTGCTGTCTCTGATGCCCACCCCGAGGTTCGCTCCCGCTCCCACTGGACCACCACCCAGGTTGGTGGTCGTGGTGCTGCCCGGGAGGCGTGTGAGATGATCATGGAGGCACAGCAGACCCTGCAGCCCTTTATTGAGGGTCACCTCAACGGATTGACCAACTGACCACAGGTAGAAATGTCCCTCTCGACCAGAAACCTCTTCTCCCTGCTGCTGCTGATTGCTGTGGCAGCAACCTGGTATCTGATTCCAGAACCTCTAACTGACCTCCAGCAACCTGCACGGCAGACCGACTACTTTATTACCGATCTTGACCGCAAGACAATGGACACGGATGGGAAGATTGCCTCCCATTTTCGCGCCAAACGGGTGGACCACTATCCCGACGAGATGCGCGCTGAACTTGTGCAGCCGCATGCCATCACCTACAGTCCCACTCAACCCCCATGGAAACTGCGCGCAGACCATGGAACAGAGTGGGAGGAGAGTGAACTGATTGTACTCAAGGGGGGAGTGGTTGCTGACCAGCAGTACCCTGACAGCCCACGCTTCTCCAGAATGGAGGCCGAGGAGGCCAGCCTGCAGCTGGACAATGAGTATATGGAGACAGAACATCCAATCACATTTACCACCGACCGCACAATAACCACATCTGTTGGCGCAAAACTCTGGCTGGATACCGGTGAAATCCAGCTACTGAAAAATTCCTCAGGCCGCTATAATTAGGAGACCATGAAAATGAAACCGCTCCATAGAGTTGAAACCCTGCTTGCACTCCTGTTCCTGCTTCCATTCAACACCCATGCACTCCCGACAGACAAGGATCAGCCGCTCGAGATCAACTCGGAGTCAGCCGAGATGCGGGAAAAGGAGGGGTATGCCCTCTATAGTGGAGATGTCCGCATGACACAGGGGACACTTGAAATTGACGCAGACCGAATGGAACTCTTCTTTCCGGAGGAGGAGCTGGAACGTGTAGTCATCTATGGTGACGAAGGGAAGCGGGCCTACTTCCAGCAGATCCCCAAGGAGGGTGAACAACCGGTCAAGGGCACTGCATCCAGGATTGTCTATCAGATCAACCCGGATGAGATTCGCCTGTTGGGAGACGCGATCTTCTGCCAGAAGGGGAACGAACAGAAGGGAAAACGGATCATCTACGACATCGAGAAGGATATCATGCGTGCGAAGGCGCGCACCCGCTCTGTCTTTCACCCAAAGAGCAAGCCTGGCAGCTGCGACCACATTCACTCTGACTACCGTTAATCTGCCCTCCCATTTATCACTGCCATGAGTGAGGCGGCAACATCACCACAAACAACGGATGAGGGCACCTCAACCAGAGAGGAGCGTCATACAGCTGCGCAGAACACCCTCTCCGCCAGTAACCTGGAGAAACGGTTTGGCAAGAAGAGGGTGGTGCATGATGTCTCCATTGAGGTTCATGGAGGAGAGATTGTAGGGCTGCTGGGCCCCAATGGGGCTGGAAAAACCACCTCATTCTATATGATTGTCGGCCTGATCCGGGCCAATAACGGCACCATTCACCTCAATGGCACCAACCTGACCCGCCACCCAATGCACCGGCGTGCCCAGATGGGCATCGGTTATCTGCCACAGGAGCCCTCGGTTTTCAGAAAACTCTCCGTTGAGGAGAACCTGCTGGCGATCCTGCAGTACCGAGATGATCTGGATGCAGGGGAGGCTGCAGCCGAGATGGAGAACCTGATGGAGGAGTTCCATCTTACCCATATCAGGAACAGCAAGGGGATCAGCCTCTCAGGGGGGGAGCGCAGGAGGGTTGAAATTGCCCGTGCACTGGCAGCCAACCCCAGCTTTATTCTGCTGGATGAGCCCTTTGCCGGGGTAGATCCGATCTCGGTTATCGATATCCAGAAGGTTGTTCAGCATCTGGCAGAACGGGGCATTGGTGTCATTATTACCGACCATAATGTCAGAGAGACCCTCAAGGTCTGTGACCGTGCCTATATCATCAATGAGGGAGTTGTTATTGCAGAGGGGGATTCCGACCACATTCTCGGGCATGACCATGTTCGCAAGGTCTATCTCGGACATCAGTTCCAGATGTGATATAACATAGTCATGAACCAGACTTTTCCGGGGCGTCCGTGCTGAACCAATCGATCAATCTGCGTCTTGGTCAGCAACTGAAAATGACCCCTCAGCTGCAGCAGGCGATCCGCATGCTGCAACTCTCTGCTGTGGAGCTACAGCAAGAGGTGCAGGAGATCCTTGAAACCAACCCGCTACTGGAGGAGGGAGAGGAGGGAAACAGCTCCCTGGAGCAGGACAGTGAGCCAGTTGTGGCAGCCACCGATGAGGACAGCGTGTCCGCAGAGCCCCTGACAGAGGGCAAAGAGATAATCCCCGAGGAGCTGGAGACCGACAGCAGCTGGGAGGACACCTATGACATCCCCTCCATGCTCGGCACCACCACCCCTGCAGAGGGGTTTGAGCCTCATGAAATTCACTCCTCGGCCCTCTCTCTTCAGGATCACCTGATCTGGCAGCTCAATGCACTCCATCTCACCGATCGGGACTACACCCTCTCTATTGCCCTGATTGATGCAATCAATCAGGATGGATACCTGGAGAGCACCCTGGAGGAGCTGATTGATACCCTGCAGCTGGACCTACCCGTTGAGATGGAGGAGCTGACCACCCAGCTTCATCAGATACAGCAATTTGATCCCCCCGGTGTCGGTGCCAGGGATCTGCGTGAATGCCTGCTGATCCAGCTACACCAGACCACTGATGAGGGCCAGGTAAAGGCGGTTGCAATCCATTGGGTGGAGGACCACTTTGATCTGCTCTCGGAGCAGAACCGTGACCTGCTCAGCAGAAAGTTGCGGTGCTCGACAGAGACAGTATCTCAGGCACTTGCGATGATCCGGTCACTGGATCCACGCCCAGGAGGCAAGATAGAACCCCCTGCCGTTGAGTATGTTATTCCCGACCTCATTGTCAGAAAGAGTGAGGGGGCATGGGAGATTGAGCTGACCCCGGAAACCAGCCCAAGGCTCCGTATCAGCCCCTTCTACCAGAGCATGAAGGGAAGACCGCAGAGCAGCAACGACAAGGAGTACATCAACCGCAACATCCAGGAGGCGCGCTGGTTCCTGAAAAGCCTGCAAAACCGCAACCAGACCCTGTTCAGGGTCGCCTCCCATATCTTTCAGGTACAGTCCGGTTTTCTTGAGGAGGGGCCGGAAAAGATGCGTGCACTGACCCTGCGCACCATTGCGGATGCAATAGATATGCACGAGTCCACCATCTCAAGAGTAACAACCAATAAATATGTACAGACCCCACAAGGGATCTTTGAACTCAAATATTTCTTTTCCAGCCAGCTCAAAACTACGGATGGTGATGGAACCTCAGCAACTGCAGTGCGAGCAATGATTCGCCAGATTGTGGATAATGAGGATCCTGCAAAACCCATCAGCGATCACCGCATCACTCTGATGCTGGCAGAAAAAGGAGTGAAGGTTGCCCGCAGAACCGTGGCAAAATACAGGGACATTCTTTCGATTCCTCCATCGAACGAACGTAGACGATCACTATAATACTGTGAAAATGGTTCACAGATTTACAACAACAAGGAGAGCACTATGCAGCTGAATATTACCGGTCACCATGTCGATATTACCCCCCCCATGAATGAGTATGTAACTGGAAAAATGGCAAAACTTGAACGCCATTTTGACAATGTGACCAATGTACATGTCGTCCTTAGCGTTGAAAAACTGCGTCAAAAGGCGGAGGCAACACTTCATGTAAGTGGTGCAGAGATCTTTGCCGACTGTGTGGATGAGGATATGTATGCTGCAGTGGATGGGCTGATCGACAAACTGGATCGACAGGTGATTAAACACAAGGAGAAGCTGGGAAGTCACCGTTAAGCACAACGATTCACGGTATACGACATACCCTCTATACCGTGAATCGCTCTTCTCCGATGTTTATCTATATCATCAGTGGACTCTCAGGGGCGGGCAAAAGTGTCGCCCTCCATGCCATTGAGGATCAGGGTGGATACTGCATTGACAATCTTCCAATTGAGCTTCTTCCCGCCTTTACTGACCAGATCCTCCCTCCACTGGGAAAGCTCTACAGCCATGTTGGGCTCTCCATCGATGTCAGAAACAGCTCTGAAGAGCTGGAGAGGCTCCCCGCACTGCTGGAACAACTTTTCGGAGAGGAGAGTTCACTCCACTACAAACTGATCTTCATTGAAGCCAGCCCGGAAACCCTGGTCCGGCGATTTGGGGAGTCCAGACGCCCCCACCCCCTGAGTCGCGAAGGGCTCTCCCTCAAGGATGCAACTCTGCGTGAAGGCGAACAGCTGGCATCCATTGCGGCTGCAGCAGATCTACGGATCGATACCTCTCAGACCAGCATCTACCAGCTGCGGGCCCAGATTAACGGGGTCACCGGCCATACAGAACCCCACCTGTTTCTGAAGGTTCAATCCTTTGGCTTCAAACATGGGGTACCGACAGACGTGGATTTCCTGTTTGATGCACGCTGTCTGCCAAACCCGCACTGGGAGCCGGAGATCAGGGATCTGACCGGTCTGGACGCAGAGGTCATCGCATTTCTTGACCGCTCTCCGGAGAGCCAGGAGATGGCAGAGGAGATCAACCATTATGTCCAGCGCTGGGTCCCCCGCTTTCTCTCTGATGACCGCTCCTACCTGACCATTGCGATAGGCTGCACAGGGGGGAGGCACCGCTCTGTCTATCTGGTTGAAAAAATCGGCAACCATCTCCGAAGTCTGCAAGACAGCGGGGAAGAAAACGGCGAAAATATATGGACTGATCAATGCACATTGAATATCCACCATCGGGAACTAGGGAGTCTCTGAAACAGGTATGTGCGAATCACACAGAGGGATCGTAAGGCAATGAGCATCATGCTTCATGGAATTGGGGTTGCACGGGGAATTGCCGTCGGCAAGGCCTATCTGATGGAGCACGGCCAGCCCGACATCGCCGAGTATACCGTTCCGGACTATCTGATTGATGCAGAGATCGAGCGTTACAACAGTGCACTGGAGACCGCCCGGGAGCAGCTGGTCGAGTTACGCTCCGAGGTCATACAGCCCCGCCCCTCGGTCTCTTCCGGCGTTCCAGGGGATGTAACTGACTTTATTGATGCCCACCTGCTGATGCTGGAGGACAACGCCATCAGCCGTGCGCCGATCAAGACCATACGGCGTCAGAAGTGCAATGCGGAATGGGCACTGAAGCAGCAGAGGGATTCACTGGTTCAGGTATTTGAGGAGATGGAGGATCCCTACCTCCGAACCCGGAAGGATGATATTGACCATGTGGTCAACCGGATCATGATGCTGTTGCTGCAGCAGGAGACGGATACTCAGGAGCTGGTAGAACCGGAAGAGGACAGCGTTCCGAGGATTATTGTTGCCGATAACCTGACAGCAGCCAACATCATCCTTTTCCACCACCAGAATGTGGCCGGCATCATTACTGAACATGGTGCACCCAATTCACACAGTGCAATCCTGGCCAGAAGCCTGCGCCTGCCCACAGTCATGGGGGCCGGAAATACACACCGTTACCTCCGGGATGGGGAGCCATTGATCATCAATGGGAGCAATGGAATGATCCTGATCGACTCCGACCAGCGTGTTATCGACCACTACACGACACTTCAGGAGCAGGAGAAGATCCACAAGGATGGGCTGGTCAAACTGCGGTCACAGGCTGCCGTTACGCGCGACAACACCCCCATCTCCCTCCAGGCCAATGTTGAGCTGCCTGATGACATGGAGGCGATGCACCAGGTAGGCTGCAAGGATATTGGGCTCTACAGAACAGAGTTCCTGTTCCTGAACCGTGAGGATATTCCCGGCGAGGAGGAGCAGTATGAGAACTACAGGTCTGTTGTCGAGCAGATGGAGGGGGCAACACTGACCATCCGTACACTTGATATCGGCACGGACAAGCCGATCCCTGCGATTGCAGAGATGGAGAGTGCCGACAACCCTGCACTGGGTGTCCGGGCCGTTCGTCTCGCCCTGAAGAATCTGGACCTGCTGATTCCCCAGATCCGTGCCATCCTCCGGGCCTCTGCCCATGGCAGGATTCGTCTGATGATCCCGATGATCACCAGTATGCAGGAGGTGATCCAGATTCAGAACCATATCGCCCAGGAGAAGAGAAACCTGAGAAACCGCCAGATTGATTTTGACCAGTCACTCCAGATTGGTGCCGTCATTGAGACACCCGCCGCCGCACTCTCGGCAGATGGGCTGGCCCAGAGGATGGATTTCCTCTCCCTTGGAACCAATGACCTGATTCAGTACACACTGGCGATCGACCGTACTGATGATCAGGTCAACTACCTCTTTGACCCGCTCCACCCGGCAGTTCTGCGACTGATCCACCAAGTGATCCAGGCTGGAGTGGATAACGGCATCCCCGTCTCCATGTGTGGTGAGATGGCAGGAGATGACCGTTATACACGCCTGCTACTGGGGATGGGGCTGCGAGAGTTCAGCATGAACCCCTCAGTGCTGCCGGAGGTGAAACAGGCCATACTGAATACCCATCTTGATGTTGTGGAGCCCCTGGTACAGCAGATACTACGCTCCACATTCCATGAGGAGATTCACCAAATCTTTGAGAGGATCAATCGTCCAAGCCCGGACAGCGCATAGGAACTACCATGGTTGAGACCCCAGACCAGGAAAAGCGAGAGCAGTGGATCGCCTCTGTTACCCAGGCACTTGAGCATGGTGATCTTGCCCCCATCGCACCCCTGCTGGCCAGCCTCCACGCTGCAGACTGTGCACACCTGATTGAGTCCACACCGCCCAAGGGGCGCCCGCAGCTCTGGGAGATTATCCTGCCAGAACAGCGGGCAGAGATCCTGCCCCACCTCAATGATGAGGTTCGTTCAGGGCTGCTGGAGGGGATGGACAATGAGGAGCTGGCCGCTGCGGCATCACAGATTGATACCGATGACATGGCTGACCTGCTTCAGGACATGTCCTACAGCCAGACCCAGCAGGTTCTGCAGTCCATGGACCAGCAGAACCGGCAACAGGTTGAGGAGATCCTCTCCTACCCCGAGGACAGTGCCGGCGGGTTGATGGACATGAATACCATCCAGATTCGGCCCGATATCGATCTGGATGTTGTACTGCGCTACCTGAGGATGCGTGGAACACTGCCGAACAGCACTGACAACCTGATGGTGGTGGATCGGGACAACACCTTCCTGGGGCTGCTCCCCATCTCAACCCTGCTGACCACGGATGCAGAGAAGAGTGTCGATGAGGTGATGGTTCGGGAGTGTGATGTGATCCCGGCAGAGATGGCAGAGAGAGAGGTTGCCAACCTCTTTGAGAGCCGTGACCTGATCTCCGCCCCGGTACTGAACAAGAGGGGGCGGCTGCTGGGCAGAATCACCATCGATGATGTGGTCGATGTAATCCGTGACGAGGCAGACCACTCACTGCTGGGTAGAGCAGGTCTCGACGAAGAGGAGGACATGTTTGCCCCGGTTGGAGTCAGTGTACGCAGACGGACCCTCTGGCTTGGGCTCAACCTTGCGACAGCATTCCTTGCCGCCTGGGTGATCGGTCTGTTTGAGGAGACACTGCAGCAGGTCATCGCCCTTGCTGTACTGATGCCGGTGGTCGCCAGCATGGGAGGCATTGCCGGTGGGCAGACCCTGACCCTGGTCATCCGTGGGATTGCGCTGAATCAGATTAGTGACGCCAACACACGATGGCTCATTGCCAAGGAGTCGGCTGTTGGGGTGCTGAACGGTGCACTATGGGCCGTTGTGGTTGGCATTGTCGCCTGGCTCTGGTTTGGTGAGGTAGAGCTGGGTGTCGTGATTGCCGCGGCAATGGTCATTAACCTGATCATTGCCGCACTCTCCGGTGTGGCCATCCCGGTACTGCAGAACAGAATGGGGATCGATCCGGCACTGGCGGGCTATGTGGTGCTGACCACCGTGACTGATGTCGTTGGATTTCTCTCCTTCCTGGGGCTTGCAACCCTCTTCCTGATCTAGGAGTCTGTCGGATTTATGAATACCTGCTGCGAAAAGACCCCTGCTGAGGCATCCTAAATCCGACAAACTTCTAGGATCCGGCAATACTCATCTGCTCCAGCAGGATCGAGCCGCTCTGTATGTTTCCACGACGATCCACATCACTGCCCACTGCAACGATCTGCCCGAACATCTC
Organism: uncultured Piscirickettsiaceae bacterium; assembly: GCA_964647745.1. GTDB lineage: Bacteria > Pseudomonadota > Gammaproteobacteria > Thiopontia. Next base: position 27,673 of record CAZYJG010000007.1, read on the forward strand.
CCTGAGGTTTCCGGCAATGGTGATCTCCTCAACCGGATAGGCAATCTCTCCCCCCTCCACCCAGAAACCCGCTGCACCGCGTGAGTAGTCTCCGGTGATGGTATTGACCCCCTGCCCCATCAGCTCGGTTACCAGGAACCCCTCTCCCATCTTACTGATCAGGGACTCTCTATTATGGTCCCCGTGGGTGATCATCAGATTCCGGACACCCCCCCCATTACCGGTACTCTCCATTCCCAGACGGCGTGCAGCATAACTGTCCAGCGCATAGCGGGTGAGCACCCCATCAACCACAAACGGTTGTTGATGTGTCGCCACCCCTTCACTGTCAAACGGGGCACTGGCCACACCCCGCCTCCTATATGGATCCTCATGTATGGTGATGAAATCTGGAAAAATCTGATTCCCCAGTTCATCAAGCAGGAAGGAGGCCTTGCGATAGAGGTTGCCTCCACGAATGGCGGCAGTCAGATGCCCCAACAACCCCCCGGCGACTGTCGCATCAAACAGTACCGGCGCCTGCGTGGTCCTCCCCTTTCTCCCACCCAGACGTTCAAGCGCCCGAACTGCGGCATGCTGCCCAACCTCTTCCGGGGACTCCAGTTGAAGTGGGTCCCGGCTCCCGCTATACCAGTGGTCCCGGACCATCGCTCCCGGATCTCGTGACCTGCTCTCACTGGCCACTACCGAACAACTGATCCCATGCCGGGTGCCACTGTAGCCTGAAAGAAATCCATGGCTATTACCATAGACCCGTACCGAACGGTGGCTGCTCACCGATCCACCCTCCGAATTGACAATGCGTGAATCACGATCCAGTGCCGCCTGTTCACACCGTTTGGCAACCTCTACACTCGCCTCAACATCCACCTCCCAGGGCTGCTCCAGCTCCAGATCCGGGAACTCGGTTGCCATTTTTTCCGGGTCTGCCAGACCAGCATGGGGATCCTCCTCGGTATGACGTGCAATATCACAGGCCGCCTCTACCGCAGAGCGAATCGATGAGATGGAGAAGTCACTGGTAGATGCCGTCCCCTTCCGCTGTCCAAAATAGACCGTTACCCCCATGCCACGATCCTTGTGGTGCTCAACAGTCTCTACCTCTCCCAGCCGTACTGTTGTCGAATACCCCTCCTCGACACTGCTCGCCGCCTCTGCTGCTGTTGCCCCCCGGCGTTTTGCCTCATCCAGAATCTGCTGTGTCAGATCCTCCAGTTCCACCTGCTCCTGATCGCTCCTGCTGCTCATACCTCAGTTCCCCCAACCGTAAGGCCACTCACCTTCAGGGTGGGCTGACCCACCCCTACAGGGACACTCTGACCCTCTTTTCCGCAGACCCCTACACCTCGATCCAGCTCAAGGTCGTTGCCCACCATGGTGACCTTTGACATCACATCCGGTCCATTACCAATCAATGTCACCCCCTTGAGTGGCTGCTTCACTACCCCATTTTCAATCAGGTAGGCCTCATTGGCAGAGAAGACAAATTTTCCCGAGGTGATATCCACCTGCCCCCCGCCAAAGTTGACGGCATAGATTCCCTGCCTGACCGAATGGATAATCTCATCCGGTTCATGCTCCCCCGGTAACATATAGGTGTTGGTCATCCTTGGCAGCGGCAGGTGTGCATAGGACTCCCTCCTGCCGTTTCCGGTTGATACAGAACCCATCAGTCTGGCGTTGGTCTTGTCCTGCATATAGCCCTTGAGGACCCCCTTCTCGATCAGAACGGTGTTCCCTGTCTCCGTCCCCTCATCATCAATATTGAGGGACCCTCTCCTCCCCTCAAGCGCCCCATTATCGACGACTGTACAGAGAGAACTTGCAACCGACTCTCCTGCCCGACCAGAGAATGCCGAGGTCCCCTTCCTGTTGAAATCCCCCTCCAGACCATGGCCGACCGCCTCATGCAACAACACCCCGGGCCACCCATTTCCAAGAACAACCTCCATCACACCCGCCGGTGCAGCCACTGCCTCCAGGTTTGTCACAGCCTGTCTTACTGCCTCCGTGGCAATTGCCTCTGCCTCCCCACTCCTCAGAAGCAGCGAGAAGTCGGAGCGGCCACCAAAACCGGCAGAACCATTCTCGCGTCGTCCGCCCTGCTCGGCGATAACAGTGACATTGAGGCGCACCAGTGGGCGTGCATCAGCGGCCAATGTCCCATCACTTCCGGCAACCAGTATCACATCATAAACAGCAGCAATGGATGCCATCACCTGTGTAACCCGCGGATCTTCAGAGCGTGCCCAGCGGTCAAGATTCTGCAGCAGCGCCACCTTCTCCTCTGCACTCACAGAGCGCAGAGGGTTGACTGAACGATAGAGTGAGGGGTCTCTGTCCCCATCGGCTACAAGAGAGGGTTCTGTCCGAATCTGCCCCCCGCCACCCGATCTTGTGATGGCACGTGCAGAGCCTGCAGACCGCATCAGAGCCTCAGCACTGATCTCGTCCGAGTAGGCAAAACCGGTCTTTTCACCATGGATGGCCCGTACCCCCACCCCGGAGCTGATGTCGTAACTGCCATCACGCACAACACCATCCTCCAGTGACCAGAACTCATGGTGGCTCTGCTGGAAATAGAGATCTGCATAATCGATCCCTCTGCCCATCAGATAGTGCAGTGTGGAGCCCAATGTCTCCTGTGAAACCCCGGAAGCGTCCAGAAACAGGCTGGATGCCAGTTCAAATCGATCCATCTTTTTG
>CAZYJG010000008.1:0-29905 GCA_964647745.1 uncultured Piscirickettsiaceae bacterium
CCCGGAAGCGTCCAGAAACAGGCTGGATGCCAGTTCAAATCGATCCATCTTTTTGAATGTCCTTATACTGTAGTATCTATTCAGTAGTACCCGTAACTGATGCAAATTGCCCCCAGTTACATACTGTAAAGGCATGGTGCCGGGCAACCAACCCTATGGAATACCCATTACATGGCCCGGTTCAGTTACTGGAGCGATTGCCCGCTTTTTCACGATCTTTTCCAGCTTTGGCTCATCCCAGCTTCCGGTCAGTGCATATCGGGTTGTTACAATCCCCTCTTTCTTGAATAGCTTCTGATAGAGAAGCACCACCCCGCCTACTGCCGCTCCAGCCGGTCCCCCAACCAGTGCACCGGTTGCCGGGAGTGTCTCCGAGATCTTGGGGCTGACCGATATGACCTGATCATAATCCTGCGCAACAATGCCGGTTCTGCCATCCACCTTGATAGTTGCTGAGGGGCCATCAATTGCAAGGTCACTGGTGTGTGCATGGCCGTTCTGCACGATGAAGGAGCCCTGAATGGTATCAAACGGCAGCCCCTCTCCGGTGACATCTGAAAAATCGAGGGTCAGTCGGCGTGCCAGGGTATGGATCCCCAATAGCCCGAATACCCTCCCAACCCCCTGCTCAACATCCCGCAACTGCCCCTTGCCAACTGAGAGATTCATATTCCCCTCCATGGCCCCGAGGGAGAAATCTGTCGGAACCCCCTGCCACTCCGCCTTGATCTGAACTGTGGTTGCACCCTGGTCAATCTCGCCGCCATACCCAAACAGCGAGAGGATCTCTCCAAGCTCATCACCGGCTGCATGGATATTAAATCTCGACAGTGATGCGTTGGACCGTTTCAACCAGCTTCCCTGTGCAGTAAGTTTCAGGACTCTGGACTCCAGGGTCACATCATCGAAAAAGAGTCCGCTCTTGCTCTTGTGTGTCTGTAGCTGCAGCCTTCCAAAATCGATCCCATTGATGCTGGTCTTTCTGCTGCTCATCTGCATCGCCGGGAAATAGGAGGGATCGATATCAGAAGCAGGATTCTCTCCCCTCCTCTTCTCACGATCTGAGTCAAACCGTATATGGTCCAGATCCACAATCAGCAACCTGTCCTGCTCAAGAGGGGCCTCAATCCTGCCCTGAAGCTGATCACTGCTGATCCCGATCCCCCAGTAGCCATCCCTGTGGGGTTGCATCACAACTGAAAGGTTCTGTAACGGCTGGCCAAATAGGTCCGCCTCTTCGGAGCTGACTGCAATCCGCTCAACCTGTAATTCAGGCAGGGGCATGCCGGAGAGCATGGACCCCGATTGCGCCTCACCACTGGAGAGCTCCCGATACCAGGCAAGCCACTCTCCGATACTCACCTGCTTCAGCGCCCCCTGTACAGAGACCCCTCCGAGTGACTGGTTTGCCGGATCCGGACGCTCAACTGCACCCACCAGAACCAATCCATTCCAGCTGTTACTCTCCTCCCTCTCCCTTGAGAGGTCAGCCAGCAGATATTCCGGGCTGGAGAGGTGGAGCTTCTGCAACTCTCCCCCCTGTAGCTGCAAGGTCAGGGTGGTTGGCCAGCGCTCTTCTGCCGACTTGTTGAATGGGGCTGGCAGCACCATCTCCACACCTTTGAGGTCTGAGTGGAGATGGAGCTCAATACGGTTTCCGACAGCTTGTCTGTCGCCAGTCATCTGGGCCCCGGAGTCAGCCAGCCCCACCTTGAGACGCCCCCCCCACTGGACCCTTGGCTTTGGATCTTCCGGATTCAGCCCCATGACCCGAAGCGGAAGCTGAACAGCACCCCCCTCACCAAGACCCAGCCACTGCTCCAGCTCCGCCCCCTGGAGCTCCCCCTCCAGCCCAACCATCAAATCATGCTGCTGCTCACCCCCGGCTGTAAAGGCGGTAATCAGGACCGGGCCGCCCATCATCTCTCCCCTGATCCCCTCTATCGTAAAGCCATCATTATTGAACTCAACATTACCCTCTACCTGCTTCAGCTCCAGATCCAGCTCCTGGAGTGAGAGCTGATTCTCATGCAGCTCAACCCGCCCATCGACCGCAACCTGCTCTCCCTTTTTCAGGGGAACCTCCACCCCAAGATCGAGGAATGCATAACCCTCCAGTGAGAGCAGGGAGCTGAACTGTGCACCACGTTCCTTTAGTGGTGTATTCTGCAGACTCTGAAGCAACTTGTTGCTTTCACTGACAATCTGGCCATGGATGTTCAGGGGACTCTTTCCAACCTGCTCACTTGTCATGAAGAGATCATGCAGGGGGTGGCCATCAATCTTTCCACCCTCCATATCCAGCCGCAGGGATTCATTATTGAATACCAGTCTGGCCTGGCCATTCGTTATTGCCGGCCACCCGTCGGCATAGTTGAGATAGAGATCCTGAATCTGCAACTCTGTTCTGAACTCTCCGCCCCCATTCTTGTAGGGGAAACGGTCAAGGGGGCCACGAAGCAACACCCTGCCATCGACCAGCTCACCAGAGAGGAGCCCGCTCTTCAACCAGCTGACCAGGCGTGGACTCATCTTTCCTTCCGGAAGCTGACCCATCAGCTCGGCAACCCGACTGGCAGTTACCCGGCCCTCAAGGTCCAGTATCGGTGAACCCCCGGCTGCCGGCATCAGGAGCCTGGCATCCCCATCAACCTGTAGTGATCCAATGGCGCCTTTTACCCCCTCCGCAGCAACCAAGAGGCCGGCGGTGTGGTGCCTCCAGGCGACTACCCCCTGTTGCAGTTCAACCGCTACCGGATCCTGGTAGATCCCCTCTGCCTCAATGGTCAGCTCCTCAGTGGCTGGAAAAAAGACCCCCCCTTGCTGGTTGGCCTGCAGCAACCCATTGATTCCCGATATACCAAACCCATCCAGCCCTTTCAGCCCACGAATGGAGATTTCACTGGTCTCCATCCGGGCCTCAATCTGATTCAGCAGATTCTCATCGGTTGGATAGGATCTGAAATGAAGCAGCTTCAGGTCTCCAGAGAGCTGGATCCCCCTCTCTCCGCGAAAAAATGTCGCATGGAGACCAGACTGTTCCGGTGTTGAAACCAGCCGTATCCGGTCAATTGCACCCAGCAGCAGATCCTCTCCAGATGCCCCCTTCCTGCGCTCCACCAGTGCCGACGTTGGATGACTTGTTCTTTCACTCTCCTTTTCACCCCCCCAGACAAGCTGCTCTGCCTGCAGGCGCCACTCACTGTCACCCTCCTTTTTCCAGAAAAACTCCCCCCCGGCCAGCCCCGACAACTCCAGATCACGGTCATCACGGTCCAGGGCTCCACGCCCCTTCTCAAGGCGCCCAGAGAGCCATTCACCCCACCACCGGATATTTGCCCTGCCCTGCACCAACTGAGCCCATCTGCTCTGTTGACCACCAACCAGGTTCACCAACTCAACATCTCTCCCCTGCAGAAACATCTGACCATCCCAGCCATGCGGATTCAACAGATCCCCAAACCACTCCAGACGCACCTCAACAGGTTCCGAATCTGCTTGACCCAGAACAACGGTGCCACTCGCCTGATGGCGATAGCCTGAGCTTGTCAGGGCGAGATCGACATCACGGAAATACCACTGAATGCCGGGGAGGCGCTCCTCATTGACCAGAATTTCTGCATCATTAACGATCAGGGATGGTTGTGTTAACAGCCAGCCGATCAGTGGTGCAGTTACCCTCTCTCCCTCACTGCCACCCTCTACCGTCAGGCTCCCATCCTCGCGGTGCAGAAGGGTGACCTTTGGATGGGTGATGGAGAGCGAAGTGGTTACCGGCTCTCCGAAACGGATCGAGGAGAGCAGGTCAATTTCGATACCCCCATCCCTGAAGGAGGCTTGTGGTTTCCCTGATGAAGCGTCATAGACAATGACATGGTGGGCGGTAATCTCCACCATCCGGCCATCCAGTGAGAGGGAGATCTCCTCGATATCAACCGGTACCCCAACCCTCTCCTCAATCCAGGACTCGAGTTCATCATGAAACAGCCCCGCCCCGGGAAGAATCAGGCGCAGCAGTGCCAGCAGCAGTGCTGCGGTTACCAACAGGGTTGCGGTGAGAATCCAGAAAGTTCCCCAGAGCCCGCGAAGGAATTGGGTCGCCCTACTCATCAACCAGTGCCCAACTCTGCATACAGATCAGACAGGAACCACATCAAACTGTTCGGTGGTGTAGAAGGTCTCTACCTGCAGACGAACCGGCTTTCCAATAAACTCCTCCAGTTCGGCCAGACTGGCTGACTCCTCATCCAGCAGCAGATCGGTAATCTCCTGTGCCGCCAGAACCAGAAACTCCCTGGAGTCCTCATACTGGCGGGACTCGCGGATAATCTCACGGAAGATCTCGTAGCAGACCGTCTCCGGGGTCTTCAGGAACCCTCTCCCCTCGCAGGTCGGGCAGGTCTCGCAGAGCACATGCTCCAGGCTCTCCCGTGTCCGCTTGCGGGTCATCTCAACCAGCCCCAGCGAGGAGACGGCGCTGACATGGGTTCGTGCATGATCCTGGTCCAGATACTTCTGCAACGAACGCATCACCTGCTGCTGATGCTGTTCATCCTCCATATCGATCAGATCAAGAATGATGATGCCTCCAAGATTTCTCAATCTCAGCTGGCGCGCAATGGCCTGGGTGGCCTCCAGGTTGGTCTTGAAGATGGTCTCTTCCAGATTGTGGTGCCCCACAAAGGAGCCCGTATTGACATCAATGGTAGTCATCGCCTCCGTCTGGTCAATAATCAGGTACCCACCAGACTTCAGTGGCACCTTGCGCTGCAACGCCTTCTGGATCTCATCCTCAACCGAGTAGAGATCGAAAATCGGGCACTCTCCCGGATAGTACTCCACACGCGATGCCAGCTCCGGGTTGAATCGGGCAGCAAAATCCTTGCAGTTCTCATAGGTCTGTCTGGAATCAATCCGTACCCGCTCAACACTGTCCTTGAGTTGATCACGGATCGTGCGCTGCTCCAGCGGAAGGTCACGATGTACGAGAGTTCGGGCCCCGGCCTTCTTCTCGGCACCCTGAATCGATTCCCAGATCTTGTAGAGGAGTTTGGCCTCATGCAGCAGATCCCTCTCAGGGACCTCCTCTCCTGCAGTACGGACAATAAATCCACCATAACCACCCTCGGCCACAGCCTGCTGAATCATTGCCCGCAGACGCTCACGCTCCTCACTGTCCTCAATCCGCTGTGAGACCCCGACACACTGCACCGAGGGCATGAAGACGAGATAGCGTGAAGGGATGGAGATCTGTGTGGTCAGTCGTGCACCCTTGGTGCCCAGCGGATCCTTGACCACCTGTACCAGCAGCTCCTGGCCATCGGATACCAGATCGTTGATCTGTGGCGGCTCCTGTTCACAGTCGATCTCTTCGGAGACCTCACGGGGGCGAATATCGGAGGCATGAAGAAAGGCGGCGCGCTCCAGACCGATATCGACAAAGGCGGCCTGCATCCCTGGCAGTACCCGGCTCACCTTTCCCTTGTAGATATTGCCCACCATCCCAAGATGGTTCCTGCGCTCAATATAGATCTCGCGCAGCACCCCATTTTCGACTAGTGCCGAACGGGTCTCACGGGGGGTTACATTAATCAGAATTTCTGTGCTCATAACAGGTTGGCCCCTGCCTCATTCAATAGCTGTGCTGTCTCGAACAGTGGCAACCCCATCACCCCGGAGTAGCTCCCCTCCAGATGGGCAATGAAGATTGCACCCAGCCCCTGGATTGCATATCCACCCGCCTTGTCTGCTGGCTCACCGCTGTTCCAGTAGGATTCACACTCCCTGCCGGAAATCTTCCGGAAGGTGACACGACTGATGCTCACTGCACTCCTGGCCCCTGAACCATCCACCACAGTAACTGCACTCATCACCTGATGGGTAGTGCCACTGAGTCGTGCAATCATCCCAATCCCCTCCTCTCTGGAGCCAGGCTTTTGCAGAACCTCCCCCTCATGAACCACGATGGTATCAGCCCCCAACACCGGAATCTCACCCCCGGACTCACCCATCCAGATATGCTGCGCCTTCTCCTCAGAGAGCCTCACAACAGCATCTGCCGGGGACTCCTCCTCACTGATTCTCTCTTCCAGCTCTGCTGGTTGCTGCGAATAGTGGACACCAATCTGGGTCAGCAGCTCACCACGCCTTGGCGAGGCCGATGCCAGGATAATCTGTGGACCCATCTCCATTCGTAGATTCTACCCGAAACCCTCCACCTATGTGGTTGAGATAACCGCTTATGAGCGGTGGTAGGGGTGGTTGCTGAGTACTGTCCAGCCACGGTAGAGCTGCTCGGCAAGGACAATCCGAACCAGCGGATGAGGCAGTGTCAATGGCGAGAGTGACCAGTGCTGCACGGCACGTTGCAGGCACTCCTGCGAAAGTCCATCAGGGCCTCCAACCAGCAGGGAGACCCCAGCCCCCTGTTGAATCCACCCATCCATCTGGGCAGAAAGCTTCTCCGTTGACCAGGAGGCTCCCTCAACATCCAGCGCAACCACCTGGTCCCCCCTGGGAATTGCGGCAAGAATTCGTTGCCCCTCCTGCTCCATCCAGCGCTTCGGTGCACCACTTTTCCCTCTCTTCTCCGCCTCGATCTCCACCAGGTGGAGGCTGCACTCCCTCGGCATGCGGCGTGCATACTCTCTATATCCCTGCTCCACCCATGCAGGCATCCTGCGGCCAACGGCAATCAGGGAGATCTTCACTCTCTGCCCAGAGCCGATAGAGCGGTCAAGATTCACCCTCTCGCCTGAAATCTGCCCAGAACTTCTCAAGGTTGTAGTAGTCCCTGGTTTCGGGAAGCATGACATGGACCACAATATCCCCCAGATCGATCAGCACCCACTCACCGGAGTCCTCCCCCTCTCTTCCCAGCGGGAGAGCACCTGCCTTCTTGGCCTCCACCACCACACTCTCGGCCAGTGACCGCACATGCCGGCTGGAGGTTCCACTGGCAATAATCAGGCGACTGGTCACATCTGTCATCTCCGATACATCAACCACCGATATCTCGTTCCCCTTCAGCTCCTCCAGGGCATGGATGGCCAACTGCTCCAGTTCATCAATGGTTGGGGAACTCTGCTCCATGGCTTCACCCTCTCTCTGCTCTACTGACATCTCAATTACATTCCTTGTGACTGTTGTTGATAACGGCTCATAACCTCCTCCCTGATCAAATCGGGGAGAAGAAAACGGGGATCCTCTCCCCTGCCTGCCATTGTACGGATCTCCGTTGCCGAGATCTCCAGCTGGGTCACCGCACAGTAGAAGACCCGGCCTCCACCCATCTGCCCTGGAAGACGGTGCAACTCCTCGATGGTGCTGCACACCCGCTCTCTTGACCAGCCCCCAAGCGCCCCCTCCAGGGAGTGTTCAAAGCCGGGACGGTGTGTCACCACAATATGGGCATAGTCGGACAACTCCCGCCAGCGGTGCCAGCTCTCCAGCTGCAGAAAGGCATCCATCCCCAGAATCAGGCAGAGTGGCTGCGCAGGAAACTCCCGCTGCAGGGACTCCAGGGTCAATACCATCCAGGAGGGGCTCTCCCGCTCCACCTCTCGCAGATCCACCAGTAGTTGGGGAACACCCTCTACAGCCCGCTGCAGCCAGCGAACTCGCTCCTCCAGTGGGGCCACCGGATCACCACGGTGGACCGGAGAGCGGCTCGGAATCAGGCGCACATGGTCGAACCCCAACCGCTCACAGACCTCCAGCGCTGGGCGCAGGTGACCAAAGTGGACGGGGTCAAAGGTCCCACCCAGAACACCGATGGGTCGTGTTGAGTGACTCAAGGGCTACTGGCGAATATGGCCATCTCCGAGCACAATAAACTTCTGCGAGGTGAGCCCCTCCAGCCCAACAGGGCCCCGCACATGGATCTTGTCAGTGCTGATTCCAATCTCGGCACCCAGCCCATACTCAAATCCATCTGCAAAGCGGGTTGATGCATTGACCATCACCGAGCTGGAATCCACCTCCGCCATGAAGCGGCGTGCGCGACTGTAGCTCTCGGTAACAATGGACTCGGTATGGCCGGAGCCGTGGCGGTGAATATGGTCCATCGCCTCTTCAATATCGGCAACCACACGAATGGAGAGGATGGGCGCCAGATACTCCTCATCCCAATCCTCCTCTGTCGCCGCAGCAATATCGGGAAGAGTCTCCCGGGTTGCCTCACAGCCACGCAGTTCTACCCCCTCCTTGCGATACAGCTCGGCCAGTGGAGGGAGGATCTCCGCCGCAACCCCCTCGGCCACCAGCAGGGTCTCCATCGCATTACAGACCCCGTAGCGGTGGGTCTTGGCGTTGTAGGCAATATCCGTCGCCTTCTTCTGGTCTGACTGATCGTCAATATAGACATGACAGATCCCGTGCAGATGCTTGATCACCGGAATCCGCGCATCCTCCGTGATGCGCTCAATCAGCCCCTTGCCACCCCGAGGGATGATGACATCCACATAGCGACTCATGGTGATCAACTCACCGACCGCCTCGCGGTCCGCAGTCTCCACCACCTGTACTGCATCTGCCGGCAACCCGGCATCCGAGAGCCCCTGGTGAATCAGTGCGGCAATCGCCTGGTTGGAGTGAAATGCCTCGGAACCGCCCCGCAGGATGGAGGCATTCCCCGACTTCAGACAGAGCGCAGCCGCATCGGCGGTTACATTGGGTCGGGACTCGTAAATAATGCCAATCACCCCCAGTGGGACCCGCATCTTGCCCACCTGGATCCCGGATGGGCGGTAGTTGAGATCTGTCATCTCACCTACCGGATCAGGCAGGGTGGCGATCTGTCGCAACCCCTCGGCCATGCCTCGAACCCGCTCCTCATTCAGCTCCAGGCGATCCAGCAGTGCCGCATCGAGCCCACGCGCCCTGCCGGCCTCCATATCCTTTCCGTTCTCTGCCAGCAGCGTCTCCATCGACTGCTCCAGGCGATCAGCTGTTGCCTCCAGTGCCCGGTTCTTGCGTGTTGTCTCGGCGCGAGCCATTGAGCGCGAAGCGGCACGTGCCCGCTCACCAACCTCCTGCATGTATTTTCCGATATCCATCTCTATTCTCTTCCTAACTCAACTGTTCTCTCAATATTGCGGATGACCTGAACAGATTCTACGTGACCCGAACCACCAGATCCTCCAGCCCAATCCATGGGTCTCCCTCATGCATCCCCTTGCCCGCCTGCTCTATCAACCCCAGCTGACGAACCAGGAGAACGATTTTCCTCTCTCCCAGACGGTTAAGCATCGCCATAAAGAGCGGCGCCCTTCTTCTCCACATCGGATTGTACTCCAGCGGCTGGTGGCTGGCCGGATTGCCCCCCATCGCCATGGCCGCCAACTCCCGCAGATCACGAATCAGCGCCCAGAGTACCACCTGAATGGCGGTCCCCTCCTCACGCAGGCCATGAAGAATGCGCAGCGCCCGTTTGCGCTCACCACCGAGGAGGGCATCCGCAAACTTGAAGACATCAAAGCGTGCGCTGTCTGCAACCAGTGTTGCCGCCAACTGCTCATCAACAACTGTCTCGGGTTCAACCAGCAGCGCCAGCTTCTCGATCTCCTGTCTCGCAGCCAGCAGATTCCCCTCCACCCGCTCCGCAATGAGTGATGCCGCCCCGGCTGTTGCCTCAACCCCATGATTTCGCAGCTGCTCCATAATCCAGTTGGGCAGCTGTCGAGGCTCAATGGGCCAGACCTGCACCGTCACTCCAGCCCGCTCTATGGTCTTGAACCACTTGGATCGCTGCGCTGCCCCATCCAGTTTGGCAGAGAGGATCAGCAGCACCTTCTCTTCTGGTGGATTCTCACACCACTCAACCAGTGCCTGACCACCCTCCCTGCCCGGTTTGCCCGTCGGGAGACGGAGGTCAACAACCCTCTTCTCTGCAAACAGGGAGAGTGCTGCCCCCTCTGCATTCAGCTCGGACCAGCGGAATCCAGCCTCTGCAGTCAAGACCGTACGTTCCGCAAAGCCGTGCTGTTTGAGGGCTCCCCTGACCTGGTCGGCCAGTTCATTGAGCAGCAGAGGCTCATCGCCACTCAGCAGATAGACCGGTGCAATCTCTCGCTTCAGATGGTCTGCAACTGCCTCAGGCCTCAGTTTCATCGATGGCGCAATGCACGCAGAAGATCACGAACCGCCTCACGAATCATAACCTTCCGCAGATGCTGCTCCTCCTGCTCCTTGCCCAGCACCTCGGTTCCACTGTACTTGTAGTTCTCGCTCTGCTTCAGCTCACCCTGCCTGATGAGGGCGCCCTCAATGGTTCTCAGCTGCCACATTACCCGATAACTCAACTGATACTCACTCACCTTTCCGGTGCTGCCATCAACGGTTGCAACCCGGCGCGAGAACTCCTCACCGCTCAGCCTCAGTATCGATGTTGCCGAGGATTCCTGGGAGACCACCCCCCCATTGGTGCGCCTCACCCCATCCTGGACCGCCCGGACCAGCTCTGTTGAGACCCCTGAACCATCCACCCAGGTGGCAGCCATCTCATCCGGGAGAACAACCGCACCACGCAGATGAAAGCCGCACCCCTGCAACAGCAGCAGGGAAAGCAGCAGAGAAGGCAGAACTATTTTGGCTATTTTCATTACATGTTTAGCTATTGGAGTGGAACGCAGTGGTTCGGATTGCCCTTGAAATTCAACCCTACTTTACCACAAGGTTGACCAGTTTCCCCGGCACCACAATTACCTTGAACAGCTCCTTCCCCTCGATAAAGCGCTGCACATTCTCATCCTCAACCGCCTGCCGCTCGACCTCCTCCCTGGAGGCCTCAACAGCAACCTCCATTCTGGCACGCAGCTTGCCATTGACCTGAACCACCATCTGGATGCTCTCCTTCACCAATGCACGCTCGTCATACTCTGGCCATGACCTGTCCACCACTGCATCCTCATACCCCAGGGCACTCCATAACCGGTGCGCCATGTGAGGAACCATTGGGGAGAGCAGCAGGGTGACGGACTCCAGCGCCTCCTGCATCACCAGTCGCCCACCCTCAGAGTCATCCTCTCCCCCAGGGGACCCTCTCTTGTCGCTTTGCGACAATTCACCTTGAAACTTGGCAAGCTGATTGGTCAGCTCCATCACCGCAGCGATTGCTGTATTGAAGGTCATGCGGCGCCCAATGTCATCGCCCACCTTCTGAATCGTCTGGTGGACAGTACGGCGAATATCCCTCTGCCCTGCAGTGAGTACAGCATCATCAGTAAGCACCCCCACATCCGGCAGTGCCCCACCGCTGACATGGCTGTAGATCAGCTTCCAGACCCGCTTGAGGAAGCGGTAGGCCCCCTCCACACCGGAGTCGGACCACTCCAGTGACTGCTCCGGTGGTGCCGCAAACATAATGAAGAGGCGTACCGTATCGGCCCCGTAGCGGTCAATCAGCTGCTGTGGATCGACCGTGTTGCCCTTCGACTTGGACATCTTTGCCCCATCCTTCAGCACCATCCCCTGGGTCAGCAGATTGGTGAAGGGCTCATCGGAGTGGACCAGCCCCTCATCGCGCAGCAGTCGGTGGTAGAAGCGGGAGTAGAGGAGATGGAGGATCGCATGCTCCACCCCGCCAATATACTGATCGACCGGGGTCCAGTAGTCGGCCCGCTGATCCAGCATCGCCCCATCCTGATCGCGGCAGGCGTAACGGGCGTAGTACCAGGAGGACTCCATAAAGGTATCGAAGGTGTCGGTCTCGCGCTCTGCAGCCCCACCACATCTGGGGCAGCTGGTCTGGTAGAACTCAGGCATCCTCTTGATCGGGGATCCCACCCCGTCAAACTCCACATCCTCCGGCAGTACCACCGGAAGCTGCGCCTCGGGTACCGGCACTGCACCACAGTCTGGACAGTTGATGACCGGAATTGGACAGCCCCAATAGCGCTGACGCGATACACCCCAGTCACGCAGTCGATAGTTGATCTTGCGGCTCCCCCTCCCCGCTGGCTCCAGATGGTCTGCAATCGCATCCAGTGCCCCCTGAAAATCGAGACCATCAAACGGGGCCGAGTTGTAGAGCACCCCTTTCTCAGTGAATGCCGCCTCACTTACATCTGCACTATCCGCATCTACAGGACGAATCACCGGCCTAATATCGATACCATAACGGGTGGCGAACTCCCAGTCCCGCTGATCATGGGCCGGAACCGCCATCACCGCACCGGTTCCATACCCCATCAAGACAAAATTGGCGACCCAGACTGGAACAGGATCCCCGGTGACCGGATGGGTAACCGTCACTCCGAGCGCCATCCCCCGCTTCTCCATCGTCTCCATTGCCGCCTCGGAGGTCTCCATCCTTGAGCACTCCTCAAGAAAGGCCTGTAGCTCAGGATTCCCCTCAGCCGCCTGGATCGCCAGTGGATGCTCAGCCGCTACCGCCACATAGGTGACCCCCATCAGGGTATCGGGGCGTGTTGTGAATACTGTCAGGGAACCATCATCCGATCCAAACTGCAGCTCCAGCCCCTCGGAGCGACCGATCCAGTTGGCCTGCATGGTACGCACCGCCTCCGGCCATCCATCCAGCTGATCCAGCCCCTCCAGCAGCTCATCGGCATAGTCGGTAATCTTCATGAACCACTGCGGGATCTCACGACGCTCCACAACGGCGCCAGAGCGCCAGCCACGACCATCAATCACCTGCTCGTTGGCCAGTACCGTCTGATCGACCGGGTCCCAGTTGACCACCGCATTCCTCTTGTAGACCAGCCCCTTCTCCAGCAGCCGGGTAAACATCCACTGCTCCCAGCGATAGTACTCGGGACGGCAGGTGGCGATCTCCCGAGACCAGTCATAGCCATAACCGAGACGCTGCAGTTGCCCCCGCATCTCATCAATATTCTGGTAGGTCCACTTTGCCGGGGCCACCTTGTTCTTGATCGCCGCATTCTCGGCCGGCAGCCCAAAGGCATCCCACCCCATCGGCTGCAGCACACTCTTCCCCTGCATCCGTTGATAGCGGGAGATCACATCACCGATTGTGTAGTTCCGCACATGGCCCATATGGAGCTTTCCACTGGGGTAGGGGAACATCGAGAGGCAGTAGAACTTCTCTCTTTCGGGGTCCTCTGTCGCGGTAAAGGTTCCGCTCTTCTGCCAGAACTGCTGTGCCTCAGCCTCAATCTCTTGCGGGTGATACTGCTCTTCCATTGATCCGTTTTCCGTGGCGATCTTCAACCAATAATAAAGCGGGTAATGTTAACGCACTCCATCGCCCGAATCGAAAAAATAGTGATAGGATAAGGGTATCCACCAGATCGGAGCCAATGATGTCGCCAGATAAAGAGTCCACACTCATCCACCTCTACCACACCATGAGAGACCATATTCATGATGCACTCGCCGAAGGGAGGGAGCATCTCCCCTCGGTAAGGGAACTGGTGGACGAGGCCAGGGAGAGGGTTTCAGAACTCGATGAGAGGGCTCGTGAAGAGACCGAGGAGATTGGAGAGTACCTGCAGCGGGATCTGGAAACTGCAGGAAACTATCTGGCCGAGACCGGGGAGGATCTGGGACGCTGGCTTCACATGGAGGAGACACTGATCGAGGATCGACTCAGGGATCTCTTTGCCCAGATTGCCGATCCAACCCGGATTGCCCTCACCCGCCTTGATGCGGAGGCACGTCGGGCCCAGAACTACCATGCCGGAGAGGTGATCGGGATGGGAAAACTGGAGTGTGTTCAGTGTGGGAAGACCATCCAGTTTGACCAGACCTCCGTCATTCCCGAGTGCCCGAAGTGCCACGGAACCACCTTCCGCCGGCTGGAATCTGAATAGCCACTACTCAAGCTACAGCCACTGATCAGAGCATTAACAAAAAAGCCCCGCCTCAATGGGCGGGGCTTCTGCAAACGGTAAACAGTCTACTTAGACTCCGCTCTCTTCTTGGCCTCTTCTGCTGCTTCTTCTGCCGTTTTAAAGTCAGATAACAGGCTGGTGTCGCACTTCTTTGAAATAGCGACCTTCTGTAAAGCTCTATGCTCTCCCTTCAGCCGCGCATATTGCACCGCCTCCTCACTGTCACCACCCTCAAGGAAGAAAAGTGCTGGCCAAAAGAGAAGCATTCCCACGCCCATCTGCCACTGATCTGCAGTAGCCTCTTCTTCTAATGATGCATATAAGCGGTCAACTTCCGCTGAAACATTATCTGTTTCGAGGATTATTTGATCACAAGTATAGTCCTTGTATATCAGTGGGGATACGCGACTTTCCTTAATATCCTTTGGTGAACTAGCACAACCAGTAACAGCAAGTGCTGCGAGCAATCCATATGTGATTTTCTTCATCTTTTCCTTCCAACTAAACCAAACATAACTAGGAAGCGAAAATTAACATTCCGTTTTTTTCAATAGGTTACGAAATATTACAAGATGAACAGATGGGGCGACTGCCATAGGCAGTCCATCTCCTGCTCCCTGGCAGAAAGAGAATAGCAAGGGGTCGAGTTGAATATTGGTCGGAGCGAGAGGATTCGAACCTCCGGCCCCTGCCTCCCGAAGGCAGTGCTCTACCAGGCTGAGCTACGCTCCGCGACCATAGGGGGCAAGATAGTAATGCGGTGAGAGAAATTACTCAATCAATGAGGCTAGAATGGGATGGCCGCATCCACAATCCAGCCCAGCCCTTCACCTGCCTCCTCCACCGCATCACCTGCAGCACCAGGCAGGACAACATCAGCCACCTCAAACGGTGCCTGTACAACCAGACCGGCAGTCTCCCCGACAAAACAGCCTGTGAGCGACATAGCCATGGCGATAATCAGTAACGTTCTCTTGAAAAAATGCATTTCAGACAATCTCCTCTACACGATGTCATCTAAATTGATGTATACCGTTTTGGTATAGCTATTGCTATTCATACTACCACCTCTTACAAGGCCTGTTATCGACCCTATTCTGCCATTCAGTCAGCCACAAAAAAGCCAGCAAATTGGCTATGGTCGATGGTGTTCAGGAAGAATGGGGTAGGTATTGATAATATGCTAAGCGCTCAAACCTAGTCGCCATAAAGCTTGTACCCATCCCTCCCAGACTGCTTGACCTGATACATCGCCTCATCTGCCCGCTTCACCAGAAGCTCAAGTTTATCGCTATCTCTTGGGAAGAGAGTCATGCCAATGCTAATAGTTTTGTAGAGCTCCGTCTCATCATTGATTTTGATAGGTGTTTTCAGTAATTCAAGAACCCTTGAGGCAATCACAACCATACTTTCGTTATCAAGTACGTTATAAAATATCATCACGAATTCATCTCCTCCCTTTCGACAAATTAAGTCACCCTCACGAATGACCTGTTTGAGCCTCTTGGCGATCTCCACAAGGTACTTATCGCCAGCATCATGACCATATGTGTCATTGATCTCCTTGAAACGATCAACATCAACAAAGAAGATTCCGGCACCACTCTGCTCCCTCTTTGCACGACTTAGCATCTTTTCCCCCATTTCCACAAAGAACCTGTGGTTCGGTAGCCCAGTCAACGAGTCATGCATTGCAAGATAGTCTGACTCTGCACGTAATACTTGTTCTCTTTGCCTCAACAATATCTCCTCTTCGGCAAGACGAACAGCCCCAAAGGATCTTCTATAACTGAATATATTTATCCACAGCAGAAGGAATGCTGTTCCTGCGATGGCTGCCCAATAGGACCATCTAGCAAGACGCAATACAGAATAGGCCTCTTCCTCTTCAATCTCGGAGATAACCCCAACTCCCAATTCATGGTTCCAATTCCAGGCCCCCAATACAGGAATACCACGGTAATCAGGATAGGGCTGCAACATACTTCCATCTCGATACTTGGTAACTTGAGCAATGGAGTGAATTGGAAAAGATTGTTTGTCTATAGCCGGTTTGCCTGAATCAGAAGTACGATCACTAGGCAACTGCGCCTCAGTTGAGCTCACCACATCAGACAGCGGACTTCCTGTAGCTATTACGTCATCGATAGAATGGCTTTCATACAACAATGTTCCATCCTCATCCACGAAATAGGTCTCCCCACTTAACCCAAAACGACCAATGGATGAGATATGTGTCCACTCCACAGTGGAAGGGATATGAAGCGCAAGAACCGCAATAGTTGCACCTTCCCCATTCACGATTGGAGATAGCGCAAAAGATGAGTGAATCCCTTTTGGGGTATCCTTGGGGTAGTGGAGTGAGTGTGGGCCATATCCAATTGGCCTTGTAATGTGAGAACCGCCGTCAACTGCATTATGTATCGAGGAATGCAGTTCTTTCGGTACCCCTTCACCAATCATAATGGATCGATAGTCACTGATTCTAATCAGCTCCGGGGAGACAATGAAATAACCGATATACCCCTCTCGCTCAATCATAAGAGATAGTACATCGTTCAGCTTATTGGCTGTATCATTTGCAAAAATTGACTGCTTGTTTCTTACCGCCTCCAACTGCTCTATTGTCAGATTAACAACCTTAGGGGCAGACGCCCACAGATAAGCGTTACGTTGATGATGTTCAGCCCAATGGATAATTGACTCATTTGTTGTTTGAACAACGGTCTGGAGTTCATCATGAAGTTGATCAGTGATGTTCTCCTCGATCCTGTCGATGACGACGTGTCCTATGCCAACCACAATTGACAAGATGGAAAAAGATGCTACTAGCAGGTTGATTAGCATCCTTCTCTTTTGATAAGTGATTTGTGTCAGATCCATTTTCTCTTCCTGAGCAGCAGAATCTCCTCATAACTACATTGTACGATACAAGAAAAGAATTAGTAGTTACTGATATACTGCGATTTAGTTAACCGGCTGAAAGTAACTTTTCATGTATAGAACTCAACAAGGAATGTGATCCCATCTAATACCACTAAGGCATAACTAGAAGATAGGGTTAAGACACAGCCTAGTACATACGCAGAAATACGTATATCACTATATAGAATGCTATATATTGAGACAGAATGAGATATCTATTGATAAAGGTCAGTTATTGGCTGTTTACAGAAGTTTACTCAACCATACCAGATAGGGTGTCCTACCCTCCATTGGCTGAATATCTGCGCTCAACACCCCGAATTTTGCCCTCGGTATCTTTTCAGTGATCTCACCTCTGGGGCCAATCACAGCTGTGATTCCTGTGTTGGTTGCACGCAACATGGGGCGACCCGACTCCAGCGCACGCATCCGGGCAATCTGCAGATGCTGCCAGGGTGCCAGCGAGTCACCAAACCAGGCATCATTACTGACGGTGACCAGCACCCCTGCCTCTGGAAGGTGGGTAAAGGTCAGCCCTGGATAGGCCACCTCATAACAGATGGTGGTTGAGAGCAGGTGGCCCGCCACCATCAGCGGGGGCTGGTTGTAGGCACCGCCACTGAAATCGGACATCGGGATCTGGATAAAATCGAGGATTGGCCCCAACAGCTGCTGCAATGGCAGGAACTCCCCGAAGGGGACCAGGTGGCGTTTGTGGTAGGCGCCCTCTTCTGCCCCCAGCTGGATCAGGCCGTTAACATAGCCATCCCCCCGCTCCGTCCGAATCGGGATACCGGCCAGCAGGGTACGACCCCGCCCTCCAAGCGCCTCTCCAAGCGGGGCGAGAAACTCCCTCTCAACCTGGTGACGGAATGCCGGGATCGCAGTCTCCGGCCAGACCACCAGTCTGGCATCTGACTCCTCTGTCGCCTCCCGGTAGCGTTGCAGGATTCCGCCCCGATTTCCGGCCAGCCACTTCTGGCTCTGCTCGATATTTCCCTGCACCAGTGCAACCGATAGCGGCTCCCCTGCCGGATGGGTCCACTGCAACTGACTGCTCCCCCACCCGGACAACAGCAGCAGCGCCAGCCAGAGCAGATGGTGCAGACGCCTTGCAGGCTCACGAAACAGCTGCAGCAATAGCAGGGCCACCAGTGCCAGAAAGAGGGATACACCCAGCGTTCCTGCGATTGGGGCAATCCCCTGGTAGAAGGTACCCGGTGCGGTGTGCCCCAGCAGCAGCCAGGGGAAACCACCGAAGAGTGTGCTGCGGATCCACTCGAAGAGAACCCACAGCAGTGGCAGGGAGAGGGGCCACCTTCTGAACAGAAAGGCTGGCCACCCCAGCAGTGCGGGAAAGAGCGCCATTGCTGCGATAAAGAGCAGTGTCAGCAGCAGGGAGAGGGGGAGATTGACGCCACCAAACTGCTGGATACTGACCTGAATCCAGCTGGCGCCGACCCCGAACATGCCGATCCCGAAGAGAAGCCCAATGAGTGCCGCAGAGCCCCTGCTCTTGCACTGCTGCCAGATCGAAAAGAGGATCGCCAGCGAGATCGGGGCAATCCAGTAGAGCTCAAGGGGGGCAAATGCGGCAGGAAGAAGCGCCCCTGCAACCAGTGCACCGCCCCTTAACTGAAAATCAGTCACCTTGGGGAGATGGGGAACCCCTGCCACTCAGAGGCAGTACATTGACCTGCAGCAGATGAATTCTGCGGTTGTCCGCACGCAATACCTTGAAGCGGAAGCGATCAATCTCGATACTCTCTCCCCGTACCGGGAGATGGCCAAGGCGGCGAATCACCAGCCCCCCGATGGTATCCACCCCCTCCTCATCCAGTGAGGAGGCAAAGTATTCGTTGAACTCCTCAATCGGGGTGACCGCCTTCACGGTATGACGAACGGCTGTATGTTTGAGGATCAGCCCCTCCTCGAGATCATGCTCATCCTCGATGTCGCCCACAATCTGCTCCAGCACATCCTCAATGGTAACCATCCCGGCGACACCACCATACTCATCCACCACAATAGCGATATGGTTGCGGCTGGAGCGAAACTCCTTGAGCAGTACATTGAGGCGCTTGCTCTCGGGGATAAAGACAGCGGGACGCAGATTCTCCCGGAGGTTGAAATGGCCCTCCTTCTCTCGCCAGTGCAGCACATCCTTGGCCAGAAGGATCCCCACCACCTCGTCCCGGCTCTCGCCAATGACAGGAAAACGGGAGTGTGCGGACTTGATCACCACAGGAAGGAACTCCTCGGGGGAGTCCTCCAGCCCAACAACCACCATCTGCGAACGGGGGATCATGATATCCCGCGCCTGCATCTCGGAGAACTGGAGCGCCCCCTCCAGCATCGCCAGGCTATCGGAATCGAGAATCTGTCTCCAGTGGGCAGCCCGGAGCAGTTCAATCAGTTGCTGTTTGTTTGCCGGTTCCACACGACGCCCCACTGTAAAGAGGGCCCTGAGCCTGGAACCGATGGTAGGTCGGTCTTTGGTCATATAGGATATTTTTTAATTTGAGTCTTGAGTATAGTCAATATCAGCAGAAATGGACAATATGGCTCTGCCATCGGCAACCCCTATCCACTATGCGTAGGGGTCCGGGAAGCCGAGGGCTGCAAGAACCTCAACCTCTCTCGCCTCCATCGCCTCCGCCTCCTGCTCCTGCAGGTGGTCCATCCCCAACAGATGGAGGGTGCCATGAACCACCATATGGGCCCAGTGGGCCTCCGGACGCTTCCCCTGCTCCAGCGCCTCGCGTGCAATGACCGGGGCACAGATCACCAGATCCCCAAGGGAGGGCTCTACCGGTATTCCTGGCGGGGCCTCAAAGGGAAAAGAGAGGACATTGGTTGGGTTGGCCTTGTGACGATAGTGCTCGTTGAGTTCAGCACTCTCCGCCTCATCCACCACCCGAATGGTCAGCCCTGCAGATGGGTCAACGCCCACAGTATCGACTGCCCGCTCTGCCCACTGCTCCATCTGCTCTTTTGAGGGGATCTCTCCCTGCCCTGTTGCCAGCTGGAGGGTCAGGTCAACCACTATCACCCCCACTCCGTTCCGCCTCATAGGCACGGACAATCTTCTGCACCAGTGGGTGGCGCACCACATCGAATGACTGGAAGAAGGTGAAACCAACCCCCTCCACATCGCGCAGCACCTCAATCACGTGACGCAGCCCGGACTGTCTTGCGCTGGGAAGATCCACCTGGGTCACATCGCCGGTCACCACCGCAGTGGAGCCAAAACCGATCCGGGTCAGGAACATCTTCATCTGCTCCACGGTGGTATTTTGCGCCTCATCCAGAATGATGAAGGCATCATTCAGGGTACGCCCCCGCATGAAGGCAAGTGGTGCCACCTCGATCACATTGCGCTCAATCAGCTTGGTGACCCGCTCAAAGCCGAGCATCTCGTAGAGTGCATCATAGAGTGGTCGCAGATAGGGGTCGATCTTCTCGGCCATGTCACCGGGGAGAAATCCAAGTTTCTCACCCGCCTCAACTGCCGGACGAACCAGCACCAGCCGCTTCACCTCCTCCCGCTGCAGCGCATCCACGGCACTGGCAACCGCCAGATAACTCTTGCCGGTACCGGCAGGGCCGATCCCGAAGATGAGGTCATGGGTAACAACCTGGTGCATATAGCGACGCTGGCGGGGGCCGCGGGGGCGAACCACCCGATGACGCGTCTTGACCACAACCTCTGGAATGGAGCGCTCCGCCTCGGCCGCCTCCTCCTCTTCCAGTGCGCGCTGATCCAGCTGTACCTCCTGCAACAGCAGGTGGATGCCATCGGCGCTCACCTGATGTTCCAGGGTCTCCCGGTAGAGTGTCTCAAGCACCTGGGCGGCAAGAACAACCGGGGTCTCCTCCCCGACGATACGGAACGCACCACCACGATAGTTGATCTCGACCCCAAGACGGCGTTCAATCTGTCGCAGGTGCCGGTCCGCTTCTCCGCAAAGATCCGCCAGTCGCTCGGAGTCGACCGGATCCAGGCTCATCTCATGAATGGTTGGTGCTGTCATTCTCTCTTCTCAGATGACCAGCTTACCACGCAGCGAGTTGGGCAGTGCCTCTGTGATCTCCACATCCACAAACTTCCCGGTCAGTGAGGGTGGGCCATCAAAATTGACCACACGATTATTCTCGGTGCGGCCCGCCACCTGGATAGCAGGATCCTTCCTTGAGGCCCCCTCCACCAATACCCTCTGTACCGTACCCACCATCTCCCGGCTGATCTCCATCGCAATCTGGTTGAGACGCTCCTGCAGACGGGCCAACCGCTGCTGCTTCACCTCAAGGGGCACATCATCCGGAAGGTCGGCCGCAGGGGTTCCGGGGCGCGGGCTGTAGATAAAGCTGAAGGAGCGGTCAAAACGGAGCTCTGCGATCAGGTCCATGGTGGCCATGAAATCGGCCTCGCTCTCCCCCGGAAAACCGACAATGAAATCGGAGGAGAGGCTAAGGTCGGGGCGCTGCTGTCGCAATCTGCGGATGATGGAGCGGTACTCCATCGCGCTGTGGCCACGCTTCATCATCGCCAGGATATGGTCGGAGCCACTCTGTAGCGGGAGGTGGAGATGGCTCACCAGCGCAGGCACCTCTCCATAGCTCTCGATCAGTGCTGGGGTCATCTCCATTGGATGGGAGGTGGTGTAGCGGATGCGCCCCACCCCCTCCATTGCAGAGATGAAGTGGATCAGGGTTGCAAGATCGGCGATCTCACCATCCTCCATCTCGCCACGATAGGCGTTGACGTTCTGCCCCAACAGGGAGATCTCACGCACCCCCTGCTCCACCAGACCCGCCACCTCGGCAATCACGTCATCAAAGGGGCGGCTCACCTCCTCGCCCCGGGTGTAGGGCACCACACAGAAGGTGCAGTACTTGCTGCACCCCTCCATGATGCTGACATGGGCGCTGACACCATCAGCCTGCTGCTCCGGCAGACGGTCAAACTTCTCAATCTCCGGAAAGGAGACATCCACCACCGCCTGCTGCCTCTCGATGGCGGAATCCACCATCTCCGGCAGTCGATGGAGGGTCTGGGGACCAAAGACCAGATCGACAAACGGGGCACGGGCACGGATCGCCTCCCCCTCCTGACTGGCGACACAGCCGCCCACACCAATCAGGAGGCCAGGACGCAACGCCTTCAGCGGTCGCCACTGCCCCAGCTGGGAGAAAACCTTCTCCTGCGCCTTCTCCCGCACCGAGCAGGTGTTGAGCAGCAGCAGATCGGCCTCCTCCGGAAGCTCGGTCCGCTCATAGCCATGCGACTGCTGCAGCAACTCCGCCATGCGGGCAGAGTCGTAGTCATTCATCTGGCAACCGAATGTTTTGATCAGAACTTTTTTTGACATCAATGGTGTGGGCTGCTTATTGATGGCTGGAATCCTTTATCGACGAATTGGCTGCGCCCCATTTTCGGGCCAATTTTCAGATGAAGCCTGTCAGTTTCTGAGTACAGCGAGTTTTGACAGGCGCTGAAAAATGGTCTGAAAATGGGGAGTAAAGCAGCCTCTGAGGAGAGAAAGCGATCCCGGACATCAACACACAATTACCCGTTAACTAAAAAAGGGATGGTGCAATTCTACACCATCCCCCCTTCGACAGGTGTCGGAAACGGCTTACAGGTCGTAACCACGCTCCTCATGAGAGACAATGTCCAGACCTTCTGTCTCCTGATCCGCAGTCACTCGCAGACCACCGGTCACCACTGCAACCACCTTCAGGATAGTCCAGGTGGCCACTGCGGTGTAGAGCCCGGTTGCAACCACACCGATAAACTGAACCCAGACCTGATCACTAATGGTTACACCCTCAGCAAGTCCCTGGCCGCTGAATAGTCCCAACTGGCTGGAGGCAAAGACTCCGGCCATCAGGGTACCGATGATTCCGCCCACACCGTGGACCGGGAAGACATCCAGTGAGTCATCAATCTTCAGTACACGCTTGATCACCAGTACCGCATTGAAGCAGACTGCACCGGCAACAATGCCGATCACCAGTGCCCCGGCCGGGCCGACAAAACCGGAGGCTGGGGTGATGGTACCAAGACCGGCGATGATTCCGGTTACGGTACCGAGCGCGGTCGGCTGCCCAAACTTCTTCCACTCATAGAACATCCAGGTGATGGCACCCGCGGCAGCCGAGATATGGGTCACCAGCATCGCCATTGCTGCATCGCCATTGGCTGCCAGTGCGCTACCGCCATTGAATCCAAACCATCCAACCCAGAGCATCCCTGCACCCATCACGGTCATGGTCATGTTGTGTGGAGGCATTGCAGTGGTCGGAAACCCCTTGCGCGGACCCAGCACCATCGCCGCCACAAGAGCAGAAACACCGGCAGTGATGTGGACCACGGTGCCGCCCGCAAAGTCGAGCAGACCCATCTCATAAAGCCAGCCACCACCCCATACCCAGTGGGTAATCGGTGAGTAGACGACAATCAGCCAGATCGCGGAGAAGAGCAGCACTGCAGAGAACTTCATCCGCTCGGCAAATCCACCGATAATCAGTGCCGGGGTAATGACTGCAAAGGTCATCTGAAAGAGTGCAAACAGAGACTCCGGTATGTCACCACTCAGTGTCCCCTCCTGAACACCAGCAAACATGATGTTTGAGAGTCCACCGATGAAGCCGTTGCCCTCAGAGAAGGCGATGCTGTAACCGACCACCAGCCAGAGAACAGAGGCGATTCCGGCAATGGCAAAACACTGCATCAGGATCGAAAGCACATTCTTGGAGCGGACCAGACCGCCATAGAAGAGCGCCAGCCCTGGCAGCGTCATAAAGAGGACCAGTGCAGTGGAGGTGAGAATCCAGGAGGTGTTTGCACCATTCAGTGCGGCCTCATCGGCAAGTGCAAGGCCCGGTGCAAGGGCCAGAATCATTGTAGCTATCTTCAACATGTTCAACTTCTCATCATTATCTGTGTGTTTGTAGGGGGAGGGGTTATACCGCCTCTGGGCCTGACTCGCCGGTACGGATACGAATCGTCTCCTCGAGATTGGCGACAAAGATCTTCCCATCCCCAATCTTTCCGGTATTGGCTGTATCACGGATTGCCTCAATCACTCGATCCAGCATCTCTGCCTTGATTGCAATCTCCAGCTTCACCTTGGGAAGAAAGTCGACCACATACTCCGCCCCACGGTAGAGCTCGGTATGCCCCTTCTGACGCCCAAACCCCTTGACCTCGGTGACTGTCACTCCGTTGACCCCAATCTCCGAGAGCGCCTCCCTCACATCATCGAGCTTGAACGGCTTGATGATTGCTGTAACCATTTTCATATTGATCTATCTCCAAACTTGTACAAAACCGGAGCTTCTGCCCCACTGCGGGACATTAAGCCCACCTCGGCACAATCAAAAGCAACAACCGTGCCACCACTTTATTTTCAACCACTTAACAACTCACACAGATAACCGCACCGGCGGAATGTTCCACGATGGTGCAGAAATGTAGTAGAACGCACCATTATTGCGCTTGCAACCATGCGGATAGGATTTTTGTCCATATCAGGTATACTTTCTCTTTATGATCAATACACTATCCACCCTGCTCGGAGAGCACCACTGGGTCCTTCAGGTCTTTATGGTCATTCTGGTTGCACTCACCATTGACCTGATCCAGCGCATCATCCTTAATCGCCTCCATTCACGTGCCGAAAGCCGGACCAAGAATCTCTGGGATGATGCCATTCTGCGGGCCATACGACGCCCCCTGAGCCTGCTGATCTGGGTCAGCGGTATCGCCTTCAGCGCAAAGATCGCCCAGCATGAGGCCCCGGCCGTCATCTTTGATGCCATCGATCCGATTCGGGATATTGGGGTCATCAGTGCCATCACCTGGTTCCTGATCCTGCTCTCCAAAGAGGGGCAGCAGGCCTACATTGAGGGGCAAAGGAGGAGACGGGAGGAGATTGATGAGTCGATGGTCGACTCCATCAACCGCCTGCTGCGCAGCTCCATCCTCATCACCTCTGCACTGGTGATGATGCAGACCCTGGGCTACAGCATCTCCGGGGTACTGGCCTTTGGTGGATTGAGTGGTGTAGTGGTCGGCTTTGCTGCCAAGGATCTGCTGGCCAACCTCTTCGGGGGGCTGATGATCCATCTCGATCGCCCCTTTGCCGTTGGAGACTGGATCCGCTCACCGGACCAGGACATTGAGGGGACCGTGGAGCAGATCGGCTGGCGCCTGACCAAGGTGCGCACCTTTGACAAGCGCCCCCTCTACATCCCCAACGCCACCTTCTCCAACATCAGCGTGGAGAATCCACAGCGAATGACCCACCGCCGGATCAAGGAGACCATCGGCATCCGTTATGAGGATGCAGGCAGGATGGCAACCATCACCGAGAGGGTGCACACCATGCTGAAAAACCATCCGGAGATTGACAGCAGCCAGACCCTGATCGTCAATTTCAACGCCTTCGCACCCTCCTCGCTCGACTTCTTTATCTACACCTTTACCAAGACCACCAACTGGGTACGGTTCCATGAGATCAAGGAGGATGTGCTGCTGAGGATCGTGGAGATTATCGAGGCTGAAGGGGCCGAGATCGCATTCCCGACCTCAACACTCCATATCCCCGAGCCAGTTACACTGGCCCAGCGTCAGGAGTGAGCTCCCCGCAATCAGACGATCAACCCCTTAAGGCCATTGATGGACACCATCCACTTTGACCCCTCCCTGCCGGTCAATCAACGCAGAGAGGAGATCGCTGAGACCATTCAGAGACACCAGGTTACCATCCTCTGCGGGGAGACCGGTTCCGGCAAGACCACCCAGCTCCCAAAGATCTGTCTGACCATAGGGCGTGGCGAGCAGCAGAAGATCGGCCATACCCAGCCGCGCCGCATTGCCGCCCGCGCCGTTGCTGCCCGCATTGCCGAGGAGCTGAAAACCTCGCTGGGGGCGCTGGTTGGCTACAAGATCCGCTTCAGTGACCAGAGCAAGAAACAGAGCCGGATCAAGCTGATGACCGACGGCATCCTGCTGGCAGAGACGCAGTCGGATCCACTGCTCAGGCAGTACGACACCATCATTATTGACGAGGCGCACGAGCGCAGCCTCAATATCGACTTCCTGTTGGGATATCTGCGCCGGATTCTTCCCAGGCGGCCCGACCTGAAGCTGATCATCACCTCAGCCACCATCGACCCGGAACGTTTCTCCCGCCACTTTGACAATGCCCCGATCCTGGAGGTCTCTGGCCGTACCTATCCGGTCGAGGTGCGCTACCGACCACCAGAGGAGAGTGATGCCGAAGAGGGGAGCCGCAAACAGCAGCAGGATCGCACCGCACGCCAACAGCAGGCAATCCTTGATGCGGTGCATGAGCTGGGCCGCGAGGGGCCGGGAGATATCCTGCTCTTTCTTAGTGGGGAGCGAGAGATCCGCGAGGTGGGTGAGTATCTCACCAGGGCGAAGCTGGGGCAGACCGAGATCCTTCCCCTCTTCTCCCGACTCTCGGCCAAGGAGCAGAACCGCATCTTTGCCAGCCATGGTGGGAGACGCATTATCCTATCCACCAATGTGGCGGAGACCTCACTGACGGTCCCCGGCATCCGCTATGTGATCGACACCGGTACCGCACGTATCAGCCGCTACAGCCACCGCACCGGCATCCAGCGGCTGCCGATCGAGAAGGTGTCACAGGCGGCCGCCAACCAGCGCAAGGGGCGTTGCGGGCGTGTTGCCGACGGGATCTGTATCCGCCTCTACAGTGAGGAGGAGTTTGAGGCCCGCCCCCCCTTTACCGACCCCGAAATCCTGCGCACCCACCTTGCCCCGGTGATCCTGCAGATGGCGGCACTGAGGCTGGGCAAGCCCGATCAGTTCCCCTTTATCGATCCACCTGACCTGCGTCTGATCCGCGATGGATTCCGCACCCTTCACGAACTTGGAGCAGTACGAAAGGACAACTTCATTACCCCGCTGGGCAGGAAGGTGGCGCGCTTCCCGGTCGACCCGCAGATTGCACGGATGCTGCTGGCGGCAGAGCGGGAGAGCTGCCTGAGCGAGATCCTGATCATTGCCGCTGCACTCACCATTCAGGATCCACGCGAGCGGCCGCTGGATGCCCAGCAGGCGGCCGATCAGAAACATGAGCCGTTTGCTGATGAGTCCTCCGACTTCCTCTTCTATCTCAACCTCTGGCACTTCTACGAGGAGCAAAAACAAAAGCTCTCCAACAACCAGCTGCGCAAACTCTGCAAGACCAACTTCCTCTCCTGGATGCGGATGCGGGAGTGGCGCGAGGTCCATGCCCAGTTGCACCAACTCTCCCGAGAGATGGGGCTGAAAACAGACGACCAGCCCGCCGACTACGGGATGATCCACCGCGCCCTGCTGACGGGGCTGCTGAGCCATATCGCCACCATCAGCAGCGAGAAGCACCTCTACAATGCGGCACGCGGGGTACAGATGAGGATCTGGCCCGGCTCCAGCCAGTTCAAGGCCAACCCCAAGTGGATCGTTGCTGCCGAGAAGGTGGAGACCTCACAACTCTATGCCCGCACCGTCGCCCGCATTGAGCCACAGTGGCTGGAGCGGCTTGGAAAACACCTGGTCAAGCGCAGCTATGCGGAGCCCCACTGGGAGAAGCGGCGGGGACAGGTGGCCGCCTTTGAGACGGTCACCCTCTATGGCATCCCCATCATCTCGCGACGCAAGACCAATTACGGGCCGATTGATCCGAAGGAGTCGCGCAAGATCTTTATCCGCTCTGCGCTGGTGGAGGGGGAGCTGCACACACGCGGCAGCTTTCTCGCCAGAAACCGCAAGCAGATTGAGCAGATCGAGTCTCTGGAGGCGAAGTCCCGCCGCCGCGATATTCTGGCTGATGATGAGACCCTCTACCAGTTCTACGATGAGCGCATCCCGGCTGGGGTCTACTCCGCCCCCACCTTCGAGAAGTGGCGCAAGGGGGCGGAGAGGGAGAACCCCTCGCTGCTCTATCTGACCGAAGAGCTGTTGATGCAGCACGATGCCGAGTCGGTGCGGGACAGTGAGCAATTCCCGGACCATCTCACCATCGGCCCGGCCAGACTGCCACTGAGCTACCATTTTGAGCCCGACAGTGAGAGTGACGGGGTGACACTGACCCTCCCCAGCGAACTGCTATCGCAGATGGAGCCAGAGCGCTTTGAGTGGCTGGTGCCGGGGCTGCTGCATGAGCGGGTGGTGGCAATGCTGCGCGCACTGCCCAAGCAGTGGCGGCGCAACTTTGTTCCGGCAGCCGATTTTGCCGATGCGCTGCTCCCGGCACTTGACCCCAATGGCGATCCACTGCGTGCACAGATCGCCGCCCGGCTACGCCATATGACCGGGGTCACCCTGCCGGAGCAGATCTGGAGTGAGGTCACCCCGCCCGACCATCTCAAAATGCGCTTTCAGGTGATCGATGCCGAGGGTAGGGTCATACAGAGTGGACGGGATCTGCAGGAGCTGCAGCAGAGCCCCTCCTCCAAACCGGCCCATACCCCCAACAGAGGGCAGCATGTCGAGAAGGGAAAACCCACCGCCCATCCGCTGGAGCGGACCGCTGTCACCAGATGGGACTTTGGGCCACTGCCGGAGTCGGTTGAGGTAGAGCGACACGGGATTGTGATCACCCTCTACCCGGCACTGCTACGCAAGGGAAAAGAGATCTCGCTGCAGTTACTGGAGACACCGGAGCGAGCGGAAATTGAGGGCCGCAACGGGATCACCGCACTCTTTCTTCAGGAGCAGCAGTCGAATATTCGTGCCCTGGTGAGTCAGAATCTGGAGCAGCAGGGACTCTGCCTCCACTATCTCTCTCTCGGGCGTTGCGAGGAGTTGATCGAGGATCTGCTGACAACCGCGGCGATGGAGGCACTATTTGGGGACAGCCCCACTCTTCCAAGAGATCGGGAACAATACCAGCAGCGCTGCGAGGATGCCCTCGCCACCCTGCCGCAGCAGCTGCAGCGCTACGGCAGGATCACCGAGGAGGTGCTGAGGCGACACCACAATCTGATGAGGCAGCTCAAGGGGAGTGTGTCACCCGCCCACCTGATGACCTACAGCAAGATCAAGAGCCACCTGGAGACACTGATCTACCCCCACTTTCTCCGACAGACCCCCGCAGAGTGGCTACCGGAGCTGCCACGCTATCTTCACGCAGCAGAGAAACGGCTGGAGAAGCTGAAACAGAATCCACAGGCAGATCGTCAGCGCGCACAACAGCTTGCCCCCTTCTGGGATCCATTCGAAAAACGAATTCACGAGAACCAGTCTCCACAATTTATTGAGTATCGATGTCTACTGGAGGAGTTCCGGGTCTCCCTCTTTGCCCAGGAGCTGGGGACAAAAAAGCCGGTCTCAGCGGACCGGCTCAGGAAACTGTGGCAACAGCTATAGGGAGACCCTCCTCCTAATCATCACCCCAGGGGACTGGCTCACGCTCCGTGGTCAGTAATTTTGCTCCTGCCTGTTCATTGGCAGCATAGATGATCTTGACCTGATAGTTATCAGAGACAGTGAGCTCCTTTCGCATTGAACGGGCTCGGTCACGGGCATCACGATATTTCTCATGGTGCTCAATCACCTCAACCTCGCGGCTGGGGAACATCTTAAACAGATAGTAGGGCATCAGAAACTCTCAACGACAAAAGCCCCATACCGCCGCCTCTGTGACGGTATGGGGGAAATGGTCCAATTAGGCGTTACTTTTTCTTCGCCCTCTTTTTGGCTGCCGCCTTCTTCTTGGGCGCTGCCTTCTTTTTAGGTGCAGCCTTCTTCTTGGCTACTGCCTTCTTCTTCGGAGCTGCCTTTTTCTTCGGAGCTGCCTTTTTCTTGGCTACAGCCTTTTTCTTCGGAGCCGCCTTCTTCTTCGGAGCCGCCTTTTTCTTCGGAGCTGCCTTCTTCTTCGGTGCAGCCTTCTTCTTGGCTACTGCCTTCTTCTTCGGTGCTGCCTTCTTCTTTGGTGCAGCCTTCTTCTTCGGTGCTGCCTTCTTCTTGGCTACCGCCTTTTTCTTTGGTGCAGCCTTTTTCTTGGCTACCGCCTTCTTCTTGGGTGCTGCCTTCTTCTTGGCTACCGCCTTTTTCTTGGGTGCGGCCTTTTTCTTGGCTACTGCCTTCTTCTTGGGCGCAGCCTTCTTCTTCGGTGCAGCCTTCT
>CAZYJG010000009.1:0-29643 GCA_964647745.1 uncultured Piscirickettsiaceae bacterium
CATTCAAGATCTCCAAGGTGTGTGACGAGTACAATACGCGTGATGCAATCTCGGCTCTGGAGTCGGGGGAGGTCGTGCTCTTTGCGGCGGGAACCGGAAACCCGTTCTTTACAACAGATACTGCAGCCTGCCTGAGGGGGATTGAGGTGGGGGCGGATGTGGTGATGAAGGCCACCAAGGTGGATGGGGTCTATACGGCTGATCCGGTTCGGGATCCCGATGCAACACTGATCCACCGAATCAGTTATGATGAGGTGCTTGAGAGGAAGCTGGGGGTGATGGATCTGACCGCAATTGTTCTCTGCCGGGAACATGAGATGCCCCTCCGGGTTTTCAACATGATGCGCCCGGGAGGGTTGCGTGGTGCCCTGTTGAGTGAGGATGAGGGGACACTGGTAACCCCCTCTTCGTGAGTTTATGGCTTGTGGATAGAATGATGGAAAGGAACTCTGATGATTGAAGAGATCAAGCAGGATGCGGATGACCGTATGGCGAAGAGTGTGGAGTCCCTCAAGGGGGAGCTCTCAAAACTGCGGGCTGGTCGTGCCCACCCCAGTCTGCTGGAGCAGATCAGTGTCGACTATTATGGCAGTCTGACACCACTGAACCAGGTGGCCAATATCACGGCCACCGATGCACGTACGTTGACCGTGGTTCCATGGGAAAAAACCATGGTCCAGCCGGTAGAGAAGGCGATCATGGAGTCCGATCTTGGGCTCAACCCTGCAACGGCAGGGACCACGATACGGATCCCCCTTCCTCCTCTGACTGAGGAGCGCCGTCGCGATCTGGTGCGTGTGGTCAAGCAGGAGGGAGAGTCTGCCAAGGTGGCAATCCGCAACATTCGCCGTGATGCCAATGGGGACTTCAAGGATCTGGTGAAGGAGAAAGAGATTTCCGAGGATGAGGAGCACCGCGCAATCGAGAATGTTCAGAAGCTGACGGACCGTCATGTTGCCGAGGTGGATCAGGTGGTTCAGGCCAAAGAGGCCGACCTGATGGAGATCTGATCTCCTCCTCGCCCGCTAACCGGTGACAATCTCCCCAGGACAACCCATTCCGCGCCATATTGCCATCGTGATGGATGGCAATGGACGCTGGGCGCGCCAACAGAATCGTCCCCGCTTCTGGGGGCACAAGCGGGGTGTGGAGCAGGTTCGATCTGCAGTTGAGGCCTGCGTGGATCTTGGGGTTGATGCCCTGACCCTGTTTGCCTTCAGTACCGAGAACTGGAAACGCCCCCAGGAGGAGGTCTCCTTCCTGATGGACCTGTTTCTCTCATCCCTGAAGAGGGAGGTCAAGCGCCTCCACAGGAACGGGGTTCGCCTCCGTGTTATTGGCGACAAGGGCCGGTTCTCCGAGAAACTCCAGAGCGCCATTTCGGAGGCGGAGAGACTGACCCGGGAGAACACAAAGCTGTCACTGAATATTGCTGCAAACTACGGCGGGCGCTGGGATATCACGCAGGCCGTCAATCAGCTCTGCCGGGAGGTGGCTGAAGGCACTCTGGGGCCCGAACAGATCACGGAGGAGATGTTGCAGCAGAGGATTTCCCTGAGTGACCTGCCGGAGCCGGAGCTCTTTATCCGTACAGGGGGGGAGCAGCGGGTGAGTAATTTTCTTCTCTGGCAGATGGCCTACTGCGAGCTCTATTTTACCGACCTGTTCTGGCCGGAGTTCGACCGTTCTGCACTGGAGACGGCAATCGCATCCTTTGGCGGGCGCCAGCGCAGATTTGGGCGTACCGGCGACCAGCTCCAGGAGGAGGGTTAGAGTACTGATGGCACTTTCATCCTTTATGCAACGCACCATCAGTGCCCTGGTTCTTGGGCCACTGCTGCTACTGGCCATTCTCTTTCTCGAGGGGGATGGTTTCTCCATTCTGCTTGCGCTTCTGCTTCTGCCGGCAGCGTGGGAGTGGGGGCGGCTTGCGGGCCAAACCCGCCTCTGGCCCCATCTTGAGTATCTGTTTGTGCTCTTGGCACTGTTTTACGGCAGCCGTTTCATTTCGGTTGGCTGGCTGCTCTGGGTGGCCCTCTTCTGGTGGGGGGGTGCCCTTCTCTGGCTGTGGCGCTTTCCAGAGAAGACCGGGTGGCTCTTCACTTCGGTTGTGCGTCATCTGGTGGGTGTGGTCATCCTGATCCCCGCCTGGCGCTCCATAGAGTTGATTCACCAGCAGGAGCAGGGGGTTGTGCTGCTGCTGGTTCTGTTGCTTCTGATCTGGAGTGCAGATATTGGTGCCTATCTGGTGGGAAGGCGTTTCGGGAAGAGAAAATTGGCCCCCAACGTGAGCCCAAACAAGAGTATTGAGGGGCTGGCCGGGGGGGTTGCACTCTCCCTGCTGGTTGCAGCGACAGCCTATCTCCTGATGGGGTGGTCTGCTCTGGGGGTTCCACTGTTTCTCCTCTTCATGGCCGCGGTGGTGATCTTTTCGGTTGTTGGGGATCTGGTGGAGAGCGCCTACAAACGCAGTGTGGGGATCAAGGACAGTGGCAACCTGATTCCCGGCCATGGTGGAATCCTCGATCGGGTGGACAGCCTGACCGCAGCGGCACCCATTTTTCTCTATCTGCTGCTGATCTCCGGAGGTTTCTGATGGGCAGTAGCGAGCAGCAGGGGGTTGCCATTTTGGGGGCAACGGGCTCTATCGGCAGCAGTACGCTGGATGTGATTGCCCGCCACCCCGACCGTTATCGGGTGGTTGCATTGACTGCCCACTCCCAGATTGATCTTCTGGCAGCGTTGTGTGGCCAGTTTCATCCTGACTATGCAGTAGTCACTACTGCCGATGGGGCCGAACAGCTAGAGCAGCAACTTCAGTCGATCAGCCCGGATACCGTTGTCCTTTCCGGGACCGAGGGGATGGAGCAGGTGGCATCCGACCCGGCAGTGGATCAGGTGATGGCCGCCATTGTGGGGGCAGCAGGGCTGCGCCCAACGCTGGCAGCAGTTCGCGCCGGCAAGCGTATCTTGCTGGCCAACAAGGAGGCACTGGTGATGGCAGGGCACCTCTTCATGGGAGAGGTGATCAGGAGTGGGGCGGAACTGCTCCCCATTGATAGTGAGCACAATGCAATTTTTCAGTGTCTGCCGCAGCAGGGGACGTTGGGGGAATTTCCAGAGGGGGTTACCAGAATCCTTTTGACCGGGTCTGGAGGCCCTTTTCGTCAACGCCCGATCGAGACGCTCGGATCGGTGCTGCCAGAAGAGGCGATTGCCCACCCCAACTGGAGCATGGGGAGAAAGATCTCGGTTGACTCTGCAACCATGATGAACAAGGGACTGGAGTTCATTGAGGCCTGCTGGCTGTTTGGTGCAGCGCCGGAACAGATTCGGGTGGTCGTTCATCCCCAGAGCATCATCCACTCCATGGTGCAGTACAGTGATGGATCGGTTCTCGCGCAGATGGGAAATCCCGACATGAGAACACCGATCGCCCATGCGCTGGGTTGGCCGGAGAGGATGGTCTCTGGGGTGGAGGAGTTGGATCTGTTTGATGTGGCACGACTCGATTTTGAGCAGCCTGACCTCGAGCGCTATCCCTGTCTGCAGCTCTCCATTGAGGCGATGAGAGAGGGGGGGAGCGCAACTGCTGTACTGAATGCCGCCAATGAGATTGCTGTTGATGCATTTCTTGAGGGACAGATTGGATATATGGAGATTGCTCAGGTGATCGAGAAGACACTGGGTGCTGTTTCGGTTGAGCAGGTGGATGATCTGAATCAGCTCTTTTCCATCGACCGTGATGCACGTGATCTTGCTGCCGGATTTGTCAGGAGTATCCATTGATGGGTTCCGGCCTCTATGCGCTTCTCGCCTTTATCGTGGCGATTGGAATATTGGTAACAGTCCATGAGTTTGGCCACTTCTGGGTGGCGCGCCGTGTTGGGGTCAAGGTGCTGCGCTTCTCTGTTGGCTTTGGCCGCCCGCTGTGGACGTGGGTAGGAAAACAGGATGGGACGGAGTATGTGATTGCTGCACTCCCTCTGGGTGGGTATGTGAAGATGCTGGGGGAGGGGGGAGAGGAGGAGGTCCCGGAGGCTGATTCCCACCGTTCATTTGATCAACAGCCACTGCCCTCCCGGGCAGCGATTGTTGCTGCAGGTCCGCTCTTCAATTTTGTCTTTGCACTGTTTGCCTTTGCCGCTATCCAGATGATTGGTGTGAGCGGGATGAAGCCCATTGTTGGGGATGTCGTTGAGGGCTCTCTCTCTGCAGTGGCAGGGATGGAGCCAGGGGATGAGATTCTCTCCGTCAATGGTGAACCGGCACGCATCTGGCAGCAGGCGCTGGAGGAGATGCTTGGTGCAGTGGTGTTGGGGGAGCAGATCACACTGGATGCAGTCTCCAGTTCGGGTGTGGATCGACAGTATCGGCTGGAGAACCCCTTTGGAGAACAGATTCCGGAGGGGCTGGAGCTGCTGGAGCAGTTGGGTTTTACCATGGCGCGCCCACTGCTCCCCCCGAGGGTGGGGGAGTTGACACCGGGAGGGGCGGCCGAGGAGGCCGGGCTTGAGGCTGGAGATCTGGTGTTGAGTGTGGAGGGGGAGGAGATTCACTCCTGGCAGGAGTGGGTCGAGTGGATACAGCAGAGTCCCGAGCAGCGCCTCCAGTTGAGTATAGAGCGTGATGGTGTGGTTTTCCCACTGGAGGTGACCCCGGTGGCAGTGATTGCAGAGGGCAAGACCATTGGCAGAATTGGTGCCTCGGTTGAGCTCGGCCAGTATCGCAAGGCGTTCTTTCGGGAGGTTCAATACGGGCCGCTTGAGGCACTGCTGCGTGGGGCCAGCAAGACCTGGGAGATGACCTCCATGACCCTGCAGGTGATGGGTCGGATGGTGGTTGGCTCTACATCGACGGATGGGTTGAGTGGGCCAATCAGCATTGCCCGTTACGCAGGAAGCTCGATGGAGAGTGGGGTGGTTCCATTTCTCTCCTTCCTCGGACTGGTCAGTGTCAGTCTTGGGGTGCTGAATCTGCTGCCGGTACCGATACTGGATGGAGGGCACCTACTCTACTACCTTCTGGAGTGGGTGCGGGGCAGCCCCCTGTCGGAGCGGGCAATGGCCCTGGGGCAGCGTCTGGGGATCGTATTTATTCTTGGATTGATGTCACTGGCACTATACAATGATCTACTTCGTCTATTGTGAACAGTCAGCTATTCTTCGTAATGATAAAACGTATTGTTTTCTCTCTCTTTTTGACGCTTTTCTCCTCACTGACATGGGCCTTTGAGCCATTTGTGATCGAGGATATTCGGGTGGAGGGGCTGCAGCGGATTGCTGCCGGAACCGTCTTCAACTATCTGCCGTTGAGGGTTGGTGACGAGCTCACCTCGCGCAGCTCGGCTTCTGCCATCAAGTCGCTCTTCAAGACCGGATTCTTCAAGGATGTACGCCTGGAGCAGGAGGGGAGAGTGCTCCTGGTTTCAGTGATTGAGCGTCCGGCAATCGCCGATATTACGATTGAGGGGAATAAGGTGATCAAGACCGAACAGCTCAAGGAGGGGCTGAAGGGGATTGGTCTGACGGAGGGGCGTGTGCTGGATCGGGCGCTACTGGACAAAATTGAGGCGGAGTTGCGACGTCAATATCTGGGGATGGGGCGCTATGGGATTGAGATTGAGACAACCATCACACCTCTGGAGCGTAACCGCTCTGCTGTACGGATTCAGCTTAGTGAGGGGGAGAGTGCCCGTATTCGTCAGATTACCCTGATTGGGAACCAGGCATTTGAGACCGATGAGTTGAGAGACCTGTTCCAGCTCAATACTGGTGGGTGGCTCTCCTTTCTGACTAAAAGTGATCGCTACTCCCGGCAGAAGCTGGCCGGGGACCTGGAGACCCTCCGTTCCTGGTACCTGGATCGTGGTTACATCAATTTTGAGATTGACTCTGCACAGGTCTCGATCACCCCGGATCGCCAGGAGATCTATATCACCATCAACATGAGTGAGGGTGGGAAGTTCATGCTGGGGAATATTGAGCTGGACGGGAAGATGGTAGTGGAGCGAGAGGAGCTGCAGAGCCTGATATCACTGCGTGAGGGGGAGGTGTTTTCACGCAAGGGGATCGTTGCAGTCAATGAGGCGCTGACCAATCGACTCGGTGAGGATGGATACGCCTTTGCCAATATCAATGTGATTCCGGAGCTGGATGAGGAGAGTCACCTGGTGAATCTGACCTTCTTTGTTGACCCCGGGAACCGGGTCTATGTGGATCGGGTCAATATTGTGGGAAATACCAAGACCCAGGATCTGGTGATTCGTCGTGAGATGCGCCAGTATGAGGGGAGCCGCTTCTCCAACCAGGAGGTGGAGCGTTCACAGACCCGGATCCGCAAGCTCGGCTACTTCGAGGATATTACTGTGGAGACGGTACCGGTGCCAGGGACTACCGATCAGGTGGAGCTGAACTATCAGGTTGAGGAGAAGTCCACCGGCAGCATGATGATGGGTATGGGGTACTCCTCGACCAGTGGCATGGTCTTTGATCTCAATCTTGAGCAGAACAACTTCATGGGGTCGGGAAAGAGCGTTGATATTGAGTTCAATAACAGCGAAACAGAGACTGCATACGGTTTTGGGTATCGTGACCCCTACTACACGGAGGATGGGATCAGTTTGGGGTGGGGGATCCACTACAGGAAGAAGGACTCATCCGATTCGGTTAGCGACTACAGTTTTGATACGATCAGTGCGAACATCGATCTGGGGATCCCAACCAGTGAGTATGAGCGCCTCTTTATCGGCTTTGAGCCCCAGTTCATGGATAACACAACCTGTGGAACCACATCGACAAACAGTGATTGTGATACATTCCTCACTGCAGAGGGGAGTTCATTCAATGTGCTGGAGTTGACTGCAAGCTGGAGCAGGGATAGTCGTAACCGCGCCATCTTTCCGGATGAGGGAGGCTTCCAGCGCTTCAGGGCAGAGATGGGGACCCCAGGTGGTATTGAGTATTACAAGGTGGGATATCGACATGACCTCTTCTACCCCATTACGGATGAGTTCACTCTGCTGCTGAAGGGGGATATTGGTGTGGGTGATGGTTATGGGGATCAGAACTCTCTGCCCTTTTTCAACCGTTACTATACAGGTGGTGAAGGCTCTGTGCGTGGATTCAAGGGGAACTCGATTGGTCCGGTTGACGCCTCTGGTGATGCGGTTGGAGGGGATCTCAAGGGGGTTCTCAATGCCGAGGTGATCCTGCCAGTCCCCTTCCTTGAGGATCTGAAATCAACCAGGGTCAGTGGTTTTATCGATATGGGATCAGTGGCTAACTCTGTAGGCGATCTGGGTAGTGAGATGAGGTCATCCATTGGGGTAACGGCAAAATGGCTCTCTCCTGTCGGCCCCCTGAGCTTCAGCTGGGCGACACCATTGAAGAAAGAGTCGGGTGATGATCTGGAGTCTTTCCAGTTCATGATGGGGAAGATGTTCTAGTGAGTAGGGGTAGGGGATAGAGATGAAAAGAGCAATAATCGTACTGTGGATGCTGCTTCTTGCAGTTTCCGGGGCGCATGCCGAGGGGAGCAAGATCGGGTTTGTGAATATCAATCTGCTGTTGCAGAAGGTCCCCCAGGCCGCAGCGGCAACCCAGCGGCTGGAGATGGCCTTTGGGGATAGAAAGACGGAGATTCTTGACTTTCAGAAGGGTTGCAAGAAGATGGAGAAGGAGCTTGAGCGAGAGGCAGTAGCGCTGAGCAAGCAGCAGCAGCAGAGAATGCTCCGCAAGATCCGCTCCTGCAGCAGTGAGCTGAAGCTGATGGATGAAGAGTATGGAGAGGATCTCAGAATTGCACAGGCCGAGGAGCTCCAGAAGCTGCAGCAGCTGGTCTACCGGATGATTGACCGGATTGCGCGGGAGGAGCAGTTTGATCTGATTGTAAATGAGTCAGTCATCTTTGCCTCTCCTGCTGCAGATATCTCTCTTAAGGTGTTGAATGCCCTGAAGTCACTTCCGGATCAGGCCGGCAATAACAGCGCTGCAGAAACCCCCTGATTGAATGTCACAACCGATGGAGATCCAGCTGGGTAGACTGGCAGAGGCAATCGGGGCAGAGCTGCTGGGGGATCCAGGGTGCCAGATTGGCGGGGTGGCACCACTGCACCATGCAGCAGAGGGGGAGATCTCGTTCCTCTCTTCAGGAAAGTTCAGCTCCCAGCTTGCGACAACGGGTGCCAGTGCCGTCATCATGCATCCAGATCAGCAGGACCAATTCAGTGGGAATCGGCTATTGATGGAGGCCCCCTATCTGGGGTATGCAAAGGCCACCACAATCCTCCACCCATTCATCTTTTCAGAAAGGGGGATTGACCCGGCAGCAGTCGTTGATGAATCTGCCACCATAGCTGGTGGGGGGTGGGTGGGGCCACAGAGTGTGGTGATGAAAGGTGCGGATATCGGTGACTCCGTCTATATCGGCCCCGGGTCTGTTATTGGAGAGGGATGCAGTGTTGGGCGGGGGAGCCGCCTGATGGCAAATGTCTCATTGATGGCAGGAACAGTGGTGGGGGAGGAGTGTATTATTCACCCCGGCGCAGTACTGGGAAGTGATGGTTTCGGTTTTGCCAGTGAGGAGGGGCACTGGGTCAAGATTCCGCAGCTGGGGCGGGTGGTTGTCGGTGATCGTGTTGAGATCGGTGCAAACAGCACCATCGATCGGGGTGCCCTGGAGGATACGGTGATCGGAGATGGGGTGAAGATCGATAATCTGGTCCATATTGCACATAATGTCCAGGTTGGTGCGGATAGTGCAATGGCTGCCATGGTCGGGATTGCCGGAAGCACAGTGATTGGCTCTGGTTGTACCTTCGGTGGCCAGGCCGGAATTGTGGGGCACCTTGAGATTGTTGATGGCACACACTGTACAGCACGGACATTGATCACCCGTTCGATAGGAGAACCGGGGCTCTACTCCTCTGCAACACCTGCAGACCCCAACCGGAAATGGCGCCGAAACATTGTGCAGTTCCGGAAGTTGAATGAGTCCATGCAGCGGCTGCGTGCCGTGGAGAAGAGGGTGGCCATACTTGGAGACCAGCTGGCTGCCCATGAAAAAACAACAGAGAAGTGAAGGATAGAGAGCAATGAGCCAGATGGATATCAATGAGGTGATGAGACACCTCCCCCACCGTTACCCCTTTCTCCTGGTGGATCGGGTGCTCGACTTTGAGGTGGGCAAGAGCCTGCGGGCGATGAAGAATGTCACTATCAACGAGCCCTTTTTTCAGGGGCACTTTCCCCATGTTCCGGTAATGCCCGGGGTTCTCATCATGGAGGCGCTGGCACAGGCCACCGGGATTCTCTCCTTCAAGACCACGGGAGATCTGCCAACAGAGAACTCGCTCTACTACTTTGTCGGCATTGACAAGGCCCGTTTTAGAAAGCCGGTGGAGCCGGGTGACCAACTGATCCTGGAGGTGGAGCTGGAGCGCCGTATCCGGGATGTCTGGAAGTTCAAGGGGGTGGCCAGTGTCAACGGTGAGGTGGTTGCCAGTGCCAACCTGATGTGCGCTGAAAAAGAGCTTGACGGGTGATTCATCCCACCGCGATTGTTGATGAGTCAGCGGATATTGCTGATGATGTGGAGATCGGCCCCTATTCGATAATTGGTGCCGATGTCACCATTGGTGCAGGGAGCCGAATAGAGTCACATGTGGTGATCAAGGGGCCGACATCGATTGGTGAGAGGAACCACATTTATCAGTTTGCCTCGATTGGTGAGGCACCGCAGGATCTGAAGTACAAGGGAGAACCCACGCGACTGGAGATTGGTAATGACAACACCTTTCGGGAGTCCTGCACGGTAAACCGTGGAACAGTTGGTGGTGGTGGGGTCACCCGGATTGGTGACCATAACCTGATCATGGCCTATGTCCATATCGCTCACGACTGCATCATCCATAACCATGTGGTTCTGGTGAACAACGCCTCACTGGCAGGCCATGTCACCATCCATGACCATGCCATTCTTGGCGGCTTCACCCTGGTGAGTCAGTTCCTGACGATTGGGTCCCATGTCTTCTCCACCATGGGGAGTGCAATTAATAAGAATATCCCTCCCTATCTGCTGGTCTCCGGAAACCTTGCCCGTCCTGTAAATCTCAACATGGTGGGGCTCAGGCGCAATGGGTTTGGTGGTGAATCACTGCAGGCAATGAAAAGGGTCTACAAACTGCTCTTCCGTGGCCATCAACCACTGGATGAGGTGGTTGGTGAGGTTGCTGCAATGGCAGAGGAGCATCAGGAGTTGAATCCACTGCTCGGTTTTGTGCAGCAGCACCGGGATAGCAAGGCAGGCATTATAAGAGGTGGTGGATAACAGTATGGAGAAGATCAGGGCAGCAGTTGTTGGAACCGGTTATCTGGGGCGTTTTCACGCACAGAAATATGCCGCACTGGAGTCGAGTGATCTTGTTGCGATTGCAGAGATCAATCGCGAGCAGGGTGAGCGTGTTGCAGATGAACTCAATACCCGCTGGGTGGAGGATTACACCACGCTGGTGGGTGAGGTTGATGCAGTGAGCATTGTGGTCCCGACCCAGCTGCACCATGAGGTGGCCAGCTTCTTCCTCGATCACGGGATTCATGTGCTGCTGGAGAAGCCGATAACGGTTACTGTAGAGCAGGCGGAGGATCTGATTGAGAGGGGGCGTAGAAACAGTGCACTGCTACAGGTGGGCCATCTGGAGCGCTTCAACCCTGCGGTACAGGCACTCTCCTCAGTGCTGGAGGAGCCGCTCTTTATCGAATCACACCGCTTGGCACCATTCAATCCAAGAGGGGCGGATGTGAGTGTGATTCTGGATCTGATGATCCACGATATCGATATCATACAGGATCTTGTGGATTCACCCATTCGCAGGATCTCCCCAATTGGGGTCCCTGTGTTGACGGATGAGACCGATATCTCCAACGCTCGGGTCGAGTTCGAGAATGGCTGTGTCGCCAATGTAACGGCAAGCAGGGTCAGCACCAAGAGTGAACGCAAGATGAGGGTCTTCCAGCAGAATGCCTACATTGTGGTCGATTTTCAGGAGAGGACACTGGCGGTCTACCACAAGAAGGACTACAGCGACCAGATCACGGACCTCAGTGCGGTACAGGCCGATCTCTCCACATTTGAGAGTGGAGATGCACTGATGGAGGAGATCAAGGCATTTCTCCACTCGATTCAGAGTGGAGAGCGTCCACTGGTACGTGGTGAGGAGGGGAGACGGGCGCTGGAGACTGCATTGAGAATCAATGAACAGATTATCGATCAACCGCTGTCAGTGGGCAGCGTGCAGAAAGGAGATTCGTGATGATACCGATGGTCGACCTGAAGGCGCAGTATCAGACGCTTAAGTCAGCCCTGGAACCGGCCATGCTGGCTGCGCTCGAGGCAACCCAGTTTGTCCTGGGCCCCAATGTACAGGCATTTGAGAGGGAGGCTGCAGATTATCTTGGTGTAGGGCATGCAGTGGGTGTCGCCAGTGGTACCGATGCACTCCACCTGGCACTGGTTGCAGCGGGGGTGGGTGAGGGGGATGAGGTGATCACCACCCCGTTCACCTTCATTGCCACTGCCGAGGCCATTGACTATGTTGGGGCCACCCCGGTATTTGTCGATATTGACCCCCAAACCTTCAATATCGATCTCAATGCGGTTGAGTCGGCAATCACACCCAAAACCCGGGCGGTGATTCCGGTTCACCTCTTTGGCCAGCCGGTTGATATGCCTGCATTGATGGCCCTTTGTGATGCAAGGAACATTCGTGTGGTAGAGGATTGTGCCCAATCCTTTGGGGCAACCGTTGAGACAGCCAGCGGATCGGTGCAGACGGGCGCCTTTGGTGATACGGGATGTTTCAGCTTCTTCCCCAGCAAGAATCTTGGCTGTTATGGAGATGGCGGGCTTGTGACCACCAACTCAGCAGAGATTGCGGAGCAGCTGAGGAGCCTGAGGAACCATGGCAGCAAGGTCCGCTACTACCAC
The DNA here is from genome assembly GCA_964647745.1 of uncultured Piscirickettsiaceae bacterium. Lineage (GTDB taxonomy): Bacteria > Pseudomonadota > Gammaproteobacteria > Thiopontia. Next base: position 11,986 of record CAZYJG010000009.1, read on the forward strand.
TCCGAGATTGGCTTCAATAGCCGTCTTGATGAACTGCAGGCAGTGGTGCTGCGGGCAAAGCTGCCGATGATTGATGAGTACAACGATAATCGCAGACGGGTTGCCAGGGGCTATGCCGCAGGCCTGGAGGGGCTTCCAGTCACGATCCCCCATGAGGATGGGGTTGGGCTCCATGTCTACCACCAATACACCCTGCTCTCTGAGCAGCGCGAAAAGATCATGGAGGCATTGGCCACTGCAGAGATCGGCCATGCAATCTACTATCCGGTTCCACTGCACCAGCAGGAGGTCTTTTCAGAGAGCTGCAGGGGGCTATCCCTTCCGGTGACCGAGCAGGTGGCTTCCCAGTGTCTCTCCCTGCCTATCTATCCGGAGCTGGAGGATGAGAGGGTAGCGGAGATCACAGATGTAATCCGTAGTGTGTTCTGACCACACGGCCACCAGCCTGCACCCCCATCGGGTGATGGTGGTTGCTGGGGAGGCATCAGGGGATCTGCACCTCTCAGGCCTGATCGGCGAGATGGTGCGGCGAAGACACAGCCCCACCCGTTTCTACGGGATTGCGGGGCCAAGATCCGAGGCAGAAGGCTGTGAGGTAGTGGTCCCCATGGAGAAGATGGCCGTCATGGGGATCATTGAGATAGTCCGCCACTTCCCCTTTCTCTACGGTGTGTTGAGGAGGATGCGCCGTGAATTGCGCAGTAACCCACCCGATCTGCTGTTGCTGGTCGACTACCCGGGGTTCAATCTCCTGCTGGCAAAGACTGCAAAACGGCTGGGCATTCCTGTGCTCTTCTATATCAGTCCACAGGTCTGGGCATGGAGAAGCGGGAGAATCAACAAGATCGCAAAGCGTGTCGACCATATGGCGGTGATCTTTCCATTTGAGGTCCCCTACTACGCGGATGCCGGGGTTTCGGTCCGCTATGTGGGGCATCCTCTGGTCGGCAAGGTGGTCTCAGACCTCTCCCATGCAGAGGCAAGAGAGCGGCTTGGCATCAACCCTGAAAGGGTGACCATTGGGCTCTTTCCGGGAAGTCGATCGGGTGAGGTGTCGCAGGTGCTCGATCCGTTGCTGGAGTGTGCAAAACGGATGACGCAACAGAACCCTGAGTTGCAGTTTATCCTCTCCCGTGCGCCAGAGCTTCCCGCTGAACTCTTCTCCCTGGCTGAGGTGGCGGCCAGTGCCCTGCCACTTACCATCGTAACTGGAGAGCCCCATACCGCAATACTGGCCTGTGACGCCACTGTTTCGGTTTCGGGTACTGTGACACTGGAGATGGCCCTGCTGAACCGGCCGATGGTGGTGATCTACAGAACCTCACCACTGAGTTACTGGATTCTGGAAAAGATGGTGAGGATTCCACATGTCTCACTGGTCAATATTGTTGCCGGAGAGCGCATTGTTCCGGAGCTGTTGCAGGATGAAGTTTGTGCAGAGAGGATTGCATCTCATCTCGGTGAGGTGTTGGAGGATGGTGAGGTGAGGAGAGAGATGGTTGCCGGGCTCCATCTGGTTAGAGAGCGGCTGGGGAGTGGGGATGCCGCCTCAAACCTTGCGGACTGGATAGAGGAGCTGTTTGATGCCAATCGACAGAGTGTGGCATGAGTGACCAGGTTGCGGGTGTCGATGAGGTGGGACGGGGGCCGCTGGTCGGCCCTGTGGTTGCCGCTGCAGTGGTCCTGCCGGAAGATCATGGAATCATCGGGCTTGCCGACTCCAAGAAGCTGACCCCGAAACGGAGAGAGGCCCTTGCGGTCAAGATCAGGGAGTGTGCGACCGGGTGGGCAGTTGCCGAGGCCACACATGAGGAGATCGATGAGATCAACATACTGCAGGCCTCACTGTTGGCCATGCGGCGTGCTGTCGAGCAGCTTTCCTGCAGGGTATCCAGGGCGTTGATTGATGGAAATCGCATACCGGATGACCTTGGCATTCCGGCAGAGGCGGTTGTAAAGGGGGACAGCAAGATTGAGTCAATCAGTGCTGCATCCATTCTTGCCAAGGTAGAGCGGGACAGGATGATGCTGGAGCTGCACCAGCAGCATCCCGAGTATGGATTTGATCGCCACAAGGGGTACCCCACCCGGCAGCACCTTGACGCATTGAGAGAGCATGGAGTTCTGGCACAGCATCGCCGCTCATTTCGTCCGGTGCGGGCCATCCTGGGAAAGTAGATGTCCTTCGTTCACCTCAGAGTCCATACCGAATACTCGATGGAGAGTGGGCTGATTCGCATCGCCCCACTGATGGATGCAGTGAGAGCGGCGGGCATGCAGGCGGTTGCCGTTACCGATCTCGGAAACCTCTTTGCGACAGTGAAGTTTTTCAGGGCCGCATCAAATGCGGGAATCAAGCCCATTATCGGTTCCGAGGTCCGCCTGCGCTCCCTCTCGGAGAGTGGTGCAGAGTCTCGTCTGGTTCTACTTGCCCAGAACGGGCAGGGGTTCAGAAACCTGAAGAGCCTGATCTCCAGATCCTATCTTGAGGGTCAGCATCGTGGCGTACCCCAGCTTGAGCGTGAGTGGCTCCATGGAGCCACAGATGGGCTGATTGCCCTGTCGGGTGGACGCAGTGGGGATGTTGGCCAGGCGCTGCTGGCTGATGAAGAGGAGGAGGCGGCTGAGCGACTGCAGGAGTGGATTGGACTGTTTCCGGATCGCTACTATCTGGAGTTGCAACGTACGGCACGCAGTGGAGACGAGGATTGGAACCACGCAGCAGTGGCGCTTGCGGAGCAGTTTGGGGTGCCTGTCGTCGCCACCAATGATGCCCATTTCCTGCAGCAGCAGGAGTTTGATGCCCATGAGGCACGGGTCTGTATTCATGACGGCAGGGTCCTGGATGATCCCCGTCGCCCGAAGAACTTCTCGCCCCAACAGTATCTGCGCAGCGCCGAGGAGATGGCGGAGCTGTTTTCCGACATTCCAGAGGCGCTGGAGAACAGTGTTGAGATCGCTAGGCGGTGCAGTGTGGAGCTCTCCCTTGGAAAGAACTACCTGCCCGATTTCCCCATCCCGGAGGGGTTGACGATCGATCAGTTTCTCCAGCAGGAGTCCGAGCAGGGTCTGGAGTGGCGTCTGCAGCAGCAGTTTCTGGCCCCCGATGTCATCGCAGAGAGGCGTGTCCCCTATGATGAGCGGTTGAGGATTGAGCTGGAGGTGATCAATGGGATGGGGTTCCCCGGCTATTTCCTGATTGTTGCCGACTTCATCCGTTGGGCCAAGGAGCAGGGGATCCCGGTCGGGCCGGGGCGTGGTTCCGGAGCGGGCTCACTGGTGGCCTATGCACTGAAGATTACCGATCTGGATCCACTGGAACATGAGCTGCTGTTCGAGCGTTTTCTCAATCCGGAGCGGATCTCCATGCCAGATTTTGATATCGACTTCTGCATGGATCGCCGGGATGAGGTGATTCGCTATGTTGCGGAGACCTATGGGGTTGATAGGGTTTCGCAGATCATCACCTACGGCCGGATGAATGCAAAGGCTGTGGTGCGCGATGTCGGACGGGTGCTGGGCCACCCCTACGGGATGGTGGATCGCATTGCAAAACTGATCCCCTTTGATCTCAAGATGACGCTTAATAAGGCGCTTGATGAATCCGATGAGCTGAGAGAGCGTTACGACAGTCAGGAGGAGGTCAGGGAGCTGATTGATCTTGCACGCTCTCTGGAGGGGGTTGCAAGGAATGCCGGAAAGCATGCCGGTGGGGTGGTGATCTCCCCATCGGACCTGAATGACTTCACCCCCGTATATTGTGAAGAGAGTGGTTCCGGCCTGGTCACCCAGTTTGACAAGGATGATGTTGAGGCTGTTGGCCTGGTGAAGTTTGACTTCCTCGGTCTGCGTACGCTGACCATCATCGACTGGGCCGTTGAGATGATCAACTCCCGGCGTGCAGCAGCGGGAGAGGTGGCCCTGGAGATCGACAAGATCAATATGGCCGATAAAGAGACCTTTGCCCTGCTGCAGGCGTGTCAGACCACGGCTGTATTCCAGCTGGAGTCATCAGGGATGAAGGAGCTGATCGGCAAGCTGCAGCCCGATACCTTTGAGGACATTGTTGCACTGGTGGCGCTCTATCGTCCTGGACCCCTGGAGTCCGGAATGGTGGAGAACTTTATCGATCGCAAGCATGGTCGTGAGGTGATCTCCTATCCGGACAGCAAGTATCAGCATGACTCCCTGCAGACCATACTGGAGCCAACCTATGGGGTGATCCTCTACCAGGAGCAGGTGATGCAGATTGCCCAGGTTCTGGCTGGATACTCGCTTGGTGGGGCCGACCTGCTGCGTCGGGCAATGGGAAAGAAGAAGCCGGAAGAGATGGCCAAGCAGCGCTCCATCTTTGAGCAGGGGGCGGTGGATAACGGAGTTGACAGCAAGCTGGCGATGAAGATCTTTGATCTGGTGGAAAAGTTCGCCGGCTATGGATTCAACAAGTCTCACTCGGCAGCCTATGCACTGGTCTCCTACCAGACTGCATGGCTCAAGGCACACTATCCGGCACCCTTCATGGCGGCGGTGCTCTCTGCTGATATGGACAATACCGACAAGGTGGTCACCCTGATCGAGGAGTGCAGGGTAATGGATCTCGAGGTCCATCCACCCACCATCAACCAGAGCCAGTTCCGCTTTACAGTAGATGACAGTGCCACTGTGGTCTATGGGTTGGGTGCCATCAAGGGGGTTGGTGAGGCGGCAATTGAGGGGATTATCGAGGAGCGGGAGCAGAGGGGCCCATTTGAGGATCTCTTCGACTTCTGTCGTCGTGTGGATCTGCGCAAGGCCAACAAACGGGTGCTCGAATCACTGATCCGTGCCGGTGCACTGGATGAGATTGCGCCTACCCTCTCTGGGGCTCCCTCATCGGACGCACGTTCAATACTCCTGGAGTCCCTATCGAATGCAATGAGGGCTGCAGAACAGCATGTGCGTGACCTGGAGCGTGGCCAGGGGGATCTGTTTGGTGGGGAGGAGAGCGGTGGGGTTGCTGTCGAGTCCAGCTATCAGGCAACTGCCCCCTGGTCCGAGGATGAGCGGCTGAGTGGGGAGAGGGATACCCTTGGCCTCTATCTGACTGGCCACCCCATTGATCAATATGAGCAGGAGTTGGGCCATATCACCAGTCAGCGCATCAACAGCCTGGTTTCTGATCGTGATAAGGCGGTCACACTGGCTGGATTGATGATCTCCCTGCGGGTGGTCAAGACCCGAACCGGAAAGCCATTGGCGATACTGGTGCTGGATGACCGGACAGGGAGGGTCGAGATGACGCTCTTTGCCGAATCCTACGAAAAGTATCGTCACCTGCTGGAGAAGGACGCCATTCTCGTTGTCAGAGGGACAGTGACAGAAGATGACTACAGTGGTGGATTGAGGATGAATGTCGAGGAGTTGTGGAATCTCGATGGGGCAAGGGCCAGCTACATGAAGCGGCTGATTATCCGGCTTGATGAGGAGCAGATGAACGGCAACCCGGCAGATGGACTGGCGGAGTTGCTGAGGCCCTTCAGTGAGGGGAACTGTCCGGTTCAGATCCATTACCGTCAGGCTCGGGCAGTTGCCAAGATGGATCTTGGTGCAGAGTGGAGTGTTGAGCCCAGTGAGAACCTGTTTCGTCGTCTCAGGGAGCACCTTGGCAGGGAGAGTGTGCTACCTGATTACGGTTAGGGGATCTCTCCTTTTTACGGTATAGTATCGCCAATATCAAGGACACCTAATCGCCAATATCATTAACTTGAGGATTTTGGTCTCCAGACTCAGAGGTGTTGGCGCCATGGATGCCGCCATCAAGCCCCCATGGATGGGTTTATGGCGTCCTCTGAACCGAGGAACGAGGTCGGGCAAGCTGGATACCGAATGCCGTTCTGCCATGTTAACAACATTGACCTAATCACAGGAAAAGTGCCGACCCGACCATGAATCTGAACTTTCTGGATTTTGAACAGCCCATTGCCGAACTGGAGGCAAAGATCGAGGAACTGCGCTATGTGGGTGACGATAGCGACCTCAATATCAGTGATGAAATCACCAAGCTGGAGGAGAAGAGTCAGGAGTTGACCCGCTCAATCTTCTCCTCGCTCACCTCCTGGCAGATTTCACAGCTGGCTCGTCACCCGCAACGTCCCTATACCATGGACTATATTGACCATATCTTTACGGACTTTCATGAGCTGCATGGAGACCGTGCCTATTCGGATGACGCTGCGCTGGTCTGTGGAATGGCTCGACTCGATAACCATCCGGTGGTTGTTATCGGCCACCAGAAGGGGCGGGATACCAAGGAGAAGGTGGAGCGGAATTTTGGAATGCCCCGTCCCGAGGGGTACCGCAAGGCACTGCGGGTGATGCGTCTGGCGGAGCGCTTCGGGATACCGATCCTCACATTTATCGATACACCCGGAGCCTATCCCGGCATGGGTGCGGAGGAGCGAGGGCAGAGTGAGGCGATTGCCAGGAATTTGTTTGTAATGGCCCGGCTGCGTACCCCGATTATCTGTACCGTTATCGGTGAAGGAGGGTCGGGCGGAGCACTGGCCATTGGGGTTGGAGACAGGGTCAACATGATGTCCTACAGCACCTACTCCGTAATCTCACCGGAGGGGTGTGCATCGATTCTCTGGAAGAGCGCGGAGAAGGCCTCCGATGCAGCAGAGGCGATGGGCCTGACAGCCCCCAGGCTCAAGGAGCTCTCCCTGATTGATACCATTGTCCAGGAGCCGCTGGGAGGCGCACACCGCCACCCATCGGATGCCGCTGAGGCGCTGAAGAGGCAGCTGCTGGTCCAGCTGGGTCAGTTGCAGTCAGCCGATCAGGAGCAGCTGCTTGAGGATCGATATCAGCGCCTGATGAGTTATGGAAACTTCACCTCCAGCTGACCGCCTGAGTCGTGCATAGTAAGCCCCTCTCAACCCTGTGAGAGCTGTTTCGGGGAAACCGGTGAACGGAGCGTTCGCTCCCCATCTGCTGCTACCATTTCTGGAAGCCCATCCTGCCACAGGAATACTCCATGTTGCCTATAGTGGGGGGATGGACTCCTCCGTCCTGCTCCATTCGCTCACGCAGCTGCGTGACAGCGGAGAGCTCCACTTCCGACTGCAGGCCATCCATGTCAACCATGGGCTTCAGCCTGATGCTGTACGGTGGGAGAGTCACTGCCGGCAGTTCTGTCAGGAAAGGAAAGTCCCTCTGCAGCTGCTATCGGTCAATGCGGCTGCAGCAACCGGAGAGAGCCCAGAGGAGTCTGCAAGAGAGGCAAGATACCGTGCCCTGAACGGCCAGATGGGGGAGGGCGACCAGCTGCTGACGGCACACCATCAGGAGGATCAGGCGGAGACATTCCTGCTGCAGGCCCTGCGTGGGGCCGGACCCCGTGGGCTCTCCGCAATGGGGGCAGTAAAGGTGCTGGGGCAGGGGGAGTTGCTGCGTCCACTTCTCCCCTATTCGCAGCACTCACTGCGTGAATATGCAACCCGGGAGGGGCTGAGTTGGGTTGAGGACCCGACAAACCAGGAGCTTTCGGCTGACAGGAACTATATCCGACACAGGATTCTGCCGCAGCTCAGGGCGCGTTGGCCCGCTGCCCCATCCACGCTCTCCCGCAGTGCGCGACACTGTGCAGAGGCCTCTACCCTGATCGATGGATGGGGCAGTGAGCTGATGGGCGATACCCCCCCCGGAACACCACTTCAGCTGCTGGATGGTGAGCCTGAGGTAGAGACAAAGGTGCGGATCCGCCACTGGCTGGAGATTAATGGGGTTGGCGTGCCGGATGAGGTACATCTGGCCCGCATCCTCCGGGAGGTTATTGGTGGGCGCGAGGATGCAGAACCGCTGGTTCACTGGAGAGATCGCAAGGGGGAGCGGGTTGAGGTTCGTCGTTTTCAGTGTGCCCTCCATCTTGTGTTGGGGGAGAGGGCGGAGATGCCATCCCCGGCAGTAGTCGAGTGGGATCTGCAAGGGGTGTTGCAGTGGCCCCTCTCTGGGGTTGGGCTGCAGGCAGCTCCTGTTGTTGGAGGGGGGGTCAGGAGAGGGCTGCTTCAGGGGGGGTGGATTACTGTGCGGTCCCGGGTTGGTGGTGAGCGCTGCCGGCCTCCCGGCAGCAGACAGCGCCGAACCCTGAAGAACATCCTGCGAGAGCGGGGAGTCCCTCCGTGGGAGCGGGATCGAATCCCCCTGCTCTTTGTGGGGGAGGAGTTGGTCCAGGTTGTAGGCCATTTTGTCTGTGCCCCCTTTGCCGTTGGTGAGGGCGACGGGGTGGATGGGGGCGGAAAAGGGGAGGAAACCGGATTACTGGTTGAAAGCATTCCCCAAAAAAACGAAAATGGCACTCCATGAGAATGTCACTCCTGCTCCCCTCCATGATCTGCTCCTGGATCCTTCTATGACAAGATACATCTTTATTACCGGTGGTGTGGTCTCCTCTCTTGGGAAAGGGATTGCAGCGGCCTCTCTGGGCGCCATTCTTGAGGCCCGGGGCCTCAGGGTGACCATGATGAAACTGGACCCCTATCTGAATGTAGATCCGGGAACCATGAGCCCTTTTCAGCATGGTGAGGTCTTTGTGACAGAGGATGGTGCCGAGACGGATCTTGACCTTGGCCACTATGAGCGTTTCATCCGCACCCGCATGACCAAGAACAACAATTTTACCGCTGGTCAGATCTACGATAGTGTTTTGCGCAAGGAGCGTCGGGGAGATTATCTGGGGGCTACGGTACAGGTCATTCCCCATGTGACCGATGAGATCAAGCAGTCCATCATTGCCGGCGCAGGTGATGTGGATGTTGCCTTGGTCGAGATTGGCGGAACGGTAGGTGATATCGAGTCTCTCCCCTTTATGGAGGCGATTCGTCAGCTGGGCCTTGAGGTGGGGCATGAGCGTGCACTCTTTGTCCATCTCACACTGCTGCCCTGGATCTCTGTTGCCGGTGAACTGAAGACCAAGCCAACACAGCATTCGGTCAAGGAGCTGAGGAGTATCGGTATCCAGCCCGATATTCTGATCTGTCGCTCCGACCGTCCCCTGCCTGAGGGAGAGAAGAAGAAGATTGCCCTCTTCACCAATGTGGAGGAGCGGGCGGTCTTCTCAGCAGTCGATGTAAATAGCATCTACCAGATTCCAATGCTGCTGCATCAGCAGGGGATGGATGAGATTGTTGTCAACAAGTTCCGGATGGATCTGCCGGAGGCTGATCTGAGCGAGTGGGAGAGTGTAGTTCATCACCAGGAAAATCCCCGGCATGAGGTGACCATTGGCATGGTTGGCAAATACATGGATCTGACAGAGGCTTACAAGTCCCTCTCGGAGGCCCTGATCCATGCGGGCATCCATACCGACACCAAGGTGAGGATCCAGTATCTGGATTCGGAAGAGCTGGAGAAGTGTGACATCTCATGCCTTGATGGGCTGGATGCCATCCTCGTCCCGGGAGGCTTTGGAAAGCGCGGGGTTGAGGGTAAGATTGCTGCGGTTCAGTTTGCCAGAGAGAGGAAGATCCCCTATCTCGGAATCTGTCTCGGCATGCAGGTTGCTGTCATTGAATATGCCCGCCACATGGCCAGTATGGAGGGGGCACACAGTACTGAATTTGAGCAGGATACCCCCTATCCTGTCGTGGCACTGGTTACCGAGTGGCTTGCTGCAGATGGCTCTATCGAGCAGCGGGATGAGGGTTCCGATCTTGGTGGGACCATGCGTCTTGGGGGGCAGGAGTGCCGGTTGGCGGAGGGCTCTCTGGTCCGGGCACTCTATGGTCAAGATCAGATTGTGGAGCGTCACCGACACCGTTATGAGGTCAATAGCCAGCTGGTTTCCAGGCTGGAGGAGGCCGGCATGATCTTCTCGGGCCGCTCTGTTGATGGGGAGCTGGTTGAGATGGTGGAGCTGAAGGACCACCCCTGGTTTGTGGCCTGCCAGTTCCATCCCGAATTTACCTCTACGCCACGTGATGGACATCCGCTCTTCAGCGGCTTTGTCTCTGCTGCACTGCAGTATCATCAGGGTCAGGGATAGGAGATATCTTTATGCAATTATGTGGCACTGAGGTCGGGCTGGATCGCCCACTGTTCCTGATTGCCGGCCCCTGTGTGATCGAGAGCAGGGACCTTGCGCTGGAGACGGCAGGCAGACTGAAAGAGATTACCGATCGTCTTGGGATTCACTTTATCTATAAATCCTCCTATGACAAGGCGAATCGGACCTCGCTGTCGAGCTACCGAGGTCCCGGAATCGAAGAGGGGCTGAGGATACTCTCCGAGGTCAAGGCGCAGGTTGGAGTCTCCATCCTGACGGATGTCCATGAGGATACGCCACTGGACGAGGTGAGCGATGTGGTGGATGTGCTGCAGACACCAGCCTTCCTCTGTCGTCAGACCAATTTTATCCAGAGTGTTGCGCGTCAGGGGTTGCCGGTCAATATCAAGAAGGGGCAGTTCCTCTCTCCCTGGGATATGCGCAATGTCACCGACAAGGCCAGAGCGACCGGAAATGGGCAGATCATGGCCTGTGAGCGCGGCGCCAGCTTTGGCTACAACAATCTGGTCTCCGACATGCGCTCGCTGGCGGTGATGCGAGAGACCGGGTGTCCGGTGGTCTTTGACGGAACCCACTCGGTTCAGTTGCCCGGGGGACAGGGGGGGAGCTCTGGTGGGCAGCGCGAGTTTGTTCCGGTGTTGGCACGGGCTGCAGTTGCAGCCGGTGTCTCAGGACTCTTTATGGAGACCCACCCGGATCCGGACAAGGCACTCAGTGATGGCCCCAATGCATGGCCGCTGGAGAGGATGGAGTCACTGCTGGAGACATTGATGGCCATTGATTCAAGTGTGAAGCGGTTAGGGTTTGCTGAGCAGGAGCAGTAGCCGGCTACAGAACCCCATAACAAAACAGCAGATGGTCCTCGGAAATGGTGAGGGCTGGATCAAAACGACAAGTAGAAGAGAAACAGGATTGCCATGTCAGAGATAACCAATATTGTTGCACGTCAGATTGTTGATTCCCGTGGAAACCCAACCGTTGAGGTGGACGTTGCTGTCGCCTCGGGTGCAGTAGGGCGGGCGGCCGTGCCATCCGGCGCCTCCACTGGATCACGCGAGGCGGTGGAGCTGCGTGATGGTGACGCCTCCCGTTATGGTGGAAAGGGGGTGCTGAAGGCGGTTGGCAATGCAAATGGAGAGATTCGTGATGCCCTGGTAGGTATGGATGTGACTGCCCAGAGTGAGATCGACCAGACCATGATCGAGCTGGACGGGACGGAGAACAAGGGGCGGCTTGGTGCCAATGCGCTGCTTGCGGTCTCCATGGCGGCCGCGCATGCTGCAGCCAATGAGCAGGGTCTCCCGCTCTATCGATATCTGACACCCGATGGGCCCTACAAGATGCCGGTGCCGATGATGAATATCATCAATGGTGGAGAGCATGCGGACAACAGTATTGATCTGCAGGAGTTCATGATCCTGCCGGTCGGTGCCGGTTCGGTAACAGAGGCGGTTCGTTATGGGGCGGAGGTCTTTCATGCGCTCAGGAGTGTCCTCTCTGGACAGGGGATGAACACGGCGGTGGGGGATGAGGGTGGGTTTGCCCCCAACCTCTCCTCCAATGAGGCAGCCATCGAGGTGATTCTGGAGGCGGTTGAGAAGGCCGGCTTCAAGGCTGGCAGTGAGATCTTTATCGGGATCGATGCGGCCAGCTCCGAGTTCTACCAGGATGGGAAATATAATCTCGCCTCGGAGGGCAAGGTGCTGGACTCATCGGGAATGGTTGATGTGCTTGAGAGCTGGGTTGACCAGTACCCCATTCTGACCATTGAGGATGGACTTGATGAGGGTGACTGGGATGGGTGGAAACAGATGACCGAGCGTCTGGGCAACAGAATCCAGCTGGTTGGAGATGACCTCTTCGTAACCAATACCGCAATTCTGAGCGAGGGGATTGAGAAGGGTATTGCCAACTCGATCCTGATCAAGGTCAACCAGATCGGCACTTTGACGGAGACACTGGCTGCGATCCAGATGGCAAAGGATGCCGGCTACACAGCTGTGGTATCCCACCGATCTGGCGAGACGGAGGATGTAACCATTGCAGATCTGGCTGTGGCCACCAGTGCGGGTCAGATCAAGACCGGTTCTCTCTCTCGATCGGACCGTATCGCAAAATATAATCAGCTGATCCGTATTGAGGAGCAGTTGGGTGGTGAGGCACAGTATGCCGGAATGGGGGCATTCTATAACCTTCCCCATCTGGGGTCTGCCTGAACCGTAGCCACCGAGGGGCAGTGAAAGACTTAACGGTTCCTGTCAGGCGATGAATATTCGTCTGCTGATCATTGGGCTCCTGTTACTGCTTGCGGTACTGCAATACAAGCTCTGGTTCTCTCAAAAGGGAATCCCCTGGGTCTGGGAGATGGAGTACTCCATCGTTCAGCAGAAAATGGTGAATGATCGTCTTGAGGGGTGTAATCGTGAGTTGCGGGCTGAGGTGATTGATCTCAAGAGCGGCAGGGATGCACTGGAGGAGCGTGCCAGGAATGACCTTGGGATGGTGAAACCGGGGGAGATCTTTGTCTCTGCTGTGGTTTCTTCACCGGATGGTGGAGCGGACTCTGGTTCCGGGGTTGATGAGGAGGGGGTATGCGAAAAGGTGATCCGTTGATCTGGGGCATTGTTCCGGCGGCTGGCGTGGGCGCGCGGATGGGTGCCGATCGCCCCAAGCAGTATCTCTCACTGGATGGTCTTCCGGTAATTCAGCACAGTATCAACCGCCTGCTCTCGCTGGATAATCTTCAGGGAGTGGTGGTTGCCATTGCTGCTGGAGATCACTGGTGGCACGATATCGAGTGGCCAGGTCAATCCGGAAGGATCACGGTTGTTGAGGGGGGAGGAGAGCGTTCCGATTCCGTTCTCAACGCCCTGGAGTCACTTGCCGACCACGCCTCTGAAGAGGATTGGGTTCTTGTGCACGATGCGGCTCGCCCCTGTCTGAGTGAGAGAGATCTGAAGGCCATGGTTGAGCAGTTATGGGAGCATCCGGTAGGTGGAATCCTCGCTGCACCACTCTCGGATACAATCAAGCGTGCAGGATCGGATGGGGAAATTATTGAGACTGTGGATCGTTCCGCTCTCTGGCGTGCCCTGACGCCACAGATGTTTCGGTTGGGAATGTTGCAGGATGCGCTGCAGAAGAGCAGGGATGCCGGGGTTGCAGTAACAGATGATGCACAGGCGATCGAGCGACTTGGTCTGCAGCCTCAACTGGTTGCCGGGGATGCCGGGAACATGAAGATCACCAACCCCGGGGATATTCTGTTGGCGGAAGAGATATTGCGCAGAGAGAGAGGAGTAGCCGGATGAGAGTTGGTCATGGTTTTGATGTTCATGCCTTCGATGGGGGGGAGTCCCTGATGCTCTGTGGTGTCAGGGTTCCCTACAGCAGAGGGTTCAGGGCGCACTCTGACGGCGATGTGGCGATTCATGCCCTCTGTGATGCGCTGCTTGGGGCGGCAGCTCTTGGAGATATTGGTCAGCTCTTTCCGGATCATGATCCGCAGTATGAGGGGATGGATAGCAGAATCTTTCTCAGGGAGGTGGTCTCCAGGGTCAATGCCGAGGGGTATCGGATCGGGAATGTGGATCTAACCGTGATTGCAGAGGAGCCAAAGCTCTCTCCCCATATCCAGGAGATGCGGGCGTTGTTGATGAAGGATCTTGGGGTTGCACTGGAGCAGGTCAGTATCAAGGCAACGACAACCGAGGGGCTGGGGTTTATTGGGCAGAAGGAGGGTATTGCCGTACATGCTGTTGCCACGCTCTCCCCAGCATAGATCTCTTCCATTTGCCCATGGCATCCCCCCGGCCTCGGCAACCATACGCTCGACACCTGAAGACTTTCGTGTGGTGGAGGATCTTGGGTTCTCCCCCTCTGGTGAGGGGCAGCATCAGATGGTTGAGATCGAAAAGCAGGAGCTGAACAGTGATCAGGTGGCATCGATGATTGCCAGGTTGCTGGGGGCCAGACGCAGGGATGTTGGGCTTGCAGGGCTGAAGGATCGTTTTGCGGTAACAAGACAGTGGTTCTCAGTGGATCTGGCCGGTCAGGAGCCACCGGATTGGAGCCTGTTGGAGGGGCAGGTTGCCGCCCCACAGCAGTTGAGGGTCCTTCAGGCTCGGCGTCACGGGAGGAAGCTGCGCAAGGGGGCGCTGCGTGGAAATCTCTTTCAACTCACATTGCGCAATGTCGAGGGTGATCCCCAGGAGCTGGAACGGCGTCTGGAGCAGGTAAGGAGAGAGGGGGTCCCCAACTATTTTGGTGAGCAGCGTTTTGGTCGTGGTGGTGAGAATGTGGAGCGTGCCCGGCAGATGTTCAGGAGGGAGTATCGGCCGCGTGGCAGGCATGAGCGTGGTCTGCTGCTCTCTTCTGCGCGTTCGGAGCTCTTCAATCAGGTCTGTGCCGCCCGGGTCCAGGATGGAACCTGGAGCAGGCCGCTTGATGGCGACATCTATGCGCTGGCAGGAAGCCGCGCCCATTTCCATCAGGAGCGGGTGGACCAGGAGATTCTGCGCAGAATCGAGGAGCACGATATCCATCCAACAGCCCCTCTCTGGGGAGATGGCCCGCTGGAGACGACGGGAGATGCAGAGGCATTTGAGCGCTCGTCCCTTTCTGGTGGGGAGGAGCTGATGCGGGGATTGGAGCAGGCAAGGGTGAAGCAGGATCGTCGCTCTCTTCGACTAACGCCTAAACAGATGCGCTGGAGCTGGGTCAGCCCACAGACCCTGGAGCTCCATCTCTGGCTACCTGCCGGAAGTTATGCCACCGTGGTGTTGCGGGAGCTTGTGAATTACTCCTGAGGTGGTTGTCTCTTCAGCAGCACATAGAGGGCGCCGGTTCCCCCATCCCGTTGCCGTGCCGAGCAGAAGGCCAGAACCTCTCTCCGTTGGCGCAGCCAGCGGTTGACCAGGCTCTTGAGGACAGGGAGCTGATCAGCAGAGCGCCTCCCCTTTCCATGGATTAGGTGGAAGCAGCGGACCCTGTGCGCTACAGCCTCCACAAGAAACTCATCCAGCGCCTCGGTGGCCTCCCGGCTGTTCAATCCGTGGAGATCGATCTCCATTGAGGAGCAGGGCTCCCCTTTTCTTAATTTGCGCAGGGTGGAGTGGGGCAGGGGGGAGCGAACATAGAGCAGGCTCTCCTCCGGTTCAACCCGATCCTCCTCGTTGAGTGGAAAGGGCTCACTCTCCCCATGCCTGGTAGTGTGCTCTGGGTGGGGTCGGTGTTGTGACGCTCTCTTTTTCTGTGATCTCAGATCTGCCCGTCCATCCGCCTTGAGGGGGCGTACACCCTCAACCATCTTGCGAAACAGCTCGGCCTCATCAGTCTTGGTTGGGGGCTCCTTCCCTGGCCCACTCATGAGAAGAGTGTCCTCCACCAGCGTCTGCGGTTGTTTGGCAGGGGGTGTGGGGGCTGCAGGTTCTCCGGGGGGGTTCTGGAGAGGACCCACCCTGGGAGGGGGGGCACCTCACTGGAGCCACAGGAGAGGCCGAGGTTGTTGGGGTCATAGATCTTGACCATCGAGGGGGCTTTCAGCTGGTCGGTATAGACGATGCCGCAGACCCGTTCATGGTGTTCTCTCCGCAGCAGGGCGTCAATCTCCTGAATGAACTGCAGGAACTCCTCGCTGGATACCTCTGATACGGGAGGGGGTTCGCCGATGGCATAGATATACCAGCCGGTCAGCCTCCCGGAGCGCAGGGAGTCCCAGAATCGGGCAAGATCGTCCCACTGCAGCAGGCTGGAGAAGGCGCCATTGAAGGTGTCGTGGTAACGGCTACTCATCGGATCGATTCTACCTGAATCGATTTTTTTCGTGGAACCTCTTCGCCTCTCCATTCACGGATTGCCCATGCCCAGAGCTCACCGAGTGGCGCACCCTCCAGTTCTGGTGGTGGGTTCTGCCCAAGAAACCGGAGCGCCATCAGAACATTGTCAGCTGGGAATTGATCGTCGAGCGGTGCAGCCAGATTCTGCTTGCTAAGTTTCTCCCCATCCTCCCCGGTTGCAATGGGGAGGTGGCCATATTGTGGTGTGAGGTACCCAAGCTGCTGCTGCAGAATGATCTGGCGTGGTGTCGAGTCAAGGAGATCACAGCCGCGAACGACATGGGTGATCCCCTGGAGAAAATCATCGACAACAACGGCAAGCTGGTAGGCAAAGAGCCCATCTGCCCGACGGATCACAAAATCTCCGATCTCCTCCGCCATCTTCCATGACAGCTCTCCCTGCCAGAGATCATTGATCTGGATGGTCTCTTCGGATATTCGCAGGCGGATGGAGTGGTCTTGCAGGGAGAGCCCCCTCTCTCTGCACCTTCCGGGGTAGATGGGGTTGCCATTGAGGAGTGAGCGAGTGCATTGACAGCCAAATACCATGCCGGATTCGATCAGCTGTTCCAGCCTCTCCTGGTAGATGGGGGTACGCGCGCCCTGAAAAACAACAGGGCGGTCCCACTGCAGTTGGTGGCGCTCCAGTGATCGGAGAATGGAGTCGGTGGCACCAGCGACGGTTCTGGGGGGGTCAAGATCCTCAATGCGCAGTAGCCACTCACCACGGTTTCTCCTTGCCTCCAGGTAGCTGCCAACAGCAGCAATCAGTGAACCGAAATGGAGTTCACCGGTTGGGGAGGGGGCAAATCTGCCACGATAGGGGGGGAATGGTGGATTTATGGGTTGCAAGATTTATTGATATTTGTTAAAATTATTGAATATGTGGCTTATCAAATTTTATTAGGAACAGTTCTATTATGCAGAAAAAAGAGGAAAAGAGAGAAGATTGCCGAACTGTGATTAAAGGGCAGAGAGAGAATGGAGAGAAGTTCCGTCCCAGTGACTGGATTGAGCGCATCTCTTCCCAGATTGCACAGTACGGTAGGGGAAAAAGTCTCAGTTATCGGGATTGTGCACGTCCGCGCATTATCGATGGTGAAAAGTGCCTGGTTGTTGAGTACAGACTGAGCAAGCGGGATCCTCATGCCTACGCATTTGTCCAGGATTTTGCCAAGGCAAACAATCTGAAGATCAGGGAGGAGTGCCCTGGCACCTCCGGTACGGAGGAGAAGAGCTAGGAGCCTCCCTGGGTTCACAATAAAAAGGCCGAATGTTGTTGAAACATTCGGCCTTTTTACTGTTTCTGGGGGATGGTTACGCCGACTTCTCCTTGATCTCCTCCAGCTCCTTGCAGTCAATGCAGAGGGTGGCTGTTGGGCGGGCCTCCAGACGGCGGATTCCAATCTCTATGCCGCAGGACTCGCAGTAGCCATATTCGTCGCCATCCAGTTCGTGGAGTGTCTTGTCGATCTTTCGAATCAGCTTGCGCTCACGGTCACGGGTTCTCAGCTCCAGTGAAAACTCCTCCTCCAGTGTTGCGCGGTCGCTGGGGTCTGGAAGGTTGGCAGTCTCGTCCTGCATGTGGTGAACCGTACGATCAACCTCCTCCATCAGTTGATGTTTCCAGGCCAGAAGAATCTCCTCAAAGTGCTTCTTCTGATTTTCGTTCATGTACTCTTCGCCCTTCTTGGGCTTGTAAGGCTTGATGCCCCCAATCAGTGTTGACTGCTTCTTTGCAGTAGCCATGCTGTTGATACTCCTGACAGTATGAGAAAA